>JBGTCY010000129.1:0-29505 GCA_041748615.1 Chitinophagales bacterium
AACTGTTTGGCACAAGCGGGAGGCTGGCGCGAGCATCAGCGGCTTCCGCTGCCGAACCCTGGCAGGGTTCCGCAACAGCGGAAAACGAATTAAAGTGAATTAGTATGTTGGGGGGGGTAAAGAACAGTGTCGCGGAAATACCGGCAACCACTGTGAAAACTGCAACGAACTTTTTCATGAGGATGATTTTTTTTAAATGATCAAATGCCTCGTTGCCTTAAGTAATGAATCGAAGGTCTGTAATCATTTTTAAAAATCCAAACTTTTATGAAAATATTTTTTTTGATGGAATTGTTAAGAGGAAAAGAAGCTGTATATTTTATGATTGAAATGGGAATCTGACAAGAGGCGCACAAGCAGGCATCCGGGTTATAAGTTGTCAATTTGTCCAAATTCTTAGCCTATTTGGTCTGCACTTTAGCCTATTTGTTCAATACAATAGCTTACTTGGTCGCACACATAGCTTATTTGGTCGCACAAATAGCTTACTTGGTCGCATACATAGCTTACTTGGTCGCACACATAGCTTACTTGGTCGCACACATAGCTTACTTGGTCGCATAAATAGCTTACTTGGTCGCATAAATAGCTTAAAAATCTAGTATTATGTTAAGTAGCGCGGGGTTTTTATCAAAAAACCGGGGTGAATTTCAATTTCGAAATCAAAAGCGGCAACTAACAATAGAGTTTCATCACAGCCGCATTGCTCGCTTTAAATGAAAGAGAATCGGTGATGGAGAATTGGAGCACGGAGCCGGAATGAGGCGCAGAAAATAAATTTTTTCCATTTTTTTCCATTTTTATTTTTCGGCACAAATGCCTGTAAATATTAACTTGATAATTTATTGAAAGTGAATGATTTAATATAACTCATTTAAACGCATTATTGATGTTTAATTTAATTGCATTTTTGAATTTATATTCATTTTATATTCTTATAAACGCAACATTGAAATTATCATCCACGTAACAACAAGCGATAGCTTCATTTTTTCACTTTAAAAAAAACAAACTTTATGAAGGCATTCAAAATCAATACCACGGAATTTACCGGACTGAAGAGTTCCGATTTCGTGGTGAACATCTCGGACAAAGTCCAGGGTGTAGGCACTAACCCGTCAGTGTTTCCCAGCCCTGACCCATCAGTAGCCGAGTTGCAAACAGCCAACGATTCGTTGCTGGCTAAAATCAACGCGGCAAAAAACGGTTCAACGGTTTCAAAGCTGGAGCGCAACACGCAGCGTGAAATCGTAACCGGGCTGGTGCTTCGTTTGCTGGCTTACGTTTTTTCGGTAGCAAGCACAGCGCCCACGGAAGAGGAAAAAATTACGATTGTTGAAATGGCGAAATTCAAAATCGCCAAATCAAAATCACCTCTTTTTGTGGACAAGGTGCAAGACGTTCGCGCCAGTTGGACGGGCAACACCGGTGAGGTGGAAGTCAGATACAAGAGAGACCGCGGAAGTCACTCGTATATGATTCAGAAAACTCACACTGACCCCGCGAATCCCGGAACGGTATGGGAGCATGTCGCCACCATCACCCGCACAAAATACATCATGACCGGCTTGCAGCCGCTCACCAATGTATGGTGTCGCGTGATTGCCGTTGGCGCAAACGGTCCCGCTGTACCCTCCGACCCCGCGATGAGTATCGTAGGTTAATCTGATTATTACAATCCCGGTTTGCGGTTCATCGTGATGTGAATCGTAAACCGGGGTTTTTTTGTAAAAGGGACAGGGGAGGGGGATTTACGATTTTTAGATTTTAGATTTACGATTTTTTGACGGAGACGATACACGAAGCGCACAAGCAGGCTTTCACTCCAAGCAATCGCCTCAATGCTTGCGCGAGTAGAGGGACAGGGGGGAGAGATTTACGATTTTTTGATTTTGGATTTACGATTTTTGACTGCGGTCAAATAACAATTAACAATTAACAAATAACAATGGACTATGGTCTATGGACTATGGACATAAACGCACAAGCAGGCTTTCGCTCAATGCCATCGCCTCAATGCTTGCGCGAGTAGAGCCTCAATGCTTGCGCGAGCAAAACTGTGGTCTGCCGTCTGTGGTCTGTGGACTTCAAACTTTAAACATTAAACTACAAACTCCCACACCCGAAATGCTAAAAACCACCCCCCATCCGCTTCGGAAAATCAGCTATCAGATTGATGAAAATAAAACGTGGACAAAGCGCGATGAAAAGCTACAGCGGCTAATGATTAAATGGCATGATGAAGAATGGTCGCGCAAAAAAGATGTGGAAGCGTTGTACAAGCGTTTTAAAAAAATCAACCTCGAACGCGAGGAACTGAACAAACAATTTAACACGCTCAAAAAACAAATGGACGCCAAACTGCTCACTGCCGACCGCCTGATGGAAAACCCGGGCAAACTCACGGACAAACAATTAAACAAATTCCAAAACAATCTGCTCACGCTGAACGACCGCATCCTTGAATTTGACGCCAGTCTGAAACCTTTCAGCAAACGGATGGAAAAATTAATCAAGGATTATAATCATTTAATTGAAATGGATGACGAGCAGGAACATTCTCCACTGCAACAGTTGCGCGACTTGGTCATCACCTACTTTCATGACTCCCGCATGGCAACCGACTACGCCTCCTTTGATGATGAAATGGAAAGCGCAACCAATGTGTTTACTTATCATTACCACGCCAACGCTGAACTGCTGCACACCTGCAACGAATTCATCAGCGAACACAACCAACTCATCACCGAAATCTCAGGCTTCTACCGCCTCTGGAATGAATTCGGCAAGCGCATAATTCTGCTTGAAAAGCTACTCGGTTCTGAGGATTCTTTTCCGGGGTTTTGTGTGTATTAGGGGGGAGTAACAGATTCCATCCCTTTGAGGGCTGGATTCTGTCTGTGCGTACTGCCGCCATGCTTCGATGAACTCAGCATGACAGCCTTCGCAATCGCCTAAATCCTTGCGCGAGCACCGTGGACTGTGGGCTATAGCGGAGAGTAACAAACACAAGGGGATGCCGGAACGAGTCCGGCATGACACTTTAAACATTAAACTTTAGACATTAAACTCAAGATTCCTCCCCCGGAGGTAAGACACCACAATCGCGGGACGCTACTCATCAAAGCAAGGCATAGACGAACGGAGCAAGCGCCAATAAATTATTTTGCGCGGGAAAGCCTAACGCTTGTATTTAGGTCCGAGGTCAAAAAGGTAGGCGACTATGACTTCATGGGTGCTGCCGAGGTAGGAACTCATTTCGTTGATGCCGAGGTCATAGGCGTAACCAAAGCGCAATTGTTTTTTCACCATAAATCCGGCATCCACCACCATTGTTTTGGAGGAACGATAACCTGCGCCCACCCACACCAAATCTTTATGTCTGAATCTTGCATAAATATCATACTGGTAAGGCGCGCCATTCACCTGCCTGAACCACACCATCGGTTCGAGATAGAATTTATAAACATAGCCTTTAGGCGTTTTTGAACCCGGCATTTTATTCCCTAAAGGAATTTTTCCACCGGCTACCGCATAATAGTGATTAATTCTTTTGATGGCGGATTCACCAAAATCATCGGTGAAGCGGATGCTCATGGGCACCACCTGAGGCATAGAGAATCCGATAAAAAACTTGTCGTAGTAATAGTATATGCCCAGCCCGGCATTGGGTAGTATGCGGGCATCATCCGCGGCAATCACAAGCAGGTCGTTGGCGGATTCGGGAATGAGTTCGGTGGAGTTGAGGCGATATTGATGCGCGGAGGCGGTCAAGCCGAAGGACATGTGGCTCTTGCGCAAAAATGCCGCCCAGGAAAACGGGTTGATTTTGGCGAAAGAAAGATGATATGCCATCGTAACGCTTCCCTGGAAATAAGAAGTGGGTCCGGTTTTATCATTCAGCACATAACCGCCCACGCCAATGAAATTGCCCGCGCGCTGAAACTGGTCGCCTTTACTGTAAATCGGCATGCGATAACCACCGCTCACCGTTCGGGGACCTTCCTGCACACCTGTCCATTGGTGGCGGTAAGAAACTCCGAGAATGCCATAACCTTCAGAGCCGGTGATGGCGGGATTCAGCGCGAAACCGTTTTCCTGGTAAAGGCTGAAAATTGGCAGTTGCTGGGAAAAAGCAAGTTGGATGCTGAAAATCAGCATGACCGCTAAACTCCAGCCTTTCACTCCTTTTCCGAAGAAGAAAGTCTTGCCGGTTTTATTTTCCGTGTTTTTGAAAATGAATATCATGGAAGATGCTGTTTATTTTATTCTGAAATAATGGTGACGTGTCCGGTGAGGGATTTAGAAATATTATTCAGCTTGATGATGTAATAATAGGTGCCGTCCGGCAGCTTTTTACCGTTGTAGGTGCCGCCCCAGTCGTTGTTATAATTTTTCGCGCGAAACACTTCATCGCCCCAGCGGTTGACAATTACCAATTCATGGTCGGGGAAAACTTCCTGCAACTCTACGATGCGCCAGGTGTCGTTGATGCCGTCCCCGTTGGGTGTGATGACATTGGGTACGAAAAAATTTTTTTCATCTTTCACCACGATGGTCATGTAAGCCGTGTCCACACATAACGTGGTGGTGTCCACAACAATCAGGCGATAGGTGGTGGTGGTGGTGGGGCTTCCCACGGGTGCGGAACAATCCGTGCAGGTGATGTTGGTGGCAGGCGTCCACTCATAGGTGACGGTGGGTATGCTGACCGCAGTGAACATCTCCACGGTTTGTCCGGGGAAAATAGTTTGAGGTGTGGGCGTCAGTATTTCCACTTCCGGTGAACCAATGTTGAAAATCGTGAAATTGAACTGCGTGTCGCAGCCGAGCGCGTCTCCCACAATGAGACTGTAGAGGTCAGCGGACAAGCCGGTGATGATGGAATCATTAGAGATGGTGACATTATTTAACACCCATTCGAATGAATATGGCGGATTGCCACCGGTGAGGATGGCGGTCGCTTGCCCGTCATTATCATCGCAGTAAGAATCTTTGATTTTGATAAATTCCACCTCAGGTCCGGGAATATCCGTGAGGATGAAAGTGAGCACCGTATCGCAGGTGCTGCGGTCAGTGATAGTCACGCTGTAAGTATTTTCAATTAAAAGCGTTGCCATCGGGCTGTTCAGCGCGGTGTTGTGCGACCATGAATACGTGACGGGTAAATCATTGGAAATGAAATTGACCATGATGGAGCCGTCATTTTGATTGCAACTCGGGCGCTGAATATCGGGCGCTGCGGTTTGCTGCGGACCCGGACGCTCGGTGATGACCGCGCTGATTTGTTCCGTGCAGTTGTTGGCATCCGTTACAGTGACTTCATAGTTGCCTACCGTTAATCCGGCAACGGTATTCGCAGTCAGCGAAGACCCCGGTGTGGATGGACCATGCGACCATGTGTAAGTGTAATCAGCAGTGCCGCCCGTGAGCCTGACGGTTAAACCGCCATCCGCGCCTGCATTGCAACTTGCGTTGCTGTCCACTGCAATCGTGAGAATTAATTCATCCGGTTGCAGAATTGTGATGGTACTTGTTGCAGTACAGTTATTGGCATCCGCCACTGTAATGTCCACACTGCCCGCGGTGAGTTGCGTGGTGGTGTCCGGTGTCAAACCGGGAATGCCGCGCGTCCAGTTGTAAGTATAGGCAGGTGTGCCACCGCTTACTTCCACCCATGCTGTTCCGTCATTGCCGTTGAAGCAGGAGATGTCGGTTTTATCAATCACATCAATCGTGAGCGCGGTTGCCGGTTGGGTAAGTGTGGCGCTGATAGTATCACTGCATCCGCGGGCATCAGTAACTGTTACAACAACAGTTCCTGCAAGTAAACTATGCACAGAATCATTGGGCGCTATGGTGGTTCCGTCCGTCCATTGATAAGTATAACCTGCTGCTCCGGGTTGTGATGGCGTGCCGCCTGTTGCCACAACTTTTGCTGTTCCATCATTGCCGTTGAAACAGGAAACATCTGTTTGCGAGATGGCAAGAATTAATTCAACCGGTTCAATAATATCAATGGAAATAGAATCACTGCAAAGGCGCGAATCGGTCACCGTTACCGAAACGATTCCCGCGCCAAGGTTTACTGCAGTTACACCACCGGGTAATGTGTCCGGCACGCTCCATTCGTAGGTGAAGCCGGGGGTGCCGCCACTCGCGGAAACTGTGGCTTCTCCATTCGTTAATCCGAAACAGGTAATGTCCGATTTGGTGATGGTGAGGAAAATTTCATTCGGTTCTAGAATATCCACAGAGGCTGTTGCGGTACAGTTGGCAATGTCGGCAACCGTCACCGTAACCAAACCTGCATCCAATCCTCTCACCGTGTCTTCATCATTCGGGAATCCTTTATCCCACAAATAAGTGTAAGGAACTACATTGCCCGGCAAACCGCCAGTTGCTTCCACCCATGCTTCTCCGTCATTCGCGCCAAAACAACTGATGTTGAGACTGTTTATCGTCAGCACGATGGGAGTTGGCTCTGTAATTTCAACACTTTCGGTTGCCTCGCAAGCCCGGCTATCCGCCACTATTACCGTCACAACTCCGGCATCAAGATTAATTACGGTGTCGCCAATGCCAACCGGAGTGCCGAAATCCCAATTATAAGTGTAGCCATCCTGACCGGGCGTTGAAGGCGTTCCGCCTGAAACCGTTACCCACGCTTTACCATCGGCAATTCCGTTGCAGAAAATATTATTGCTGTCCATCACCAGCGTAATTGGTGAGGGTTCGTTGATAGTGATGCTGTCCACCGCGATACAATCACGGGCATCGGTGACGGTTACATAAACCACATCTGCCAGCAACTCCGTGACATCGGGCGTGGTCGGGTTGGTTCCGGCAGACCATTGATAGGTGTAACTCAAAGTGCCGCCACTTGCCGTAACGGAAGCGGAGCCGTCACTGCCGCCAAAACAACTGATGTCCACTCCGCTGATGACAGTGGTGAGTTCCAGCGGCTCGATGATTTCAATGCTGTCTGTTTTTGAACAAGCATTGTCATCCGTTACTATGACTGTGACGAAACCGAAAGTTAGTGCAGTTACAGTGTCACCGAATATGCCAACCGGAATACCGCCATTCCATACGTAGGTATAATTTGGTGTGCCGCCCGATACTTCCGCCCAGGCAACTCCATCATTCAAACCGTTGCAGGAAATGTCGGTTTTCACTACGGTTAAAATCAAAGGCTGCGGTTCGTTAATCGTCAGGCTGCCTGTTGCCGAGCATCCGTTTGCATCCGTCACCGTGACTTCAATCGCTCCGGCAATCAAGCCGGTCACCGAATCCACATCATCTGGAAAACCTCTGCTCCACAAGTAGGAGAAGGGCGAAGCGCCACCACTCACAATCACCCACGCGCTGCCGTCCGCTTCACCACCGCAACTGACATCCGTGTTGCCCAAAGTCAGAATCATGGGTGCAGGCTCTTCAATGGTGACTGAAAGGAATGATTCACAGGTGTTATCATCCAACACCATTACTTCGTAATCTCCGGGTGCTAATTGAGTTATATTGTTATCATTAGATGAAAAACCGGAAGGACCTGTCCACATAAAGGTATAAGGGGAAGCGCCTCCGGAAACAAACAGGTTAATACTGCCATCATCTTCTCCGTGACAGGAAATGTTGAATCTGTCAGCATTCATCGTAAGTGCAAGCGGTTCAACGATGTTGAAAATTTCAGCCGTTGAACACTGATTGCTGACATCCGTGACAGTGACTGAAAAAAGTCCGGGAGAAAGGAAAGTATTGTCTTTGATATTGATGCCATTCGACCAAAAATAACTGTAGTTACCGCTGCCCCCGCTCACGGTGAGAATGATGGACCCGTTGGAATAGCTATTGCAGGAAACATCATTCACCACTGCCGTTACTTGCGGACCGCTTTCGTTGACGGTGAACACTTCCGTGCCCGAACAATTGCCGGCATCATTCACGGTGACGCTGTAAGTACCCAATCCCACCACAGTGAGGTTTTGCGTAACAGCGCCCGTTGACCAAAGGAAAGTGTAAGGAGCTGTTCCATTCAACACCGAAAGCGTGATAGAGCCATTACTTGCTCCGCAGGTGGCATCTGTTACCACTCCGTTGAGGGTGATGCCGTTTACCGCAAACAATTCAAATGTATTGATAGCAATGCAGGAAAATGAATCATCCGTCACAGTGACGGTATAACTTCCAAAACTTAATCCGGTATTATTCTGATTCGTATTTCCGTTTGACCAATTGTAGCTGTACAAACCGCTGCCTCCGGTAACGAGCAATTCAATGCTGCCGTCTTGTATTGTACAATCCGTTGCGTCAAATGTTAATCCTGTTACATTCGGTCGTCCGGTATTTTCAACCACCACCGCAAGCGATTGCTCGCAATTGGTTCCAAGGTCGGTGACTGTTACCGAGTAAGTGCCTGCTTCCACGTTATTGTGGTCTTCTACCGCAGGCAATCCACCTGTCCAGGCATAACTGTAAGTTCCCGTGCCGGACAACACCGTTAAGTCAATCACGCCATCATTCACCCCGCAGGCGGCATTTACCGTATTGGCTGAAATTTCAAAACGGGTGCCGACCTGAATGGTGAAACTCGCTGTTGCTGTGCAATTATCATCATCGCTGACGATGACGGAATAAAACCCTTCAGCAATTCCATTCAAATCCTGACTGACACTTCCGTTTGACCATAAGTACGTATAATTTCCCGTACCCCCGGAAACTGAAAGGTCAATCAACCCATCATTTCCGTCCGGACAGGTCACAGGATTAAATGAAGCATTCATAAAAATTGCGGATGGCTCATTCACCGTGATGCTGTCAGTCGCGGAACAACCGAGACTGTCTGTTACCACCACCGTGTATGTACCTGCGGAAAGATTATCAATGGTGTCCGTTGAAATTGAAGGAACATTCCATTGATAATTATAAGGCGGATTACCACCGGCAACCACTACGGCTGCAGTTCCGTTATTGCTGCCGAAGCAGGTCAAATCGGTTTTGCTCATAGTCAATGACATGGGAGCGGGTTCACCAATCGAAATGGAACCGCTTTCCGAACAATTACTGCCATCGGTTACAATTACAGTAACCAAACCCGGCAACAGGTCAGTGATGGAGTCATTCGTGGGGTTCGTTCCGGCATCCCACAAATAAGTGTAAGGTTCCGGACCAACAATCGGAGTGCCGCCTGATGCGATAACCCAAGCCTGACCGTCATCACCGCCATTACACGTGACATCTATTTTATCCAAAACAAGGTTAATGACTGCCGGCTCGGTGATAGTGACATCAGCAGTGTCCGTGCAATTATTGACGTCTCTCACCGCCACACTGATATTTCCCGGGGGCAGGTTGATGATGCTGTCCTGAGCTGCGCCAATCACGGTTCCAACTCCAAACGGATTCCAGAAATAAAGATAACCGGGCGTGCCACCTGAAGTGACAGCTTTCACACGACCATCATCTTCACCGTTGCAAGAGATATCATATTGCGTGAGCGTCACTACCAATGGCGCGGGCTGATTGATAACGACAGACGCGCTTTCGGTGCAGCCGTTACCGTCTTCCACCGTAACAATTGCCGGTCCGGGACCGAGGTTGATAATGCTGTCACCGGGCGGCAGTTGCGCACCACCATTGGCATCCCACACATACGTGTAATTGCCATCCCCACCGGTTGCAGTTACTCCCGCTCTTCCATTTGACAACCCATTGCAGGTAATATCGGTTTTCGTCATTGACAATGTGATGGCTGCCGGAGCAATCAGGTTGATACTTTCCGTTGCAACACAACCGTTGGCATCTTCCACCGTAACACTTACAGTTCCGGCACAAAGCGCGGTTACAGAATCGCCCACTGAATTTGGTACGCCATCGCTCCAGGTATAATTGTATGTACCCGTTCCTCCTGACGCATTCACCCATGCTTCTCCGTCACACACTCCGTTGCAGCTTACATCATTTTTATCCATGACCAATGTTAAAGTCAATGGCTCTGAAATCGTGGTATTTGCATTGGCGGAACAACCATTATCATCGCTCACGACAACACTTACCGGACCGGGCGGAATTCCGCTGACGCTGTCGGGGGCGACAACTGTTCCGGTGGTTGTCCAGTTGATGGTGTAATTGCCGCTGACGGTTCCACCGGTGATATTGGCTTTTGCCCTTCCGTCATTCAACCCGTTGCAGGAAATATCATCTCCGGTAATTGAAACTACCAGTTCCGCAGGCTCTAAAATATCTACGGAGTCAGTAACCGAGCAGAGGCTTGCATCCGTGACGGTGATGTATGTTTTTCCGGGAGGTAAATTGCTGACGGCAGTCTGATTGGTGGGATTGCCATTCGACCACAGATAGGTATAACTTCCAGCGCCATCGCTGGCAGTAACGGTTGCCGAACCGTTATCATCCCCGAAACAGGTGATATTTACTTGTGTCAGCACGAGCGTGATACCCGGAATTTCGCTGATATTCACACATCCGTCCGCCTCGCAGCCTTTGCTATCCGTGACGGTTACGCAAGATGAACCCTGGCTCAAACCGGTTACGGATTGGGTGGTTTCATTATTTGTCCATAGGTAAGTATAACCGCCATTTCCACCGCTTGGCGTGACCGATGCTTCACCGTCAGCGGCTCCGCCACAAGAAACATTGGTGCTGTCCATCACGATGGTAAGTACCACAGGTTCATTGATGGTGATATTGGAAGTTGCGGTACAACCATTGCCGTCCGTCACCGTTACGCTCACCGGACCTGCCGTGAGGTTCACTGTAGAATCCGCCATGTCATCGCCCCTGTCCCACACCGGTGAATAATTCAGTATGCCTCCGCTGATGCTGACCCGTGCTACGCCATCACTGCCGTTGAAACAACTGACCTCTGTTTTTGTCACAGTTAGTGACAAAGCGGTTGGCTGGTTGATTGTTTGCGAGGAAGTTACCGAGCATCCGTTTGAATCAGAAACTGTAACAGTTACATTTCCGGCTGACAAACCGAAGGTTGTGTCGGTATTGAGCGGAGGAGTTCCGTCACTCCAGGAATAGACATACCCTCCGGCAGCCGGTATGCCGCCCGATGCGGTTACCACCCATGCTTTGCCATTCGTGCCGGTGAAGCAACTGACATCCTGTTTGGCTGTTGTTGCCGCTAACACTGCGGGTTGAGTAATTGTTGCAGATGCTGTTGAGGTGCAGGAATTCAAATCCGCCACTGTAACGGTGACGCTACCCGGAGGTAAATTATTGACAGTTGCCTGATTGGTCGGAGGACCGCCTGCCGTCCAGGAGTAGGTGTAAGAACCTGCACCGCCCGAAGGAGTGACGGTGGCAGTTCCGTTATTGTCTCCGTTACAAAGAATATCGGTTTTAGTGATCATTAAAGCAATCGCTGTTGGTTGAATGATTTCGACACTATCCACTTTCGTGCAGTTGTTTTGGTCGGTAACGGTGACAGTAGCCCAACCCGCGCAAAGCGCGGTTGCGGTAGCTGTTGATTGTCCGTTACTCCAGGCATAGGTATAGGTTCCCTGTCCGCCTCCTGCTGTCGCGGTGGCGCTGCCGGTGCAGTTGCCATGACAGGCAACATTGGTTACGCTGCCGATAGTTACCGTAAGCGCAGCCGGACCGGTGATGTTGGTATTTTGAGAAACCGTGCATCCGTTCGCATCGGTTACGATGACAGATTGATTGCCCGGACAAAGGGCAAGAGCTGTTTGTGTGGTTTCTCCATTTCCCCATTCATAACTAAATCCACCCGCGCCTCCAGAAGGATTCACTGTTGCCTGCCCGTTGCAATCACCACTGCACAAAGCATTCTGCACACCAGAAATGCTGGCGGTGAGAGCGGGAGGTTGAGTCACATCTTCGCTGGTGGTTCTGACACAACCGGAAGTATCTGTGACCGTCACATTATAAGTGGTTGCCGTTAGCCCTGTAATATCTTTGGTGGTAAAACCTCCGGGGGACCAGGAATAAGTATAAACACCACTGCCTCCCGTTAGGTCCAACGAGATAGCGCCAGTATTTCCGCCATTGCAAGCTACATTGGTTACTGTTGACGTCACTGTTATACCCGGATTGACTTTGATATAATTGAAAAGTGTGTCTTTTAAAACGCCCCCGGGATATGTTGACCACAAGATGGCATCATACGTTCCCGGTGTATTGTAGGTGATAACAGGGCTGGCGTCAGTAGAAGTGGCAGGTGTTCCACCGGGGAAAAACCATTCACGGGAGAGCGGGGTAGCCGTGTTTTCATCAGTAAAGACAACCGCATCCCCGACACAAAGTACGGTATCACTGGCTGAAAATAATAAATCCGGCAGTGATGGGTCCACTAAGGTAAATGGACTGCAAACAGTTACTCCGGATACAGTGGCTTTATTGTCAACAGTATTTATTGAACTGCCTGGCAACGGCTGATCCCACACCTGGGTAGCAGGGTTCCATTGATGGGGGCGCAACAATGATTCAGTAATGTTATTGTTCCCGGTTGACCATTCGCTGTTAAGGTAGGTAAATTCCATGTCCACGGTTGGATTTGTATCATAATTATTACATTCATACACCCAATAGCGGTCTAATTCTTTAGTGGCATTTTCAGAGCCTGCAAAATTATTCAGGTTGGTTACTCCGGGCGGAAAAGGCCTGTTATTAGGGTTAACAGTAGTAATGGTAGGATAGGTTGCCAAACTCACCACACCCACTGAAGGAGATGAGCCGGGGTTTTGAACAGTAAGTGTATATGGGATATAAGTACCGCCTGATACAGCCGTTGAAAAAGGGAACAAAAAACTTGTACCGTTCGGAGCGTTATCTATAAACCAATGTACTTTGCCCAAATCAGTGGCAGGTGTTGTTTCGCTGATGATGGTTCCGGTGGTTCTTTCAATAGAAACAGGAGAACTGTTTTCAATAAAAAGATCATAGGTATTAAGACTCAGGATATTGTTGTTTAAGATCATTCTGTTTTTTACTCTCAGGTCGCCTCCCAGGGGTCTGTTAACGCCAAAAAGTTCAACATCATAGAAAAGCATCGTTGAACTGATTCCCTGTCCGTCAATTATGTCAGCGTTAGACCTGAAACGAACGTAGGAATTGTTGGTAACAGCATCCACATCCCCCCTGATATAGTTCCATGATCTTTCCACTACAATATTTCCTATCATAGTGAGCGTGCCGGATGGTTTATCTATGACGATGTTGGGAAGAAAGCCCTTGTTTAAAGTAGTCGTGAGGCTCTCCAATAACTGGTTTCCTGTACCATTGAAAACGATAGTGCCGGAGGCGCCATTCAGCGCTACATCAGGAGAAAAATCAGGTACTCTCACATCTCCTTTGACATGTACTTGTCCCCCATAAACACCGGCATAGTTATCACCGCCATACGTCAGCGTGTTCGCGACTGTTACCACATCGGTCAACGGAATAATTCTTCGGTGTCCGTTTACAAAACCTCTTATAATCAGATTATATAAAGTATGTGTGCCGCTGAGCGCAGCGTTTCCTGTTCCGTAGCAATAAACATTTGAAACACCTGCATCTAAATTGCCGGCATTATAAATCCAGTCGGGACCCACTCTGATGGTATTGTGCAGGAATAAGGTTCCTGAAGGCTTGTCAATGTAGATATTTTCCACCCAGCAGGTTGCACAAGTTCCTCCATCAAAATTTTGGTCCCCTGCGCCATCAAAGTAAAACCTGGCTCCGCCCCAGGGAGTTCCTCCTGTCCAGCCGACATAATTGATCACTACGTCCCCCTTCAGAAATAAATCTCCTCCCGTTATTCTGTTTTGTGAAGCACCTGTTTTAGACATCGTATCTAATATAGTAATAGAGTTCACAATCCCAAAAGAGTTCACTGTAGGATTGGAGGCTGACTTAAAGTCAACTTTATTGAATATTGATGTGCCTGTTATAGATTTACTCCCGCTCAGATTTCCTCGGAAAGAAACCCACCCGCCATTATGATTGAAGGTTCCGCTTAAATGGCTGTAATTCCCCCATATAATAAAATTCGCAGAAGTACTGATAAAAGTTGCTCCGCCATCTAAAACAAAATGAGCCACCGTGTAAACTGATGGCGGGGTTATGATAAACTGGTCTAACAGAATATTTCTGTTTCCGCCATTGAATTGTCCGTCATAAATCATCATGCCGGTAGCACCGGTAATGGCAGCCGGCCTCACTGTCAGGGTAGAAGTATTTTGATTAAAAATACCGGTAAATCCGGATTGAAATTCAAAATGCGCCACAATCACATCTATATCAAGATTGCAGGCGCCCAGACCGTTTGCAGTAAAATAGGCTCTGTCATTTGCACCCGGCACCGAGAACCCGCCACCACCTGCCGCAGCGTTTGACCAATTGGCTGTATTATTCCAGTTGGAAGGACCTGATGCAATCCAATACCGGTCAGCCGCATTTAAACTTTGTGACAGGAAAAATAACATCCAACATCCAAAAATTGAATGCAAGTACTGCTTTTTAAAAAACAAAACACCCATGATATGATTTTAATATTGTTTGTATAATTGTTCTAATTAACTTTAGGATTGAAAGCAAAGTCCGCTACAATCTTAAAAGTTTCAGAGGATTACCGGATAAACCCTTACCGAATCAGATTAAATGTAAGAAAAATTTTAGTGGCAAATCTGATTCATCACTGTGATTATAAGGGCAGTTCTAAAAATGCTCTTTTTATTAGCCTCATCACCTGCCTTCTCCTTCGGAGAAGGGATTGAGGTTATTTTTAGACTTTCCTTAATATTAACGAGACAAATCAGCCCAGTATAAAAACAACGTAATCCCACATCAGCAATCACCTGCTACCCGAAGTTAAATTATTTTACCTAATTATTTTAACTGAATTTGAGCTTGCGTTCTCCTGCGAATTAAGCTGAAATTTCAGGTAACGAATTACCCTGCCTTCAGCAAGGTGCATTTTTTCATAAAAGGTTTGAATACCGGTTGCCGTCACCGGAGCGCTTTCGTTATAAACATCGTTAAATACCTCCAATAGCCTGCAGGGCGGTGTTGACGCAATCTGATAAGAATATTCGAATAAGCCCTTATCATCTGTTTTAAGATGCACTAAAGCGTCAGGCCGGCAGATTTGCCTGTACTTTTCCAAAAAAAAGGGAGAAGTTAATCGTCTGTTTGATTTTGATTCCCTTCTAAAGGGATCGGGGAAAGTGATCCAGATTTCACTCACTTCTGATGGCGCGAAGAAAAAGGGCAGCAATTCAATCCTGGTTCGGATGAATGCCGCATTCTCAAGATTTAAATCCAGCGCCTTTCTGGCACCGGTCCACAGGCGGTTGCCCTTCAGGTCAACCCCTATAAAATTTCTTTCAGGATAACGCTGTGCCAAGCCAATAGTATAGTCTCCTTTTCCGCAAGCCAATTCCAAAATCAGCGGGGAATTATTATTAAAATATTCAATACACCATGTTCCTTTGTAATCAACTTTACTGTTTTCACAATTAATCAGCATAGGGTTTTCGAAGCTGACATTGCGCAATACATTACGAAATGTGGCAATCTCTGCAAATTTGACCAGCTTAGGTTTACTCATACAGGTTTTTTTTGAAAAAATCAGGTCTGCTAAAATATTTCATTTCATCCATGAAAATATCTATCGGAAAAAATTCGTTCTCCGTTAACTCTTAGGGGCAGAGTAGGCATTAAAAGGGTTTCCCGGATTAATTGGGAAACTCTTTTAATGTTTTATCTAATGCTGATTGATCCTACACAACCATTCTCGGTTTAGATTTTATTAGTTTCTTCATTCATTGATTATCATTTCTTTAAGCTAATTTTCTTTAAGGCGGTTCTAAAGATTCAAAAGCAATGGATCGCGCAAAGGGTTGATTATCAAAACGTATTTCTTTGAGAACTTTGCGCCTTCGCGTGAAATAATCATTTTTTAGTACTGCCCTTTATTATGATTTGATAGACCTAATTAAATTAGCGTAAACAGTACCTGTTCGTTATTTTATTATTTTATTTACTTTTAAAAAATGGTCGGCAACATTCAACTTTTAAGAGGGGTTTAACAACTACCGTTATTACGAGGGAAGCAATCCTCAAATTGAACATTCAAAGGTAATTGCTTAGGAATGGCAATTACATATTGCTCTGATGCTCCCGCAATGATGTATTATTTCAGTTTTTCAAAGAAATCTTTATTATTACATCAGTTTATTTCAACAAAATTTGAAATTCTTCTTTTTATAATGAAATTTGTTGAATCATCATCTTTTTCAGGATGAGATCTGATGCGTTTCAGCCGGTTCATTTAAGTACTAAACTTAATCAAGCTATGATAATTTTTTGAAAAAGCCCTCATGGTTAAACCAATACTAAGTGTAATAGTTACTGCTTATAACATCGAGAAATATATCGGCAAATGCCTTGATTCAATCCTGATACAAAAAACAGATTTTAAATATGAAATACTTATAGGTGAAGATTGCTCGAAGGATTCAACCAGAAAAATCATAGAAAAATATCTTTCGGATTACCCGGGATTGATAAGAGCGTTTTTTCATCAACAAAACACAGGTTACAGTGAAAACCTGTGTTTCTTAATTGAAAATGCCAGAGGTGAATTCCTGTTTCAGGTAGATGGAGACGATTACATACTTTCGGATAAAAAACTACAGTTACAGGTTGATCTTCTCAAATCTCACCCGGAATGTTCCATGTGTTTTCATAATTACATTTCGGTTGATGAAAATGATAATTTATTAAATAAAAATTCATTTCCTTTTTCAGGCAACCAAATTTTTCCCCGCAAGTTTATGTGGACTAATACGCTTGGACCCGGAAATGTTATTGCAATAAGAAAGATGGCTTTACCTCATCCACTGCCGGGTTGGGTAAAACAGTGCAGTAATAATGTTGATTATGTAACACACTGCCTTGCTTCTGCCTCCGGTGATATCTATTACCTTGATGAAACACTGACGGCATACCGGAAACATTCGTCCAGCATCACCACACTCGCCAGAAAAATATTTATGCTGGAGAAAAATGTAATGATAATTGAAAATCTTAAAGCCTTCTTTAAATCCAGGGGTATGAAAGAAGATGCCGCCTTTTACAAAAGCACCCTTCCGGGCAGGTATATCACTCTTTCATATGCCTATCTTGCGGAGGGCCGGATGTTCGCTTTTATAAAATACTTCCTGAAAGGTTTTTTCATAAAACCCGAATGGCGGCTGCACCATCATAAAAACATGATGTATAATGCTTCACCGGAATTCGCTCAAAAGGTGAGTAATATATTTAATTTATTTAAAAAGAATAAATAGATTCAGCCTCTCCGAAATATGGTTTTTGCCGGTAAAAAAAAGATGAATTTGCTGCTTCCGCTGCTGTTCGGAATTATTTTCATTCTTAACAGAGTTCCCTACTACACTTCATTCACAGTTCCTGAAATTGATCCTGACAGTATTCTCTATTTTCACTATGCCTATCACTTAATGACATTTGATTGGGAGATACTCAGGGAGATATTAATTGATTTACCGCCCGGTTATCCCTTGTTCATCGCGTTGATTTCATTGTTTACAGAAAAAGGGCTTCCCATTCTGTTAGCACAGAGCTTTCTGCTGATGATCACCGCCCTGATGTTGATCTTTGAATCCCAAAAGTGGGGCAGGTGGACTCATTTTTTTGCTTTTGCAGGGATGTTTTTCTTTTGCAACAACAGTTATACCATCCGGTTGGAAACAGCTTTTATAACTGAATCTGTTTACGTCAGTACCCTGATATTAATGACCTGGGCTTTTTTAAGAGCAATGAGAAAAGGCGATCATCTTTCTTATCTCATTTTATCCGCTGTCCTGATACTGCCATTAATTATCAGAAGCAATGGTTTGTATTTTATTATTCTCCTTCCACTTGTAGCGATTCATATTTATCAACATCAATCAAAGGCAAAAATCATTTCTTTATTGCTTCCTTTATTATCCATCCTGTTGAGTTGGTCAGGCTGGAATTACTTTCTGAAAGGCGTTTTTTTGCCCGGGAATCTGTCGCGGACCACTACTGTCGTCAGTCAGATACAGGAACGATGGGTTGAAGAAGACAAGCGATTCATTCCCGAAAGACATCTCTCCAACAGTGTCAGTTTTAAATTCATGTGGCATCTTCGGCAACCATCAAAAAAATTACCTCATTTTTATGCCAGCTACCTTCCGAAAAGATTGGAGAATATGTATGGGAAGTATGCCATTGTGTTAAACAAAGAATTTAAAAATTACAACCGGCAGAACAGGAATGTACCGGATACCATGACGGAATGGACCTTCAGGGAATACGGAATTCCATTGAGTTCGGAAAAATTGAACGAAAAATTGAATGTGTTAACTTCAACCGGCATTAAAAAGCATGTTTTAATAATGATCTACAGTATCATTTATAAAACAGAATCGCTGTTAATCAGAAATGTAGTATGGACCGGGTTATCTGTCTTTCTGTTGCTGATAAGTGGTTTGATGTGGTTGAAAAGCGGGATGAGAAACAGCTTCCTGCTGGTCATTATGGTTATCACCTCTATGTATATTCTGAATGCCTTCATCATTAGTGTGGGCCACAACCGCTATTTGCCACGATACGGGCACGTTTGTGCATTTTATATTTATATTGCACCCGCATTTTTACCGCTTTTTTTTAAAGTGAATAATTCTCTCAAATGAATAAAAAAATACATTTTGCAGTTGTCGGTTTTGGACTAATTGGCAAAAGACATGCAACTATTATTAATGGACACCCAGACTCGGCACTAAGTTCAATAGTTGAAGTTAACCCTGACAAAAAAAAAGAAGCTCTGAACACATTTAATGTAGCTGTTTATGATAGCATAGATGACCTGTATGTTAACAGTCCGGAAACTAACGTGATCAGCATCTGCGCTCCTAATCATCTCCATTCAACTCTGGCAATGCAAGGATTAGATAAAAAAATGCATGTAATTATAGAAAAACCCATGGCACTGAGCAAAGCCGAATGTGAAAAAATTATTTTCAAGTCATTGAATGTTTCCCGGCATGTTTTTGTGGTAAAACAAAACCGTTATAGTCCCCCTTCTAAGTGGCTCAAGGAGATTGTTGAAAAAGGATTTATAGGAAAAACATATATGGTTCAAATCAACTGTTACTGGAACAGGGATGAAAGGTATTATAAGAATGATGATTGGAAAGGCAATTTAATTAAAGACGGAGGTACCCTATTTACACAATTCAGCCATTTTATTGATATCATGTACTGGACGTTTGGGGATATCAAAAATATTAAAACTCACTTTGCTAATTTTAACCACTATTCAACCACTCAATTTGAAGATAGCGGTACGGTGAGTTTCGATTTTATAAATGGAGGAATGGGATGTATCAATTTTTCCACCTCCTGCTGGGATAAAAACATGGAAAGCAGTATCACCGTGATAGGTGAAAAAGGCAGTCTTAAAATTGGCGGGCAATACATGAATGAGGTAGAATATTGTCACATTAAAGATTATAAACTACCTGATTTACCTCCCACTAATCCGCCTAACGACTATGGACCTTACAAAGGCAGCGCTGCCAACCATCACTATGTTATTCAAAATGTGATTGATACTCTTAATGGAAAAAGTTCGATTGACACAAATGCATTGGAAGGATTGAAAGTGGTGGACATCATTGAAAGAATATACGAGCAACGCGACCTGAAAAAGATAATGGAAAATAAAATTTAATCATCAACTTTAAATCCACTCATGTCTATTAATCCTTCCGCTTATATCCATCCTTCAGCCTATGCTGATGATGGTTGCCAGATCGGTGAAAGTACCAAAATCTGGCACTTTTGCCATATCATGTCGAAAGCGATCATCGGAAACAACTGTAGCCTTGGGCAGAACGTATTTGTAGCCAACCAGGTTATTATCGGCAATAATGTTAAAATACAAAATAATGTTTCTCTCTATGAAGGTGTGGTATGCGAAGACGATGTTTTTTTAGGTCCTTCAATGGTACTTACCAATGTGATCAACCCCCGAAGCGGGGTAGAACGCAAAAATGAATACAAAAAAACACACATCAAAAAAGGGGTGTCCATTGGTGCAAATGCAACTATAATATGCGGAGTTATCCTCGGAGAATATTGTTTTATAGGAGCTGGGGCTGTGGTCACAAAAGATGTTCCCGCCTTCGCATTAATGACAGGTGTACCGGCCAGGCAAACGGGTTGGATGAGTAAACAGGGCTATAACCTTATGTTTGATGATAACGGGATGGCTAAATGTCCGGGGTCTGGAGAATTTTACACCCTAAAAAATGGAATTGTATTTAATTGACGAAAAATGAGAAGTTGACTAACCATGCTAAAAAAAAAGAGCATAGCGGTTGTAGTGCCGGCTTACAATGAAGAAAAACAAATCGGAATGGTGATTGAATCCATGCCTGATTTTGTGGACCGTATTATTATAGTGAATGACTGTAGCAAAGACCGCACGGCAGCGGTGGTGATGGAGTATATCAGTAAATCCAATGAAAGCGAACTAGCGCTCCAGAATACAACAACAGGCATTTTCTCTGCCACCCGCTACAATTGGGCAGAAGAAGTATTGCATAAAAAAAATATACAGGAAAAACGACTGTTTAATCCATCCGAAATTGCAAATTCAAACCCGGAAAGTGACCGTATCATCCTCATCAATCATAAAGTGAACGGGGGAGTGGGCGGAGCAATCGCTACCGGTTACAAATGGTGCAAAGACCATGCTATTGACTGCTCTGCTGTGATGGCAGGTGACGGGCAAATGGACCCCTCAGAACTGGAGCGGATCTGCCTCCCGGTGGTAGAAGAAGGTGTAGATTATGTAAAAGGCAACCGGCTCATCCACCGCAGTGCCTGGTTAGTGATTCCAAGGATCCGGTTTTTCGGCAACTCCATACTTTCCATCATGACAAAGGTTGCCAGTGGCTACTGGCGGGTGAGTGATACTCAAACCGGATACACCGCCATATCCAAAGCAGCCATCAATGCCATCCTGCTGCATGACATTTATCGCTCTTACGGTATGCCCAATGATATGCTGGTTAAACTCAATATCGCAATGTGTACGCTCAGGGAAGTGGAAATCAAGCCGGTGTACAATGTTGGGGAACAAAGCAAAATGAAACTTTTTAAGGTAATTCCACGCGTCAGTTGGCTGCTGCTCAAATCATTTGTTAAAAGATTATGGGTGAAATATTTTTTTAGAGATTTTCACCCGCTTTTTATTCTTTATAACCTCTCCTTTATCTTGTTGGCGCTCTCCATTCCAATGGGGATAAAGGTCATTGACCGCAGCTTTTTCGGGACACAGTTGAACCCAATCACCCTTTTGGGATTTGTTTTTTTATTTATATCCGGAATACAATTCCTGCTTTTTGCGATGTGGATGGATATCCAGGATAATGAAAGACTGTATAAATAAGGATGAAAGTACTAATAGACATTAATCATCCTGCCCATGTGCATCTGTTCAGAAATATTATATCTGACTTAGAGAGTAAAAAAATTAATACGGTAGTGACAGCCAGCAGGAAAGATATATCCATTGAGTTGCTCAACCTCTATAAAATCCCCTTTATAGATTTAGGTTCTTATGGCGATTCCCCCGTTCAAAAAGCCATCAATGTTCCATTGATGGCTTTTAAAATGTTTCGTGTTGTCAAAACAGAAAAACCTGACCTGATGATGGGTATAGGATCCTCCCGAATAGCACATGCAGGAGTAATAGCAGGTACTCCTTCATGGGTATTGACAGACACGGAACATGCCAGCGAACAAATTCTCTTATTCAAGCCATTTGCCGGTAAAATCTTTACACCTGATTGTTTTTACAAAAATCTTGGTAAAAAGCAGGTTAAATACCCCTCCTATCATGAACTGGCTTATTTACATCCAAACCGTTTTAGCCCTGATTTTGAAGTCGTGGAGAAATTAGGGATTAAAAAAGGCGAGAAGTTTTTTCTGCTTCGATTTGTTTCCTGGAATGCCAGTCATGATATTGGACAAAAAGGGTTATCTAATAATGATAAATCATCTCTGGTTGAAGAACTTTTAAAGTATGGCAGGGTGATCATATCTTCCGAATGCGCATTGCCTGATGACCTTAAAAAATTTCAAATCAAAATACCGCTTCATTTTGTCCATCATCTGATATATTTCGCTCATGCTTACATTGGAGAGGGCGGAACAATGGCAAGTGAAGCGGCTGTATTAGGCACTCCTTCCATATTTATCAGCTCACTAAAACTGGGATATCTGCAGGAACTTCAGGATAAATATGGCTTAATGTATTCATTCAAAAATTATAATGAAGCGATTGAAACAATCAGGTATGTGTTAAATGAACATCACATTAAAGATATATGGAAAAAGAGAAGAGAATTACTGCTTGCTGAAAAAGTCGATCTCACTGATTACATGCTCAATCAAATCTCAAAATTTCAAGTTGATTAAAAAGTATTCTTCATCAATTATTTTACCTTTGAATTTCATTTTTTTATTCATCAATTTTTTCAACTGAATCATGCTCAACCATAAATCCATTCTCATTACTGGCGGCACCGGCTCGCTCGGTCAATGCCTCGTGGAAACCATTCTGAAGCGTTATCCCGATGTAGCGCGGTTAGTCGTTTTTTCAAGAGACGAACAAAAACAATTTCAGATGGCGCAGCGCTTTCCGACATCCAAATACAAGTGTATGCGCTATTTCATTGGTGATATTCGCGATTTCAACCGGTTAAAGCGCGCGCTGGAAAATGTGGACTATGTCATCCATACAGCCGCCATGAAGCACGTGCCGATTGCCGAGTACAATCCGATGGAATGTGTGAAGACAAACGTGCTGGGCGCGGAAAACCTGATTAACGCCTGCTTAGACGCCAATATAAAAAAAGTGGTGGCGCTCTCAACCGACAAAGCCTGCGCCCCGATTAATCTCTATGGCGCTACCAAACTCACTTCCGATAAATTGTTTGTAGCCGCCAATAATATTCGCGGATGGCACGATATCCGGTTTACGGTCGTCAGGTACGGCAATGTGATGGGTTCCAACGGCTCGGTGATTCCTTTTTTTCTGAAAAAAAGAAAAGAAGGCGTATTGCCAATCACCGACAATCACATGACGCGCTTCAATATTTCGCTTACAGAGGGGGTTGACATGGTACTCTTTGCGCTGGAACACGGCTGGGGCGGGGAAATATTCGTTCCGAAAATCCCATCCTACAAAATCGGAGATGTGGCAGAAGCCGTGGCGCCCAATACCAAAACCGAAGTGGTCGGCATCCGCCCGGGCGAAAAAGTACATGAAGAAATGATTACGCCTTCCGACTCTTTCACCACTTATGATTTGGGAAAATACTACGCCATTCTCCCGCAAATCACTCCCTGGAAACTCGAAGAATTTAAAAAGCATTTCAATGCAGAATTAGTCCCGAGAGGTTTTCATTATAATTCAGAAAAAAACGAAAAGTGGCTTTCGGTGGATGAACTGCGCCAACTGATTCAGGAGCATGTGGATGCGGAGTTTAGCTGGAAGGAATTTTAAGGAGAGGGACGAGGGGCGCAGGACGGGTGGCGAGTGAAAAGAAAAACAGGTGAAAGGTAAGCATCACATCATAAATTCATTATTTCTTGTGAATCAAAAATCACTTTTACAACTCATTCAGCAGGGAGAAAATGAAAAGATTGAATTTAAATCCGCTTTCAATGATGAGGTGATTGAAACGCTCGTGGCTTTTGCAAACACATCCGGGGGAAAAGTTTTAATCGGAGTTGCTGATAATAGTGATATTAAGGGCATTATTATTAACAAAGAAACCATTCAGAACCGGGTGAATGAAGTAAAATCAAAAACTTCACCCGTCCTTGTTCCGGACGTGGAAGTTGTAAAATCAGGCTCAAAAAATATTGCGGTCTTATCCATTCAGGAATACCCGGTAAAACCCGTTTCTTTTCGCGGCAGGTATTATAAAAGAGTAGCTAATTCCAATCATGCCCTTAGTGTTGCTGAAGTAGTCAATATGCACCTTCAGACATTTAACTACAGTTGGGACTATCATACCAACAACAGATTCAGTGTAGAAGATATTTCAATGGAAAAAGTGCAGACAGCAATTGACAATCTGAACTTAACCGGCATCAGAATTACGGAAGACCCGATGACCTTTCTCATTAAAAATGATTTAATCAGAGAAGGCTTGCTGACCAATGCGGCTTATCTGCTCTTTACTAAAAAAGAAACTGTCATCACTACGATTGAACTGGGGAGATTTCAATCGGAAACGCTCATCAAAGATTCGGCACGAACCAAGTCGGACATTCTCGCTCAGGTGGAACAGGTGCTTGATTTCGTAAAAAAACACATCAATAAGGAAGTCATCATCACCGGCAAAGCGCGAAACACAGAAAGATGGCAGTATCCACTCGAAGCCCTGCGCGAAATCATCATGAACATGCTCGTTCATCGCGACTATCGCTCTGCTTCCGATTCAATCGTGAAGATTTTTAACCACAAAATCGAGTTTTACAATCCCGGCAGGTTGCCCGATAACATCAGGATTGAGGACTTGCTTTCCAATAATTATAAATCCACGCCCCGCAATAAGCTGATTGCCGATTTTTTCAAGGCACTCGGATTAATAGAAAAATATGGCTCCGGAATCCGGAGAATCATGGAGGAGTTTTCAAAAGAAAATCTACCCGTGCCCGTGTTTCAAAATATCTCCGATGGGTTTATGGTTACTGTGTCTGATGGTGAAAATGAAAATGTCGTAGAAAATGTCGTAGAAAATGTCACAGAAAATGTCACAGAAAAGAGGCGTCATTCAATAATTCGTATCATCAATGACAACAATCTGATTACTACTGATGAGATAGCAAAAATATTGGATGTAACAAGAAGAACTGTTGCAAGAGATGTTGAAGCGCTCAAAGCAGCCGGAAAATTGAAACGTATCGGACCCGACAAAGGCGGGTACTGGAAGGTAATAGCATAACTTAGGAACATAAAATCGCCAATAAAAATCATGCAAAACACCCCCATCCCCTACGGCAGACAATCCATTACGGAGGAAGACATTCAGGCGGTAACAGACGTACTGCGCTCGGATTACCTCACGCAGGGACCGAAAATTGCGGAGTTCGAAATATCTTTCGCGGAATATGTCGGGGTAAAGTATGCCGTTGCCGTTGCCAACGGCACAGCCGCTTTGCACCTGTGCGCGATGGCGCTGGACGTAAACGAAACAACGAATGTCATCACCACTCCCATCACGTTTGCCGCTTCCGCCAATTGCGTACGCTATTGCGGGGGCAATGTTTATTTCGCGGATATCGATGACAAAACTTTCACGCTCGATATTGATAAAGTCAGGGAACTGATTGCTTCCAAACCAAAAGGATTTTTCAAAGGCATCATCCCGGTGGACTTCGCGGGATATGCCGTCAATCTTGAAACGCTCAGGACTTTGGCGGACGAACACGGGTTGTGGTTGATTGAAGACGCCTGTCATGCACCGGGCGGCTTTTTCACTGACAGCAAAGGGCAAAAACAACATTGCGGCAACGGCAGATTTGCCGACCTTGCCATCTTTTCCTTTCATCCCGTGAAACATATCGCCTGCGGGGAAGGCGGCATGATTACCACCAACAACGAAACGCTTTACAAAAAACTGCTATTGCTCCGCACCCACGGCATCACCAAAGACGCCTCCCTGTTCCAAAACACCCCCGATTTCGCCTCCGGCAATCTAACATCTAATAGCTCAAATCTAAAATCTACCATCTATCCCAACTGGTACTACGAAATGCAAACCCTCGGCTACAACTATCGCCTCACCGATTTTCAGGCGGCATTGGGACTTTCACAACTCAAGCGGGCGAAAGAGGGATTGAAAAAACGAAGGGCAATCGCTGCAAAATATTTTGAAGCATTTCAAAACCATCCGAAAATTTCAGGACAGGCTGGTGTGGTGGAAGGACATGCCTATCATCTGTATGTCATTCGCGTTGCCGACAGGCTGGGTTTATATGACCATTTGAAAGCACATCAGATTCTTGCACAGGTTCACTACATTCCTGTCCATACATTTCCATACTATCAATCGCTGGGTTGGAAGCCGGGCGATTTCCCGGTGGCGGAGAGATATTATGAAGAATGTCTGAGTTTGCCGATGTATCCCACGCTGACGGAGCAGCAACAGGATTTTGTGATTGAAAAAATCAAGGCGTTTTTAGAAAAATAAACCCGGCAATTATTGTTGACTAAAATTGTTTTCAGAAAAAATGTATCTCCGTTAAAATGAACGCCTCAGATATATCAAAATATATAACCGCAGGGGAAAGTGAAACGCTTGAGTTCAAGTCCGGCTTTAATGATGAAGTGATTGAAACGATTTCAGCTTTTACAAATACTAAGGGGGGCCTCGTACTGGTTGGCATTAGAGATAATGGCGAAGCGACCGGGGTATCTGTCGGAAAAGAGACATTCCAAAAGTGGCTGAATGAAATTAAAAGTAAAACACAACCTTCAATTATTCCATCAATAGAAAAGACAAAGTATAAGGGTAAAGAGATTATTTCCATCAGTGTCAATGAATTTCCGGTGAAACCTGTTTCCTTCAAAGGAAGGTATTTTAAACGAGTAGGCAATGCCAATCACCGGCTTTCTGCTATGGAAATTACAGACATGAACCTGCAATCGCTACAGGTTTCCTGGGATTCTTATCCTGCTCCTAACAAAAACATCGCTGATTTAGATACACTCAAAATCAATACGTTTATTGAAAAAGTGAATGCAACGGGCCGATTTAAATTAGAGGGCAATTCCATTGACAGCCTGCATAAACTGAAGTTAATATCCGATAAGTCAGTTACCAATGCCGCATGGTTGCTTTTTGCCAAAGAGCCGACCGGTTACAATGTACATCTCGGACGATTTAAAACTTCCGCAACCATTATTGATGACAAGATGCTAAACGGAACATTGTTTGAAGTGGTGGAAGATTGTATGAAGTATTTACTGGGTCAGATAAAAGTAGCCTTTGAAATCACGGGAAAAACAACGCAGAGGACTGAAATTTTCGAGTACCCGCTGCCTGCATTACGGGAAATCGTTTTGAACGCCATTGTTCACAGAGATTATTTAAGTCCTGTTGATATACAAATTAAAATATTTGACAATCAAATTACCTTTTTCAATCCCGGCAAATTGTATGGCAACCTTACCATTGAACAATTAAAAAAAGATAATTATCAGGCGCATACCCGAAATAAGCTGATAGCAGAGGCTTTTTATTTAACGGGCGATATTGAGAAATACGGTACCGGTTTTTCGCGCATCAGAAAGGAAGTTACATCTTATCCCTCTATGTTGTTTAATTTTGAGGAAGCGCCAAACGGGTTTTTAGTTTCCCTGAGCTATACCACACAAAAGGTCACCGGTAAGGTCACCGGTAAGGTCACCGATGTTCTAACGGATAACCAAGCCGCAATTGTTCAGCTAATGAGGAAAAACGAACATATCACCACAAATGAACTCGCAGGCAAAGTGAAAATATCGCAACGAAAAGTAAAAGAAAATATCAGCAAAATGAAAGAAAAGGGTATGATTGAGCGATTTGGCTCCGCAAAAAGCGGCTATTGGAAAGTATTAATTTAAACAAACCATCCCATGAAAAACATCGCCATCATCCCCGCACTGGGCGGCAGCAAAGGCATTCCTCTGATTCTGATTTGTGATTATAACCAATCTTTTATTTGCAGACATAAAACTACAAATGATTAGAAAACTAGCCTTAGGTACAGCTCAGTTCGGATTAAATTATGGAGTTTCAAATACAACCGGAAAAACTGCCATTAATGAAGTATATAATATTTTAATTTTTTGTCGCGAAAAGGGAATCACCTTTATAGATACAGCTTCTGCTTACGGTGATTCGGAATCTGTACTTGGATTTGCAGGTGTTAGTGATTTCCAAATTGTTTCAAAATTCATTAATAATAAAAATGAAAACGATTTTCGGGATCAATTATACAACTCGTTGAAGAAGCTGAAGGTGGATCAGCTGTATGCTTATCTGGCACATTGCACCGAATCTACTCTGCAAAATAAATGGGAGCAAAAATGTATTCATGAAGCCAGGTCTGATGGTTTAATTCAAAAAGCAGGTGTTTCATTAAATACAATATCAGATCTAAAAATACTTTTAGATAGCGGTTTTTTACCTGACATTATACAGGTTCCATATAATTATATTGACCGCAGATTTGAATCCATTATGATGGAGCTTCATGGTAACGGAGTAGAGATTCATGCTCGTTCATGTTTTTTACAAGGTTTGCTGTTGATGCCTCCTGATAAAACAAATGATTTTTTCAAACCGCTCAAGCCCTTTCTAAAAACTTTGCATGATGAGAATGATAATGTCCGCGGAAGTTTGCTGAAATTCGTAATTGAAAAAAGTTTTATTGACAAAGTGGTCATAGGTGTTGAATCGCTCAATCAGCTAAGTCAAAATCTGAATTCTCTGGCTGATGCCAATGAATTAAATATTGAAGCACCTAATGTGGACGAAAATATCCTTGCTCCTTCAAAATGGAATCTCAGATGAACAGCATATTTAATCTAAATGAAAAAGTAGCTATCGTGACAGGCGGATACGGACACCTGGGGGCAGCAATGACTGAGGCATTACTGGAGCACGATGCGATAGTTATCGTGGCAGGAAGAAATCGGGATAATTTCAATAGTGTTTTTGAGAAGATTAAAACTGATAATCTTAAATTTCACTATTTAGAGTTAACTGATACCGGAAGCATCAATGATTTGATTAAAGATACACAACAAGAATTTGGCAGAATAGATATCCTGATCAATAACGCAACGGCTTCCAAGGGTACAAGTCAGGAATCCATGACGGACGAGCAATGGACATATACACTAGAAAACTCCTTAGGAGCAGTACATAAGTGCATCAGAGCGGTAATGCCGGTTATGAAGCGGCAACAAGGAGGCAAAATCATCAACATAGCATCTATGTATGGAATGGTCAGCCCTGATTTTAACCTCTACGAAGGAAACAATTGTGAGCAATTCTTAAACCCGCCACATTATGGCGCAGCAAAAGCAGGAATTATTCAACTTACAAAGTATTATGCAGTTTATTTAGGAAAATATAATATACAGGTGAATGTGGTTTCGCCCGGTCCGTTTCCAAAACTGAAAATACAACAAGAAAATCCCGAGTTTATCAGGCGCCTGAGCGCAAAAAACCCGCTGAACAGAATCGGAAAACCTCAAGATATTAAAGGACTAATCACATTGTTAAGCTCAAATGCATCAGATTTCATTACAGGTCAAAACCTTGTAGTAGATGGCGGATGGACAATCTGGTAACAAATGAAAATTGGAGCAATCATTCAGGCAAGATACAACTCGACAAGGCTTCCGGGGAAAGT
>JBGTCY010000130.1:0-5520 GCA_041748615.1 Chitinophagales bacterium
GGGATTGGCGAAAGGCTGCGCGATGTCTGTGTAGTTGAGGCTGTCTCCCTGCCACGCGTATTGCACGCCTGCTACTGCCGGTACACCCAGCAATACCCCTTTGATAGTGGTATCTTCAATACAAATGATTTTATCCTCTCCTGCTGATGCCTGATAAATACTTAGTGGTCCGAGATTATAATTTGGGAAATGAGGAAGTCCCTCTGATAGTTTTGAACTGTCATTTATTGAATAACTTAATGGTTGAAAATTACAAGCCATACCAATTGAATCTGGATGATTTATTACACCCATATTTTGAGTAAATTGATTGAAACTAAAAGTGCCCAGACCAGAATTATCTTTATTTGATACATATATTTTATAATTCGAAGCTAATTGTAATTGTCCAATGTAATAATCTGAAGTATAATAGATTTGATTAGGCAGGAAAGGGATACTATCGTTAATTATAAATTGATAAATATAGCTACTTCCACCCGTCCAACCACTTGTTACATATAAAACTTCCTCATTCTTAGAGAATTCTAAGCCATAAGGATGAGATGCCGTATTGAATGTATAGGTTTTAATAATATAAAGTTCACCTGTACACCTATTAAATTCAAATAATTCAACTATTTTATTGGAATGTTCAATTGTTGCCAGATACTTTCCAGTAAAAGAGAAAGTCATTTCGCCAGGTCCAGCATAAATGTAATTAGAAATTGAAGATACGTTTGCATAATACGGTCCGAAAAGGTTACCATTTTTAAATTGAAAATAACAATAAGTTAGTTGATATGAGTTAGTTGAGAATATTTTCATTAATGAAAATATCCACCAATTTTTTCCATCAGCATGTTTTACCGCAGCAAGTTTTTCGCTGAGTATATTATTTATTAAAAGCACATTCTTTTCTGTTACATTCAATTCGCCAGTATTTTTAATTTCAACCACAGTTTTATATAAATTAAGAGTTTGATCAAAAAAAGGATCACTTACTCCTAAATGAAGAATTAAAAAAATAGAATCAGAGTTTAAAATGGAGGGAATAATTAATATTCCATTGGTAATGGATTGATGGCAGAAGATACCATCACCATTAGTAATAAGATTTCCATTAGCATCAATAACATTGAATCTGGAGTTATAAAAATCATTTTCGTCACCAATTACTGAAAAAACAAGATTTCCGATTGCATTAGAAATACATCCAACGGCTTCACGATTATTAGCATGAGAATAAAATGCAACGGGGTTAGCAGTATCTGAGAAGTTAATACCCGCATTATAGCCAAATGTCCAGTTTACATCCCACCGTTGAGCAATGGCGCTTATGAAAAAAACTGTAAAAACCACGATTGCAAATGATTTTTTCATTTGACGAAAACGATTTTTCCGGTATGCTTAAACTCGTCATCAATCCATATTTTATAAATATAGAGACCCGAGTGAAACTTCGCTTTGTTAAACGCTATGCTATTGTTGCCTTCCGTTAGAAAATAGGTACAAGTCAATCGTCCGTCTATCCCGTACATTTCAATTCTCCCTGCCTGGTTGGCTGGTATGTCTATATAAGATATTCCCGTTGTGCTTGTGATGTTGGGATATAGAATGTAGCTATATGTTTGAGTTATGTTTTCAAGCTCCGGCTTGTCATCCGAAGTCTCCCGCTTATATTGCACCACGCTGCAACTGTCTTCCCAGTTTTTAAAAAGATTGCCCCAATCTTTACCTGCCATGTATGCCCTTGCTTCAAGTACTGCGGGTCCGCCTGTAAACACACATTCCTTCGCTATATTTTCAATTGCCCATTCTAATTCATGAATGCCGATGCCTTTAGAAATCTGAAGAATATTGTCCGCGTAATTCAACATATTTGTTTCCATGCCATTCACAGGTTGTATATTCAATAACCTCGAACGTAAATCATCAAACATTTCAATATCAAATGTGTCAAGGATAAACTTTGCGATTTCACGCCTGATGCTGTCAATCTTCAGTTCGACCGCGTTCAGGCGATAATCATCGTAAAAGGCTTGCAGTACGCTGTCTGTTTCAAGAATCGTGTCATTGGCTTGCAAAGCTGTGTAAATTCCTCTGCGCACCCACCAGCGGTAAGTGAGCGAATCATCGGGTAAGGGCAGGCTGTCCATCACGGCTAACCGGGCAAACTCAACATTGTTAGGCAATTCAGCTTGTTCGATAAACCCCGAACAACCCTCTCCCATGTCCACGCATATCAGGTCATATACCTGGTCATTCAGCGGGTTGGTGATTTCGAATATGGGTGTTGGGGTTGGTGAAGGAATTGGAACATTATCAAATTTATTTTCAAACGGATCCGGGAAAAGAGTGCTGTTTTTGTCGCGCAGCCAGAAAGCCGACCATCCTCCGGGCGAATTGCCATACGTTTTGGTGTGTCCGTTGGCAAAGGTGTTGTCAATCCAGTGGTTGTTGTTGGTGTAGCCTGTTCCCTGGGGTCCGAAAGGAAGCGTTACAAGCGTACCCTGCCAGCCGATAATGCCGTCAATGGCAATGCCGACATTGGAGTATGCCATTGCATTGCGCTTTAACTGTGTAAACGGATTTACCCCGTGAAAATGAAACGCCTTGCTTACTTCTTCAATCTCGTTGCATTCATAACTGGTGCCGGGCGACACCCATGTGTTGATGCCCGTCTGCCGGGCTTCAAAGTGGTAAGAGGTAGTGTCGCCACTGATGCAGTTGGATTTCACATCGGCATTGTTGCACAGGCGCAGGTCAATCCCTGTGTTAAAGTCTGATAGTTGCGAAAATGTCGTATTGATGCGGTTATAATGTATGCGCGAGTTGTCGCGCACCCATGAGAAAATGCCCGTTGTGGCGGCTGTAATGTCATTTTGCTCGATGAGCGTGGTGCGGTTATACGGGTTTTGGAAAAAATTTAATATGCCCAAGCCTGCTGTAAGCGAATCATTGCTTCCGGAGAAATCAATGTTGTTGCCCTGCATCTCCACGTTGTTCCAAATAAACAACATGCCGATACCGAACAATCCGTTTTCAATCATATTGTAGTTTGCCTGTGTGACACCGGGCATAAACAGTATATCGGGCGTTGTAGGCGCGTTAGTAATCATCACCGCGCCACTGCTGTCATTGTTTAATATATAATTGCCGTTAATAATCGAATAGAGATAGCGGTCAATGGATATAGCGCGGTTTTTACACAGATAAAAGAAATTATTAGCGTCATTTTCAGTTCCGAGCCTGAAAAAATCCGAACCTATAATGATGCCAATGGAATTTGGATAATTTACCCATAAACCGTTTTCAGCCCGGATACCCGTTTGAATGGTGGCTGAATCTGGCGATCCGATAATATTGTGCTGTATGCTCACATTGCTTTTGTTGACATGAATGGCTGTTGTGCAATCGCTAAAGGTATTATATCGAAGCGTGTCATGCCCTATGTTGACCATGCCAAAAGCATTATTCACTTCTATTGCTACGGAGGTGATTTCATTTTCATGAGGTGGCAGTAATGTGCGGTCACAGAAAAACCTGATGGAATCCAAAGCAGCCGGATGTGCGCCCGCCAAGGGTGGCAATGAATCAATAATAATATGTTTGAAATTGTTTTTCAATTCCGATTTGATTACCCTAAAATTACCTCCTTCTATCGAAACGATGGCATTGAGCGCACCGGAGATGGAGGAATTTGTTTCAATAATGAGTGCGGCTTCCGGTTGAATGAAGATGCCATCCCACATGAAGTTACACGAATCGGATGCGCTGAACTCAGTATTATTTAATGATAAAGTGTTGCCGTTTTCAATAATAATGCGCGCCATCGGACCAAAAGTGAAGTTGCATTTAACCAAGGTGATATCCTGGTCAATCGTGAAGATGCCATTGAAAACTCTTTCAGCGCTGTTCGAATAAACCTGTGTTCCGGAGTTGTAATTCGGGGCAATTCCGGGATGCGCGACAAATTCAGACGCACTGAGGTCGTTAAACACCAAGTTGCTGTCAGGCTCGTTCCCGAAGCAACAAGCCCATATCACAAGTTCCGCAGTATCGGAAACACAACCGAAAGTATCCGTTCCCACTACTTGAATAATGCCATCTATACCCTGCCATGTAACGGTATTCTGCAAACCTGTGTCGGCAGCAGCCGTGCTGGAGGTGATAAACCATTCATAGATAGTTGCCGGGGAAGCGCCATTCAGCATGTAGTCGGTGATGGTATCGCAGGTATTGAAATTGCCGTCAATAACGGATGCTGCTGGATGATACAGATGTATAGTTTCCGTTTTTGAAGATTCATTGATTGCTCCAGTATTAATAGTGAGCGTAACCTGATAGCTGCCGGGCGAGTTGTAAATATGTATGGGATGCTGTTGCGTGGAAAATTGCCCGTCACCAAAGTTCCAAAACCACGAAGAGGTAGCACAGTCGGAAATATCTTTAAACTGAACTTCGAAACGGTTGAGTGTGTCGCATTCATATTTAAAAGTAAAATTACTGACGGCAGGCGTATGATAAATAATCAACGTATCTCTGTTGACAATTATATCAAGGTCAATAAAAGGCGGTTCGTATAAATTATATTCTTCACAAGGACCTGTTTGTGATATAATTAATTGTGAGTAAGAACCTGGAATTCCCGGAGATGAATGTTCAATATGATATACAGGTGGCCAACCTACCCTGTTTGTGCTTGGATGTACATAACCTATATCAGTGTAAGGCATATAATAATCAACTGAGACTTGAGGTGGCGGGGGCGGGGTTGATGCCGTTGCAAAAATTATATCAGATTGTACTAATCCGTCAGAAATTGTTATGTAAGGGTAATAATCAACATGTAATTCAAATGAGGAATTTAATTTCCCGATTGACCATCCCATATAAAGGGTCGGATTATATTCTATTGGCAAATTAATTGTATCACCATGACAAACAGCAACAGTGTCTTCAAATAAGTTAAAATATGGCTTACCTGCATTCCATACTTCAAAAGAATATAATTCAGTATATGGTGAATGAAGAATTGTTCCGCTGTAATATTGCGATCTTACGAAGTAACCACCTGGAGGCAAACTTATGCATACACTTGGAGTGTCAACATTTAGCTCAACTGTATCTTGCCGTATAACGCCAGTAAGAAAGATATCATTACTGATTACCTGAATGAATCCGGAATAAGTTGTATGAACAACATGAGTTAAAAATAAACTACTGTCAGGCTCGGATTGTTGCCAATAACACACAGTGGAATCACAAAGTATATAAATATGTTTTGCAAACTGATGATTTGGAATGGGATAATTACGAATGACCGTATTATGATTAGTATTATTGCTTTCCCCAACTTGTGTTCTTTTAGTGGGGTCAGGTGTCGGATCATCTGGCGCCCGCTTCATCACTTTAAATGTTATTCCAGTATTAAAACTTTTTAAAACAAACCGATGCAAACCCGGTTCCACTTCAGTTAAGCCGTATAAAAACAGACCTGAAGAATCCGCATACAGCGTGTCTAATGTTATCAGGCTA
>JBGTCY010000131.1:0-14583 GCA_041748615.1 Chitinophagales bacterium
TAGCCTGATAACATTAGACACGCTGTATGCGGATTCTTCAGGTCTGTTTTTATACGGCTTAACTGAAGTGGAACCGGGTTTGCATCGGTTTGTTTTAAAAAGTTTTAATACTGGAATAACATTTAAAGTGATGAAGCGGGCACCAGATGACCCGAGCCCAAATCCTTCAAAAAGAATACAGGTGGGTGATTCATGCGGAAGAACCCATAACACGGTGATTTACAATCATTCTATTCCAAATACAACTGCAAATTTTATTATGAACATATATATATTATGCGACTCGAATGTGTGTTATTGGCAAAATTTTCCTGCTGGAGAAATGTTGTTTACGCACGTTGTACATACTACATATCCTGCATATGAATATATTGCAGGTCCAATTAATTTCAGTTCACCACCTGTTAGTATAGATACAGTTGAAATTATGAGCGGTTCACGATGTGTTTGCTTAAAAATTCCACCTGGTGGATATGCTGTTAAATCTGAATTTTATGCAGGAACTGTATTTTATCCCTCAGAAACTGAATACACAGTTTTTGATGTTTGGAATTCTAATCGCCCTTATTTTGATTTTCCTGAAGATACCGTTTCCTTATGTTACGGAGATACAATTACCATTCCTTTAGTATTTAACCCAACATATTATGCAGCATGGACAAATTTCAAGCTAATCCAGTTTTCAACTACAGAATATCCATTTTTTCACGTTCATCATGATTACTATCCATTCATAACCATATCAGATGGAAACATTCTTGATGATATTATACATGATACAATCACTTATTCAAATATTCAGTATGAATATTATATCCCTTATGTGTTTATAGGTCCTATTCCAATTCATTATATCGGCAAATTTGGAACAGTACCCCAGTATAGTATTTTATATCAAACTGCCGGCACGCCCGGAACAGTTTCTCACTTGGTTATTTCTCAATCAAGCCCTTGTGAACATTTTTATGAAAACGGTGAACCATTTATTGACTTAAGACTTCCCATAAGCAGGGACACATTATTTATTAACAACAAGCATGTTATAATAAACTTTTCATACCACTATAACTGTGACACGCTGAATAGATTTGTTGTGTACTTTTCGGATTCTTCCGAATGCGCCTCATCCTGGCTCTGGGAATTCGGTGACGGCACATTTTCCACGCTACAACACCCTGTCCATGTTTATAATAGCGAAGGTGTTTACAACGTAAAACTGACCATTAACCCGGGTACTCCCGCTATGGCAGACACGACCTTTCAAATTTCCCTGTTTTATCCCTTTGTTGACAGCATCACCGGCAACCGCATGAAATGTGATACGGTTATTACTTATTCCGTACCCGACACCGTTCCGGGATGGACATATCATTGGATTATCAGAGAAGGAACACCTATATCAGCAACAGGAACACAGGTAACGGTAACATGGAACATGCTTAAAAACGGGATAGTGAGCGTGGTGGCTCAAGACAGCGCGGGATGCTTGTCAGACACCTTCAGCATCACCATAAAGCTGTGTTGCTACGGAGACAAGCCGGGACAAAATATCGTGTTTGGTGATATTTCTGTTTTTGATACTACGGGAAGTGGTGGAATAGTTCAGCGACTTGGGCTAAATTTAATAAACAATTATTACCGTCTGGACACAACGATTGAGGTGGTTTTCAACGGTACATTGACAATTAATGAAAATCTCGAAATACTCAGTAATTCTGAAATAAAATTCGCTCCGATGGCAAAGGTGATTGTGCAGAACCATGACTCACTGAAAATAATTAATAGTCATTTGCAGGCAGTTGATGCTTGCAATCATATGTGGGAAGGTATATTCATTCAACCGCAAGCAAAAGTCTTTTCGGATACTTCTGTAATCAGTGACGCGATTACTGCAGTTCATTCCTATGCAGGAGGTAATTTGCATGCCCGTATTTCCAGGTTTGAATTCAATCACAGACATATCGTTATTGATTCTACATATGGTTCACAACCGCATCCTTTGATACTTGATTCTGTACTGTTTTCCAAAATTGCTTCATCAACAACATTACCTCTGCCACCTCATATTGGTGACCGCACCACCGCTATCATCGAAATCAGAAACGCAAACGGGCTGGTAAGTATCGGTCATGATACGCTGGGCAGAAACAGGTTTTATAACAGCGAACGTGGGATTGACATCACCAAGAGTAAAGTGCAGATTCAGAATAACAGCTTTGGCGATAGCGGCTTATCTGCTGACATTGACACGGCTATCACGGTGCGTAATGGAGGAGGCTGGGTATATCCATACCCCCACTATGTGATGATAGGGTCAGATTCCTTCAGATTGGCTTCACCAACTTCCGCCAACAACTATTTTTATGAATGCAGCCACCGCGCCATCTCCATTGACCGCTATCTCTATTCATTCGTCAATGGCAATTACATTCAAAGTCCTCCGAATGGTCATGCCGTCAATATCGCTCATGCTCCAACATTGCCTGACATCTTGTTTATGCCCGGATTGACGCAAGTCAACAACAACTTGGTTGAAGGCGGCAGTTGGGGGATTATTTCATTCAACAACAGCGGCAATGTGGATATTTCGGAAAATACGATTGATTTCAGCACATCGAGCGCTACCATCGACACTTTCCGCATCGGAATAGGCAACGGCATTTTCCTGTTTACGCTTCCCAATGTCAACCGCACCGTTACGATTGAGGGCAACCACATTACAGCCGCTATCACCGGCATTATGAATTTTTTAAGAAGCCGAGTAAACATCCGCTACAACACTATCAGCTTAGTGAATCTCGGCAGGAGTACAGTGTTCAACTCGGGCATCGAGATGCTGGAGTCACACTGGTCGGTGGTGGAGTCGAACTGCATTGAGGGCGATACCTCTTCGGTGAATGAGGAATTTCGCGAAGCGGGCATTGGCGCATGGAGCAGCAACCTGAACTTTTACCGCTGCAATGAAATTTCGGCAGTCAGCAGGGCTTTTCATCTGCGCGGCACCTCGTGGAGCAACCTCTCCCGCAATACCCTCAGCCTGGCTTTTGTGGGCGTGGCGGTTGACCGGCAGGGCAACATCGGCTGGCAGGGCTACCCCTCGCCTTTTGGACAATCCGTTGACGGATATACCTATAATAATCAATGGCTTGATGATGTATTTAATGGCGGACATGTCAAGGTCTATAATCAAACATGGGGACCTTATTCACCTTTTTATTTGAGAGATAGCTCAAGCGCTTTTTTCCCGATTCCGTTTGAAAGCGAACGTCATCCTTTTTCTACTATAGCGGGTTCAGAAGTAAATATTAATCACCTATCCAACCCATTGAATGATAATGTCTGGGATAAATACTGCATGGAAAGCGGGATAAATTGTACGGGGATAATAGAAGAAGCTGAATTGCCAATAAATATTCAACATCTGAAGCAGGTAGTAACGGACAGTATCTCTATGCCAAATGATTCTTTATCTTACCGTTGGTGGATGAGGCGGGCGGTATTTCACACTCTGCTTGAAAATGATTCGATTTCGCAAGCTGACAGTTTGCTGAATTATTTTATGCATGATTATATTGCTCAAAACGTGGAGTTGAAAATTGACAGTGTAAGAAAAGAAATAATTGAAATGGAGATGGATAGTTTTAATAGCGAGCAATTTGAAGTATTAATGAACAAACTGATAAATATTTCTGCCTCTAACGATATAGAAGATAATCTAAAAAGCTACACTACTAATTATTTACGAGTGCTTTCCGGTATTGGGGTAAGTGAGTGGGAGACCACAATCATAGGAATTGCCAATCAGTGTGTGTTTTACGGGGGACCTGCCGTACTTGAAGCAAGAGCATATCTTGCAGGGAAAGACCTGACAAATATATATAAAGATTATGAGGGCAATTGCGAAGAGCCAAGCTCTAAACGTAGTGGAAAGATTGAGGAGCAACCGCAAGCGATTAATGAACAAAAATCACCAATAATATTATATCCAAATGTGTTATCATCTTCGCAGAGAGATATTACCGTGGTAATGCCTGAAAAAGGTAAAATTGAATTCTATTCATTATTTGGTTCAAAAGTTTTTTCAATCAATTTATCAGAAGGAGAGAATACGATTATACTGCCACACACGATTGCAGGCAATGTATTGTATGTATGGAAAGGTATTATAAATGGAATGCCGACAACCAATGGTAAGTTGTTAATTCTTAACTAATGTGCAATAAAGTAATGACAATTGTATGTGCATTGGTATTTTTTATATTTTATAAACCATATGCTCAGATAGGATATTATAAAAACTGGGTGTTTGGAGTGCACGCTAAATTAGTTTTTGATTCTATAGGCATACAAAAAACAAGTGCGATTTGCTCAAATGTATATAATAGTTCAGTTATTAGTGACCATACAGGAACTCTTTTAATATACTTGTCATGTGAATCCGATTTCTATTGTCATTTAAGGGATATTTACAACCACAAAATAATTAATAGCGACTCTTTGTTAATTAACAATAACCAGTTAGGAAGTATTTTTTTAAATTTTGATGAATACTATAATAAACTATTGTTTGTAAATACACAATCCTACAACTTAAACAATTGTAGCTATGGATTTAATGGTTGTTCTTATTTAAACTACTCAATAATAAATAAATTAAATAATAACATCTATGTTATAGAGTATAAAAATATTTCTTTAGGTAGCTTAAATATTGACCCCGCAATTGCAGCCATTAAACATTCTGATGGGAAAAGGTGGTGGGTGATAGGTCATCTCAAGGAGAACACTATGCCCGGGTACTGCTCGGATATGTATATAAAATACTTGTTTAGCGAAGATACTGTTATGGGTCCCTTTTATCAAACAATAGGTCAGCCTTTATGCGGCAGTTGGAATTATTGCGAAATGGCTATCAGCAAAGACGGAACATGCTTAGCCTTCGGTTCAACTCAGAATGGGAAAATTGATTTTTTTAATTTTAATCGCTGCACGGGTGAGCTTTATAATCATAGGATTGTTGATGATGGTTCGAACAACTATTATCCATCCGGCATTTGTTTTTCTCCTAATACATTATTGCTATATGTTTCGACTTTTACTACTAATATTTATAACCATGTTCCTACCAAAGGCAGACTATATCAATATGACCTGAATGCATCCAATATTAATGGCTCAAGGCAATTAATCTCAGAATCATCAGAGGGAATAGCCTGGGGATATTTGGAATTAGCACCAAATGGTAAAATATATATGCCTTCTACTTACAGTATGTGGCCGTTAAACATTATTGATACTATCACTCAGTGTATTAGTTATATTGAATCTCCCGATTCAATAGGTCAGGCTTGCAATCTACAATTATATGCTCTTTGTTTTTCCGATAGTGTAAGAAATAGCGTCAGCCTTCCCAACTTCCCCACCTATCATCTCGGAGCGTTTAGCATCTATGAAGCTAAAGCGGGAGAAAATGATACCATAATCTATTGTGTTGAAGATACCACAGTAAAAGGGGTATTGCTGGGCGCACCTGCGGTGGAGGGTGTTCAGTATTCCTGGCATCCGGCAGACAGCCTTAACCACACAGACATCGCGCAGCCATTTGCCACTCCATCGGTCAGCACATGGTATTTTGTTTCTTTATCTGATACGAGCATCCAATTTTCCTGTCAGTCGCGTATAGACAGCGTGTATGTGGAAGTAAAAGATTGTACGGTGGGTATTAAAAGTCCACAGTCAACGGTCAACAGTCAACAGGTAAGGGTTTATCCGAATCCGGTGCATGATATTTTGTATATTGTTATAGAAAATTTTCAAGCGGTTCATCCTTTTACATTCAGACTGTATGATGCGCAGGGCAAAGTCGTCATCACGCAAGAAGATGTGTTGCAGGTTACAACCAAAGATTTACCGGGCGGCATTTACTTTTGGGAGTTCAGCGTGAAAAACCGGGAAACGGTAAGGGGAAAAGTGGTGAAGTTGTGAGATAATTCAGCGGTTGAATTTGTATAATGATATTATCTATTCTACCGAAAGAAGAAAACGCTGTTCTTATAAAGAAGAATGCGATGCAATTAAATGACAATGTCTGGGACAAATACTGCATGGAGAGCGGGATAAATTGTACGGGGATAATAGAAGAAGCAGAACTGCCTGTGAATATAGAGCATCTAAAACAAGTAGCAGCAGACAGCATCGCCATGCCGGATGATTCTTTAACTTACCGCTGGTGGATGCGAAGGGCGGCATTTCATACTTTGCTTGAATATGATTCGATTGCGTACATTGATACTGTATTGAGTGCATTTATGGATGAATACATATCGGAAAGTATTGAATTGAAAATTGACAGCGTACGGCAGGAAATTGCAGAAATGGAGACGGAAGGTTCCATTAGTGAGCAGTTTGAAAATTTGATGAATAAACTGAACCAGATTTACCCAACTAACGACATGGAATCCAACCTGAAAAGCTACACGGAAAATTATTTGCGAGTGATGACAGGCAACGCGGTAAGTGAATGGGAAACGGCTATCACAAACATAGCTAATCAATGCGTGTTTTACGGGGGACCTGCCGTGCTTGAAGCAAGAGCATATCTTGCAGGGAAAAACCTTACAAACTTTTATAAAGATTATGAGAGCAATTGCGAATTGCCAAGTGCGAAAAGAAACGATGAAAAGAGTATTGAAGAATTAAAAGTATTTCCCGAATCACCTCAAATAATATTAAAGCCAAATTTTTTATCCGCCTCAGAAAGGTACATATCAGTAATCATGCCGGATGATGGCGTTTTAGAAATTTATTCTTTATTTGGGTCAAGACAGTTTTCAATAAATTTAAGTAAAGGGGAGCATATTATATCTCTACCCATAACATTAGCAGCCAACTCATTTTATTTATGGAAAGGATATATAAATGGAGTTCCTGTATCTAATGGTAAATTATTAATAGTTTATTAATGCATAAAAATTCATGGAGCGTACTTTTCTTCTTAATAGCATTTATAAATGGCAATGTAAATGCACAGAATGGTTATTATAAAAACTGGATATTTGGAATTAATGCAAAGTTAATTTTTGATTCTACGGGTGTAAATACAAGCAGTAGTATTTGTATTAATAATTTCAACAACTCTACTGTATCAGATTCGAATGGTAATCTTATTGCATATTTGTCTTGTGAAGTAAATGAAATTTGTCATTTAAGAGATAGTAATAATCAAATCATTGAAAATGGAGATTCGGTTGTTAGTATTCAATCTATGAATAGTATTTTTATTAATAATGACGATAAATTCAATAAATTATTATATATTACTCCTTATAATTATAAACGAATTAATTGTGAATTTGGGATATTTGGATGTAACAGGTTAAGATATTCCGTCCTTGAAAATATAAACGGAAATTATACAGTTACTTTAAAAAATCAAATATTAAGTAACATAGCAATTGACCCGGTTGTTGCAGCAGTGAAACATTCAAATGGTAATGATTGGTGGGTTATTGCGCACGCAAAAGGGTATCAATCTCCAAATTATTGCTCTGACATGTATGTAAAATATTTATTTACTAACGAAAGCAATTATGGACCTATTATTCAAAATATAGGACAACCAATTTGTGGAAGTTGGAATTATTGTGAAATAGCAGTATCTAAGGATGGAAATTTGATTGCATTCGGTTCAACTCAAAACGGAAAAATTGACTTATTCAGTTTTAATCGTTGTACTGGTGAATTATTCAATCACCGGATTGTTGACAATGGATTGAATAATTTCTATCCGATGGGTATCTGTTTTTCACCGGATAATTCAAGATTGTATATTTCTACTGCAACTAGAAATATATACAATGATGTTACACCTATTGGAAAAATATACCAGTATAATTTATTAGATACTAATATTGTTTCTTCAAAACAACTAATAATAACTTCTGGGAGTGGAATTAATTGGTTACATTTAGAATTAGCTCCTGATAATAGGATATATATACTATCAAACTATAATTCATGGCCTATTAATATAGTTGATAGCATCACTCAATGTTTAAGCTATATAGAATATCCGGATTCATTGGGCTTAGCTTGTAATCCTAAACTTTATGAAGTCTGTTTTACTGACAGCAATATAAAAACCAGCATTTCTCCCCCCAACTTCCCCACCTACCATCTCGGTCCGTTAAGCATCTATGAAGCAAAAGCGGGAGAAAATGATACCATCGTCTATTGTGTTGAAGATACCACCGTAAAAGGGGTATTGCTGGGTGCGCCTGCGGTGGAGGGGGTTCAGTATTCCTGGCATCCCGCAGACAGCCTTAACCACACAGACATCGCCCAACCGTTCGCCACTCCATCGGTCAGCACTTGGTATTTTGTTTCTTTATCTGATACGAGCATTCAATTTTCCTGTCAGTCGCGTATAGACAGCGTGTATGTGGAAGTGAGGGATTGCACGGTGGGGGTTGATAGTCCACAGTCAACGGTCAACAGTCACCAGGTTAGGGTTTATCCGAATCCGGTGCATGATATTTTGTATATTGTTATAGAAAATTTTCAAGTGGTTCATCCTTTTACATTTAGGTTGTATGATGCGCAGGGCAAAGTCGTCATCACGCAAGAAGATGTGTTGCAGGTTACAACCAAAGATTTACCGGGTGGCATTTACTTTTGGGAGTTCAGCGTGAAAAACCGGGAAACGGTAAGGGGAAAAGTGGTGAAGTTGTGAGATAATTCAGCGGTTGAATTTGTATAATGATGTAATCTATTCTACCGAAAGAAGAAAACGCTGTTCTTATGAAGAATAATGCGATGCAATTAAATGACAATGTCTGGGACAAATACTGCATGGAGAGCGGGATAAATTGTACGGGTATAATAGAAGAAGCTGAATTGCCAATAAATATTCAACATCTGAAGCAGGTAGTAACGGACAGTATCTCTATGCCAAATGATTCTTTATCTTACCGTTGGTGGATGAGGCGGGCTGTATTTCACACTCTGCTTGAAAATGATTCGATTTCGCAAGCTGACAGTTTGCTGAATTATTTTATGCATGATTATATTGCACCCCCTCTGGTGCAAGCGTCCGCTCCGTACCAACATTGTTTAAGCGTCCGCTTCCATCATTTATTCATAGCTGTACCCTCGCGCATAGCCCAAGTTTGCGTCCTTGCCTTTTGCGCTGGATAACTTGTGCTGACTCCCGCCACTACGGGATAAGTTTTTAACTTACCCGTTAAAAATTCAACATGCGCACAAACAGTCATGCCCTCCTTCCCCGGAGGTAAGACACCACAATCGCGCAACGCTACCAATCAAAGCAAGGCACAGACGTACAGAGCAAGCGCCATTTCATTCTTCAAGGGACGGAGGACGAGGGGCGGGTGACGAGGGACGGGCTGAGCAGTCATCCTGAGCTTGTCGAAGGAAGGCGCGGGCAAACGCCACTCTTCGATGAACTCAGAGTGACCCGTGCTCCAAGCATTCGCCTCAATGCTTGCGCGAGCACCGTTGACTGTGGACTGTTGACCGTGGACAATCACCCCATCATCGCGCGGGCATCAAAAAAAGTTACTTGGTTTGCATGAAGGAATAAATTAAATTGCTGGTAGTGTCTTTTTAACTACACAACAATTTTTCACCGTAGGGTATTTTTTTGTTGTAATCTCAGATTATTGAAATAAATTTCCAAGCGGATATTTTTTTTATTTTCAAGGTTTGCTGATTGTAGTTGAAATGACTAATCTTGACTGATTATCGAACAGTTGCAGGGGTTGAGGCAATTAAAAAGAGCATTTTTTAGAACTGTCCGATATTCCAAAGCAGAACTTTTCAAAGACTTTTATATTTTAGTTACGTAATAAACCCTTCAAGCCGTGGCGAAACAAAAAGCAAAAAGTTCTGGTAAAAAAACTGCCGCAACGAAAACGCAGCCGAAAAAAAAACCGGCTGAGAAAAAAACTGCTGTCAAAGCGGTGAAAAAAACTGAAGTAAAAAAACCGGTAACAAAGAAAAATGTTACGGCTAAAAAGGAACCAAAAAAGAAAATCGTAAAGGAAATATCATTAAATCATAAAAGTAAAAAATCAGCAGCGCAAGTGAGTAAAAAAATCGAAACTAAAAAACAAAAGGAAAACAATCCGGCACCGGTCAGTAAACCGGCACCACCAGCGCCCAGCATACCGGGTGTTAAAAAACGCATGCTTATCAGCTATGAAAAACTGCCCGCAGATGTGATGGACGAAATCCGGAATAAATATCCCTACGGCTACAATCATGACCTGAAAGAAGTGAAAGGAATTGACAACAAAAAACTGCACGTGCTTCAAATTGAATTGCCGGACGCCATCTACTTGGTAAAAGTTGATTTGAAGAAACCCATCAAAATGGAAGTGGAGGAGGAAGAAGATATTTTCACTCCCGAAGAAGATTTCGGAGGCGGTGATGACGCTTTCCCGGATGAAGATATTGAAGCGATTGATGAAGAGGAAACAGAAAAGAAACCCCGGAAAGCCAAGAAAGAAGAAGATGAGGACGATGATGAGGATTGATATTGTTCTCAACTGAACGCCTCCTTAGCTCAGTTGGTAGAGCAATTGATTCGTAATCAATAGGTCGGGGGTTCAAGTCCCCTGGGAGGCTCAAAGAAAAAGGCAGCGCTGATTTTTTCAGGCTGCCTTTCTTTTTTCAGGCGCATTTTTAAAATTATATCCCATAAGTATCTTGGTGGAAATTGAAATTACAAAACACAAAAAGCAAATCATTTGCCACGAAGACACGATGGCACAAAGAAAACACAAAGTTTAAGTAAGGGGTAATCAATTCTTAGTGAAACTTTGTGACCTTGAGTCTTAGTGGCAAAATCACCCTCTATTGCAAAATGATTTTTTTCATCACCACTTCTTTTCCTGTTTCGAGTCTCAGGAAATAAATGCCGCCCGGCTGACCGGTAAGGTCAAGGCTGGTTTTCAACTCTTTCACTCCTTCCTCAATATTTCTTCTCATCAATTGCTGTCCTTGAAGATTGTAAATCAGCAGTTGACTGTTGGGTAAAGTTTTTCCCGTGAGTTCAATATTCACCAATCCGGTTGTCGGGTTCGGATAAATTTTTACTTCGGGCGCTTCCGGCAATTCAATGCCAACACACGCATCTACTGTAGTAGAGACTGAAATATCATTGCTGCATCCGCCCTGCGTGTAGATATAAAAAATCTGGTGAGTTCCAATACCCGCGGCAGAGGGATTAAAGGTATTTCCTGAAATTCCGGTTCCGACCAACTGACCTCCGGGAGGAATCAGCCCCAAAGTCACCTGTCCGACATACGCGCAATACAACGGGTCTAATCCTACAATGCTAAGGGAAGGATTGGCATTCACCGTCACTTGCGAGGTAGCGATATTGGTGCATCCGTTGAAATCGGTATAGGTATAATTAATGTTGTAGGGACCTCCCGGACCGGCAGAGGCGGGGTTAAACGCGTTGGCGATTAATCCCGGACCGCTGAAAAAACCTCCGGAAGGTGTTCCGGAAAGAATGGCGACTCCCGCATCTTCACAATAATCCGGACTCAACCCGGTGATGCTGACATTCGGTAAAGCATGAACCGTTGTTGACACACTCTGAGAAGCGCTGCATCCGCTGCCGCTGGTGTAAGTGTAATTGATTTGATGCGTTCCAGGACCTGCCGCAGCCGGGTTGAACGTGTTTCCGCTGATACCCGGACCTGATAGTACGCCTCCGGTTGGAGTTCCGTTCACCGATACGATGTTATTGCTGACACAATATTTTACCCCCAATCCGGTAATCGAAACAATAGGCTGACTGACGACATTCACGGTTTGGTTGACAGTTGAGGTGTTTTGACAGCCGATGGTATCCGTAAAAGTATAAGTAATCACATAAGGTCCGCCAACACCGGCAATCGCTGGATTAAATGTATTTCCCACCACACCGGTTCCGCTGAAAGTACCTCCTGCGGGCGCTGCCAAGAGGTTGATGGGAGGTCCGTTCAGACAAAATGTGCTCGGGTTAATCGTGAACAAAACAACCGGTTGGTCATTGACGATTGTAGTTTGTGTTTGAGCCGCAGAACATCCGTTGGAAGAAGTGTAGGTGTAGGTAATCGTATGCGAACCCACTCCGGCTAAGAAAGGAACAAAAGTATTGCTGCTGATACCGTTTCCATTAAATGTTCCGCCTGAAGGAGAGCCGCTCAACGGATTGCCGGGAAGGGTGATGCAATAGTCGGGATTCAGCCCGGTGAAACTGACGGTTGGCGGTTGAAGCACCTGAACTGTTGCCGTATCCGCGCTGGTGCAGCCAATCGGAGTTGAGTAAGTATAAACAACTTGATGTGTTCCGACACCGGAAATAGCAGGATTAAATGTATTTCCCGAAACAACTGCTCCGCTGAAAGTTCCGCCCGATGGTGTTCCGGAAAGTATTGCCGGGTTTGCATCCAAGCAGTAAGTAGCGGACAACCCGCCTAAAGTGACAACCGGGTATGCCTGCACGTCCACCGAGCCATACACCGGAATTGACCAGCCGCAACATTCTGTTCTTGTCCTGAAACGGACGTGATAAACTCCGACAGCGGGGGGGGTATAGCTCCCCGGATTTTGATTGGCATAAGCCTGAACTTCAATCCATGCGTTGTTGAAAATTTTCCATTCATAAGTAGCAGCGGAGTTTGAAGTACCCAATGAGATGTTGTTTCCGACACAAATCGCTGCGGGAATTGCATTGAATGAAGGTGCCGGTCTGTCAAATCCTACGGTAAGAAATCCCTGGTAATTATTACTGCCGATACCCATGTTTTTATTACCGGTAGTGGTAAAATAAATGAGCGCGTTGTTTGAACTATTGTTAAATGAAGAAGTGGACGCGGTGAGGTCATTGATAAATGCCGCTCCCGTTCCGGAAAAATTCCAACTGCCGCTAGTTTTTAAAATATTGATTTCAGAATTGGTACATGCGTTTCTGTTATCCGTGATAAATGCGAACAGAGGAGGGTTCACGGGAAGCGTTCCCGACTGACCAACGACCGCGCCTGCATATTGAATCAAAGCTGAACTTAATCCATTCGCGCCATCGCGACCTCTTCCTCCGCCACCACCGCCACCGCCTTGTCCGCCTGTGCCGCCTGTTTTTCCTCCGCAACGTGAATGAAACCCGCCTCCGTTTCCAAATGAACCGGCACTGCCCGGTTGCCCGTTAGCGCCTGTGCCACCGGTGCCAGCGCTGCCGGCAAATAATGAGCAATCTCTCACTGAACCCTGTCCGCCTCCGAAGGCATAAATCGAAAATGAACCGCCACCGCCAAAGCCACCGCCTCCACCCTGACCGCCACCGCCACCTGCACCGCCATTTCCTCCTAAAGCATTTCCGCTTCCACAACTGCAAAGGCAACACGTGCCAATAGCTCCACCGCTTCCACCACCACCACCACCGCCACCAAATCCATTATTCCCATTGATTTGGTCATTCGGAACAAAATAGACAGTTTGATTGGTGTTTGATGCAGGTCTGTCTCCCAGATTGTAACTTGAACCGGTGACTCCACCAACTCCATTATTTCCGTTTCTACCATTATTTCCAGTAGCGTCACAACCGAAAATATTACAACTGCCATTTCCAACACCCGGTCCACCGGTTCCTCCGGAAGCTCCGCCATTCCCCTGACTACCGTTTCCACCTGAACCGGAACCTCCGCCACAACCGGAAGATTGTCCACTGCCACCTCCACCACTTCCGCCACCACCGGCAGTACCCGTGCCAACGGCAGTAACTCCATTAGTTCCATTGGTTCCGTTTCCGGTGTTAATCACACACCGGTTGATGGTATAGTTATTACAGTTTTCAACGTGAACGCCATAAACCGAATGTCCGCGATTACTGGTGGTGCCGGAAGTGGAAGAAACATTAATTGTTAAATCTTGCAGCGTCCAGTCATTCACTCCGGTTGCTTTGATGCCGATGGTGTGACCTACGGTTACTCCGCTCACGGTATTCGTCTGAAACGAGCCCACGTTTAAGGTGGTGGCGGCATCACTTCTTTTCACCCAAATATTATTCGCGTCAATCCGATAACCTCCGTCAATTTTCACATTGCTTGCAGGAATGGAAATGACGCTGTTAATGTTGTAAACGCCTTCGAGCAACCTTAAATGAACACGACTGCCGGTCACCAGCGTCAATCCGTGTTGCAGGTTGGTAGGGGCGTTAAAATTTCCCAGGTTATTCGGAACGCCCGGAGCAACATAGATAATGTCGCAAGGTTGTTGTGCGGATAACTGAAAAAGCAGGGTAAACAGGAAGAGACCGAAAAATAAAAAATATTTTTTCATCATGATTGGGGGTTATTGCTCCCAAATTTACACCATATAAGGGGAAAACCGCAATTACTTTATAGAAAAAAATGTGATGCCCGTTTTGTAAGGGCAGTTCAAAAAATTGCCAATTTCCCTTCTCTTTTGGAGAAGGTAGGGATGAGGCAATCAAAAAGATTGAATTTTTAGAGATGCCCTTATAAAAAAAACGGGGAAACGACTTTTCATCGTTTCCCCGCATCATTCACC
>JBGTCY010000132.1:0-9292 GCA_041748615.1 Chitinophagales bacterium
GCGACAACATTTCATGAATTTATTGAAAGGCATGTTCTCAAATACGCGGATTATCAAAAACTTCCGGTTCATTTCACCGGCTCGGTCGCGTTTCACAATCGGGAGATTATCGAAGCTGTGCTTGAAAATAGGAATTTAAAAAAACGAGTTTTTTTAAAAACACCGATGGAGGGATTGATTCAATATCATTCAAAATAAAATTCATTGAAGAAATGACGAACCAATCAAATTGAATTTACAAGAACAGAAAAACCATGTACAGAATCACTGAACTCCCCTCAAAATACCGGCATCTTGAAAAAATGAGCGTGGAAGAAATTCTCTCGAATATCAACCGGGAAGACCGTCAGGTTCCGGTGGTGGTCAGTGAATTGATTCCGAAAATAACGGCATTGGTCGAAGCTATTGTTGACCGCATGTTAAGCGGGGGAAGGTTATTTTACATTGGCGCGGGCACCAGCGGCAGACTCGGCATCGTGGACGCTTCGGAATGTCCGCCCACATTTGGCGTACCTCACGGGTTGGTGGTTGGTCTGATTGCGGGAGGCGATACCGCTATTCGGAAAGCAGTCGAATTTGCCGAAGATAATCCTGAGCAAGGCTGGCTTGACCTACAAAGCCATCACATTCATGACAACGATTCGGTGATCGGTATTGCCGCATCCGGCACTACGCCTTATGTCATTGGCGCGTTGAAGCGTTGCAGAGAACACCACATTCTCACCGGATGTATCACCTGCAACACCGGTTCGCCCGTCACTGAACATGCCGACTATCCGTTAGAAGCGGTGGTTGGACCGGAGTTTGTCACCGGCAGCACCCGGATGAAAGCCGGAACCGCCCAAAAACTGATTCTGAACATGATTTCAACTTCCGTGATGATTCAACTCGGCAGGGTGCAAGACAACAAAATGGTGGACATGCAACTGAGCAATGACAAACTGATTGACCGCGGCACGCGCATGGTGCAGGAAGCGCTCGGCTTGGATTATGAAACAGCGAAAAAAAGATTGCTGGAACACGGAAGCGTGAGGAAGGCGACAGAGAATTTTGATGTTAGGTAAAAGAAGTTGTAAAAATTTTAACCAAATATGTTTTTTTATTTGAGTTATTTAAAAAACCAAAACAAAAAGCGTCATTGCGAGGGAATAATGCTTTGAGCGAATGCTATTCCCGAAGCAATCCTCTCTTGGAAGGGGATTGCTTTCCCGCCTCGCAGGATACCTCGCTCGCAATGACGATAAAATTTAGTTTTTCAAAGAATTCTACTTCTCTCCATCCTTCCATCTCCACAAGTGCATACACGCGTAAGTCCGATAGGGAATCCACTTTTGCGCGCGCAAAATCATCTGTTGCTTTAATTGCTTTTTGTCTGAAGTTTCAATCGCGTAGATTTTTTGCATGGCTGTCTGAATTCCCAAATCATCCACCGCGAAAACATCTTCCCTGCCAAGCGTGAACATCAGCAGCATTTCAACGGTCCACCTCCCTACCCCTTTGATTTGGGTGAGATAATTGATGATTTCTTCATCGCTCATTTTTCCAAGATGACGGGCTTCCATCCCTTGTTCCAGCGCAAACCGCGCTACATTCTGAATGTAAGAAACTTTCGCGTTGGAAAGACCGATGCCGCGCAGATTCTCCGGGCGCGTATCAAGAATTTGCGCGGGTGTCGGCTCCTTTCCGTCATACAAATCAAGAAATCTTCCATAAATAACCTCCGCAACGCGGGTGGAAAGTTGTTGTGACATAATCGAGGCGCATAAGCGCACACAGATATTTTTTCTTTTCCGCAAGCTGACGGGTATTTGCGCGGAAATAATTTTCTTTAATTGACGGTCTTTTGACAAATGAGCAATGTAGTGCATGATGTTTAAAAAATATTGGGCAGTTTTAAAAATTACCACAATCTCCTTCTCCTTAGGAGAAGGCAAGGAATGAGGCGATCAAAAAGATAATTTTTAGAACTGTCCATTAAAAAACCGAAAAACATAGCCTGATGAATTCCTTAACTTGGCAGCCGAATTATGAAAACCAAATTACTGAAAATACTTTCAGGTCCGGGAATTTCAGTTGCCATTTATTTTTTGCTGCGGCAAATTCAATCGGAAGAAAATGTCGCGCGCATGGGCGCAATCGCGGGATGGATGGCAGTGTGGTGGATTTTTGAAGCCGTTCCCTTAGCGGTGACCGCGATGCTTCCAATTTTTTTATATCCTTTTGGAAACATCATGGGAACGCGGGAAGTTGCGCCACTCTACATGAATGATGTGTTGTTTTTATTTGTAGGTGGATTCACGATGGCGTTTGCCATGGAAAAATGGAACCTGCACAAGCGCATCGCGCTCAAAATCATCACTTCCATTGGCGCTGACCCTCCACGCATCTTAATGGGACTGATGCTTGCATCTTATCTGCTTTCCATGTGGCTGTCGAATACGTCCACCACCTTGATGATGATTCCTCCCACGCTGGCTGTCATCGCGCACATGGACAAACTTTATCCTGAACATAGTAGAAAAGCTACCATTGGAATGTTGCTGGGCATCGCGTATGCTTCTTCGATTGGCGGCACCGCCACCTTAGTCGGTACACCGCCCAACCTGATTTTTCTGAGTCATTTCAGCGCCACTTTCCCGGATGAACCACCGGTTTCATTCCTGCAATGGTTCATGATGGGGTTGCCGTTATCTTTCGTTTTTTTAGTAGCAGCATATTTTTTACTTAAAAAAATGTACATCAAAGAAGTTTATGGAGTCGCTGATACCACCGTGTTTCTCTCTGAATACAAAAGTCTTGGTAAAATGAAACTCGAAGAAAAAATCGTTTTCGCTTTATTTTCTATCATGGCAATCCTTTGGTTTACCCGCGCTGATTTGATGATTGGCGATTTCAGAATTCCGGGATGGAGCAGCTTGTTTATTCAGCCTACGTTTTTCCAGGATGGAACTATTGCAATTATGATTGCTTTGCTGCTCTTTGTGATTCCTTCAAAAAGTAATGAAGGTTCTATGTTGATGGACTGGGAAACCATGAAGAAACTGCCATACGGCATCATCTTGCTTTTCGGTGGCGGGTTCGCGCTGGCGAAAGGTTTCACTGAATCAGGATTGAGCAACTGGCTGGCGGTTCAATTGGATTTCATCAGCAGTCTTCCAGTGGTCGTGATGATTGTAGTGGTTTGTTTATTTATGACTTTTCTGACGGAAATTACTTCCAACATGGCGACCACACAATTGATTTTACCGATTTTGGCATCCATCGCCATCGGTTCGGGAATAGAACCGCTTTATTTGATGATTCCGGCCACCTTTTCGGCATCATTCGCATTTATGCTGCCGGTAGCCACTGCACCCAATACCATCATTTTTTCAAGTGAAAAACTCAAGGTGAGTGACATGGTTAGGACAGGCTTCTGGCTCAACCTGATAGGTGTAGTCATCACCACACTCGCCATGATATTTATCGGCAAGTATGTTTTCAATTTCGGCTGAAATATTCAGGAAATATCAGTCCTTGACATTGACTTCCGTGGAAGTCTTATCGAAAGCATTTGCTTTCTCCGCATACGTTCCGCTGATAAACATCTGGACAACCAACAATAGCGTCAAAAATCTCATTGTCCGCTTTAACGTCACCAATCTCACACTTGTTCCCATAGCACATCGTTTTTATTCTTTTGAGATACGCTTCAAATAAAAAAATGTTACAGAAAATGTCAAATTAATTTTTAAAAGGAGTTCTCAGCGTCCACTCCGGCTCACGGGATAAGTAGCGCACAACCCGCCTGATAATAAAATTAACGGCAGCCGAACGATGCCTGACGTAGAGATACATCGGCTGCGGCAACGCTCCCACCGAACTTTTTATTTCCATCGCGGTTCTGCCGTAAATCACGCGATTAGTTTTGCGTTCAATCCCCAGACGGGCAAGCTGCAATAAAACATTGAGATACAGGTCATGCTCTTTATTTTGCAAGCGATTCATTCCCATAAAACCTGCAACCAATTCGCCATCATGTTCGCAATATGAAATGAAAGTCAGCAACTCGTTGTTTTTGAAAAATCCGAGAACACCAAAACATTCTCCGCGCAATTCTTTCAAACGGAGCAGATACCGAATATCAAGTTTGGCAAGTTTGAAATCCGCTTCATTCACCACTTGTCCGTAGAGATTGTCCATCTCCGTGATTCGCCTTTCCATTTCGGCAGTATCCATTTCCCTGATTTCCAGTTCAGCGCTTTTTTTGAGGGCTTTTTTCATCCTTGTTCTGTACTTTGAGGACATGCTCGACAAATAATTTTCAAATGTGTTCCAGGATTGCTGTACTTCTAAAATCATATTGGGATTGACACGAAATTCGAGGTATCCGTCATCTTTCAAATTTTCCCAAGCTGATTTTTGATTTTCATAAAAATCTTTTATCAAAACCCCGCTGATTTTGTCTTTTTCTTCAGCAATAATTTTTTGAATTCCATCTTTCACTGCCGTTAATGCCTGTCCGCTGTTTTTTAAATAGGTCGTAAAATAAAAACCATAATCACCGGTCACAAATGTATTGCCACTGACTAATAAGTTCATCGAAATTTTATTCACCACATTGACTATCGCTTTTTTAAACGCGTAACCGGCATAAGCGAAAAAATCACTCATTGAAGGCGCGACTCCCGCTTCCACGTTAGAACCTCTGAAAGTGATGATTTGGAAAAAACCGAAGCCGGCCGGAATACCATTCAGTTCAATGATGAGATACCGGTAACGCACTTCATTCCCGGTCGTTTTTTCAAGAGACAACAAATATTCACGGCTGAGGAAAAAGTGATTTTCGGGCAAATGGTTGTCCCACAAAGCGGGAGCAACACCTGAAATGTTTTGGAAGATTTTGTAAGAAAACGGGCTGACTCCTGCCTTCGCGACTGTTTGCTTTTCCCGGCAAGGCAACGGCAAGGTGATACATTTAGCCACAACTTATTGTTTACAAATTATAAAATATATTTTCACTTTCGAGCGCTTTCTGTGCGCCTTCTTCAAAAAAGTGAGGGTAATGTTTGCGCAATAACGAAAGAATCAACTCCCTCGGTACATCATCAAAAGTACCATGGTCATGCAGATACTCCATGAATTTTTTTTCATTTCCTTCATGCTGGTCATATTCCTGGAAAATAGAATCCTCCAGCCCGTTGAATTCAAGTGGGGCTACCCCTAATTTTTCACACAAAGATTGATTGAATGCCGGGGTGGCTTTCACCCATTTTCCGTTCAGATATAATTCGGTGAATCCATGACAGGCGAACACATCGGAACGCAGTATTTTTTGCAACTTTTCAGCGCCTACATGATTGCGCACATCCGCCAATCCGATTCGGCTGGGCACGCCAATTACCCGCGCTGCTGCCGCCAGCAGATTGGCTTTTTCAATACAATAACCATAGCCTCTTCTCAACACATCAGAAGCTTTCATGGCTTCTTCACTCAAATCCACATGAAATGGGTTGTATTGAAAACCATCTCTTACGGCATAATATAAGCTGACGGCTTGACGGAGTTTATCTTCACTTTCACCCTTGTGTTGAAGCGTAAATTCAACCACTTCAGGATGGTCGCTATTGATGTATTTTCCGGGTTTTAAATAGGTTTGAAAAGAGCCGTTCTCCATGAATGAAAAAGTCTGAATTTTTATTGATTTAATAAAATCGGTTTGGGACTATCAAAACAACCCAAACTCAGGTTAGTTCCTCAAAGTATCCCGTTTGTCTGTTTTTAACTACTTTATCCGCTTTAAAATATTTCCCGTGCATGGCAATATAAACGCCATGCGGGAGGGTTTGCACAAATGCCAGCGCGCTGCCAAGATTAAAAAATCCATCGGAGCTTCCAAATTTATAGGGAATCATAGCGCCTGTCAAGACGATGGTTTTTTCAATCTGTTCATTTTCAAGCGCGACTGCCGTTTTAGCCATCGTATCGGTTCCGTGCGTAATCAGAATACGCTCCTCATCACACCTTTTACATTGCCTGATGATTACATCCCTGTCTTCATCGGTCATCTCCAGGCTGTCAATCATCATCAGGGTACGAATGCGTACATCAAGAGCGCTTCTTCCGAGTTTAAACATTTCCGGCAGGTGGGTATCCTTGAAATAAAGCTGACCGTTGATTTCATCATATTCCTTATCAAAGGTACCGCCCGTAACAAAAACCATCATCGCCATGCAGGAAATTTTTTTTAGATTCGTTTTAGAAGTTCAAAGTTGAGCAATAATAGTCAGGTAATATTGTCTCAGGTAATGAAGAAATGAATTTACTTTGTTGACCTCCTCAATTTTCTGCCATTGGAAAAATCCCGACATACTCAGCTTATCCGCGATGAAGCAAAACGGCTGGGATTCAGTTATGTTGGAATTTCAAAAGCTGAAAAATTAGAGGAAGAAGCGCGGCTGCTTGAAAATTGGTTGAACGAAAACCGGCATGGGAAAATGAATTACATGGCGAATCATTTTGACCTGCGGGTTGACCCTACTCTCTTGGTCCCGGGCGCAAAAACAGTCGTTTCCCTGATGTTTAATTATTACACCCGCAAGAAACAAACGGATCATACAGCGCCTAAAATTTCGATGTACGCATTCGGAAAGGATTATCATGGTGTGATTAAAAAAAAGCTGAAGGAACTTTTAAATTTCATCCATAAAAACATTGGCAATGTAAGTGGAAGAGCGTTTGTGGATTCCGCTCCTGTGCTTGAAAAAGCATGGGCAAAAAAAAGCGGAATCGGCTGGGTTGGAAAGAACTCCAATCTCATTCATCCCAAAAGCGGTTCTTTTTTTTTCCTTGCCGAACTCATCCTTGATTTGGAACTGGAACCCGACACTCCCATTCGCGATTATTGCGGCACCTGCACCGCCTGCATTGATGCTTGTCCGACTGACGCGATTGTTCAGCCTTATGTGGTGGATGGAAGTAAGTGCATATCGTATTTCACGATAGAACTGAAAGATGCAATCATCCCCAAAGAAGTAAAAGGGAAATTTGAAAATTGGGCTTTCGGTTGCGACATCTGCCAGGACGTGTGTCCCTGGAACCGTTTTTCAACACAACATCGGGAGCCTGACTTTGAGCCATCTCCCGAACTGCTGACGATGACAAAAAACGAATGGGAAGAAATCACCGAAGATGTTTTTGAACATCTGTTTAAAAATTCACCCATGAAACGGGCTAAGTTTTCAGGATTAAAGCGCAATATTGATTTTTTGAAAAAAGAATAATTCCGCATTAAATTTAACCTTTGTTGAATTCATCTTTAAAATACTACCAAACTCATGTACCTGTTTTTTGATACCGAAACCACCGGCTTACCCCGCAACTATAAAGCGCCTGTGACAGACCTGAACAACTGGCCGCGGATGATTCAAATCGCCTGGATACTCTATGACAACAAAGGCACATTGGTTGAATCTCAAAATGCCATCATCATCCCCGATGGCTTTTCAATTCCGGATGACGCGGCTAAAATACATGGTATCACCACAGCGCGCGCGCTCAATGAAGGAGTAGAGTTGTATGAGATTTTATCGGGCTTTCAGTCATTGACAGATGAGGTTGATTATTTGGTCGCGCACAATATCAGTTTTGATGAAAAAATCGCAGGCGCGGAATTTCTGAGAATGAAAATGCCGAACAAGATACCTTCGAAAAGACGGATTTGCACCATGGAAAGCTCCGTGAATTATTGCGCCCTGCCCGGAAAGTATGGGTACAAGTGGCCCAAACTTTCAGAATTGCATTACAAATTGTTTAACACCGGTTTCGAAGAAGCCCATAATGCCGCGGTGGACATTGAAGTAACAGCAAAATGTTTTTGGGAAATGAAGAAAAGGGGAATCCTTTGACATTTGCCCTCGCCTCTGGCGAGTGGGAAGCATCAGCCGGCATCTTGCCGAAGCGTAGCAAAAGCATCAACAAATAAAACCCGGTCAGCCGGAGGCTGAATAATAGCACACGCTCGCCAGAGGCGAGCGAAAGCGGGCTTCTGAAACTACAGTACTTTTAATTGGTGCGTAATCCGTTCATCATTACTTCGGACACTCATGAGATAGACCCCTTTATTGATGTTTTTCGGCAATTTAATATTGAAGAATGAACTGTTGAATGTAGTTATGGTTGTCTGATAAATCAGTTTGCCGCTCATGTCATGGATTTCTATATTGTATAGTTTTTGAACAGAAGAGTTGCTGTTGAACTGAATCTGAATTTGACCTTCAACAACCGGGTTTGGAAAAACATTTATTTCCGTTGCTGACGCAAGATTGACTGCCACAATTTTCGAATAGGTGAAAGTGCCGTCATAGTCCACTTGTTTTAACCGGTAGTATGAAATTCCTGAATGCGGATTTTTATCTACTGTATGATAATACAAAGTGCTGGCGCTGTTTCCTGCTCCTTTTTGTGAATGTATATCTTCGAATTGAATCCCATCAACCGCTCTTTCAACAAAAAAAGAATCATTATTGATTTCCGTTGCGGTAATCCAGGTTATTGCAACATGGTTGTTTTCTAATTGTGCATCAAAACTTAATAATTCTATTGGTAAACCGGTAGCATTGGAAGTACCCTTACCAATTCCAAATTCTGAAAAATCAACTAATCCCATTCTCAGACTATATCCATCAGAAACTAATCTTCCGGTTCCATTTTCACCATTTAAGGTTCCTCCACCGGAGGTCCAATCAGCGCCTGAAGTTGAATAGGATGGGCGTTTCAAGGGTGCAAACAGGTTGTCTTGCAAGCCGTAATAATTCCCCGTGTATAAACGGATGGAATAACTTCCCCCGTAGGGTTGCATGTTGGGAATGATTTCCCACACACCTTCTGTGCACATTTCATTATAATAAATCCAGCTATCAGAAGCCTGCATGTCAAAGTCATTGTGATTATTTAAACTTTTAAAACCGGCAGTTAAATAGTTTGTTCCTGTGAGATTATTATTCACTAATTCAGCGAGGTAATAATTTTCGGCACTCCCCCCATTTCCCATTGGAAAAGCATAAGTGTTTGTATTCGTAGAAATGCTTCTTCGCAGATTGCCGTGAATAAACCCGGAAGCGCTGTGTCCGACAATGGCGCTGCCTGATGAATTGGTAATAATCACTGTATCATTGAAAGTTGTGATTACGCCATCTGATAATACTAACAAATTACTGACCGGCAGATTGCCGTCAAGTGTAACACCCGTGCCTGAATTATTCACCGTCAGATTATGAAAAGGTTGTCCATTCGCCCTGATGTCCTGCCCGTT
>JBGTCY010000133.1:0-19439 GCA_041748615.1 Chitinophagales bacterium
GGATGCGTCTTTGAGCGAGAAAATGGCAAATCCGGCACTAAGCAAATCTTTCAGACCATAGGTGGAATTGATTTTTCGATGGTCATCAATACCTGCAAAACCTTCTGTTACGAGTTTGAGTAAGTATTATCAATTTCCGGCTGAACGGCATATTCTGTATTATATCGTTTTTTCTATATTCATGTTCTTCCGGAGACGGAAAACAGGTTCAGAATGCCCCTGTAATCATTGGCGGATTGGAATGGATGGCGCGCAGTATTGATGCCGCGGTTTACGCCAATGGCGATGCGATTCCTCACGTTACAGACCCGGCTGAGTGGAGAACGCTGCAAACGGGCGCGTGGACATATTACGACAATAACCCCGAAAACGGAACCATTTACAGCAAGCTCTACAATTGGTATGCTATAAACGATAGCCGGGAACTGTGTCCCGAAGGGTGGCGCGTGGCTTCCGGTGATGATTGGGAGAGGCTGGTCGCGGCTTCGGGCGGGGCGGATAGCGCGGCAGCGCATCTGAAGGCAACGGATTACCGCGAAGCGCCAGAAGCCGAAGCGGACAGCACCCCCGGATTTTCCGCCTTGCCGGGCGGCAACCGCAGGGACGATGGCGGATTTAACGGCATCGACTTGTCAGCGCCCTTTTGGACGTCAGATGAAATGGACAGCATCCATGCTTTTGCCCGATACATGAACCGGGCGCACTCGCGCATGGGAAAAAACAGGGGTGATAAAAGAAACGGTCTTGCAGTCAGATGCGTGAAGGATGCTACCCGGTGAACTATTGCGCCACGGGTTTATCCAGTTCGGGTTCAACCCGATCTTTTAATTTTCGCGTGATGCCGACAGCTTTCACGCTGAAAAAATTTTTAATGAAATTCTTATAAAGAATCTGCTCTAAGCGCGATTCGTGCTTTTGGGTGAGCATGTTTCTGACGGTGGCAAACAGCCGGTGGGGACGGAAGATATAGTTGGAAGTATAAAAAAAGATGAGCAGTAAAAAAACATAGAACTTGACAAACCCCTGGCTGATTTTTTCGCTATACACTTTGCTGGGCCACAGGTCATAAGAATCAATGATTTCTTTCAGGTTATTGTCATTGTACAAATTCATGCGTCCTTCCCTGCTCAGGCGTTTGAAGAGTTCGCTGCCGGGATAAGGCGTAAAAACGGCAACGGCAATATCATGCGCACCGTACCAACTACATTTCAGCAAAAACCACAAGGTGCTCCAAATATCCCTGTGCGTGTCGTCCGGAAAGCCAATAATCATGTTCAGGTGAATATTCATGCCCGCCCTGTTGGAGTATTTGATGGATTCCAGCATTTTTTCGGGATTCACCTTTTTTTTCACTTCCTTTAAAACTTTCAGCGAACCCGACTCGGGCGCGTAAGTAATGTTTTTGCAGCCGGATTCAAATAATATTTTCGCAACTTCATAATCAATGGCTTCCGCGCGCGTGCCTGACGGCAGTTGAAATGAAATTTTCAGATTTCTTCTTTGAATCTCGCGGCACATTTTGATAATCCAGTCTTTGACGATGATAGCCGTCAGGTCGTATAAATCAAAATTCACTACATTATAAGTTTTATGTAAATATTCCAACTCATCCACAAAATTTTCAGGCGGGCGCATGTCGTAAATTCTTCCCCACATCTGAGGGCTGGAGCAAAACGTACAGTCATACGGACAGCCTCTCGTAGCCATTACGGGAAGCGTGTTGCCTCGATAAACCCCGTGCGTCATTTTGTTGGTGAAGTATTTGTCTAACGGAAACAATTCCCAAGCCGGACGGGGGATGTCTGCTATGTTGCTGATGCGCTTTTGTCTTTTATTATATGCGATGCCGGTTTCATTTCGGAATGCGATTCCGTCAATTCCGGATACAGCTATATTGAGTTTTAAGGCTTCCACCAAAGAAAAAATGATTTGCTCGCCTTCGCCCATCACAATAAAATCGAGAGGGGCTTGCTTCATGCATAGTTCGGGAGCGGCAGTCGCATGTTCACCGCCTGCGATAAGTGTCGCATCGGGAAATCTTTTTCTGATTTCCTTTACCAATTCCCGGTCATGCAGCCAGTTGTTTGTAAACATAAAAGAGAAACATATCACCTCCGTATCATCATCTATCATTTCCGTAATATACTCCTTGTTGAGTCCGAACAGGAAAATGCCGTCATTAAAATGCTGAATAGTATCAATGCCCTCGGCACAGGCGTCAATCACCTGCAACCGATGCCCCGCCTGCTTGAGCACGCCCGCAATGTATGCAAGCCCCAAAGGTGGGGTTGGCATCAGGGCAAAGGAAGCGCCTTTGTGCAGGATGGGCGGTTTTATCAGGCAAATTTTCATCTTTCGCTTTTTCGGGTTCTGCTACTTGTCTTTCATCCCTTTTAATCCGGAAATAACAAACTTGCTGTCCCATAATAAATATCTGACCATGCCGACAGCATAGCGCGCAAAATCATTTATGTTTTTTGTTAGGGACGTCAGGTTTTTATAAAAATAGTGGGGGCGGATATAAAATGATTTGTAAAATATTTTTTTTCTGCGCGCAAAATCGTCATAAATCGTTTTGTCTTTCCATTCATTGACGTAAGGATAAATGTTGAATTCAATTGCTTGTTTCAATTCTTCAAACATGGGTGTGCCGGGATAAGGCGTCAAGGGATTGAAGGAGGCAAAATGCAAATCGGACTGCGTGACGAATTTTTTTGTTTCGATAAAATCCGCTTCGGTTTCATGCGGGTGTCCTGACATGAAAAAGGCAGCCGCTTCTACGCCTTCTTCGCGGCAAATAGTGAATGCGGTCAGCGCTTCGTCTGTCACGATATTTTTTTGGTACATATCGAGCATTCTTTGGCTCCCGCTTTCCATGCCGAAATAAATCCGCTTACACCCGGCCTTTTTCATCCATTGCACCATTTCCCGCTTGATATTATCCGTGCGGCTCAAACATGCCCACTCAACTTTGATGTTTTGCGCAACCATCATTTGGCACAACTCAATCACCCTCTTGCTGCTGACGGTAAAAGTATCGTCAATAAAACGGATAGATTTTGTTCCGAAAAGAGATTGCCAGATTTTAATTTCCTCAATGATGCGTTCGGCAGTAAGCTTTGTAAGTTCCGTACCATAAGATTTCACGCAGAAATTGCAGGAATAGGGACATCCCCGCGCAGTTTGTATCATGCCGAAGGGGGAGGCGAGTAAGGGTTCATAGTATTTGTTAGCCGGCAGCAAATCATAACAAGGAATAGGTAGTTCATTGGTGTTTTTAATCCGTTGTTCTCCGCCTTGTTTCACCAGCCTGCCATCGCCCATATAGGCAATGCCCTGTACTTCATCTATGGGCTTTTTTTCGTCTAAGGCATCAAGCATTTCAGCAAAAATCAAATCCGGCTCTCCCAGAATGACATAGTCAGCCCATGAATGTTTCAGGGTTTCTTCCGGGAAATGCGTGGCGTAATGTCCGAATAAAATGATGACGGGTCCCGGTATCCTGCTCCGAATGGCGCGCAATTCGTCCATATCCTCTTCAAAACATTCAAATCCTGTGATGGATACAATGAGGTCGGGCGCATACTCCTCAATCTTTTTTATCAGCCCGTCAGTACTCATTTTTTCAGCGATGCAATCAATCAGCTTTACTTCTTTGCATCTCCATTCCCGCGCTATAGCCGCTACTGAGAGCAATTCAATCGGGGGCAGCAGGCTTTCCGGAGACACATAAGAACACATGTAGCGCCTTGTGATTTGTTCTTTATTCGGAAGATTGAGCAGAAGTATTTTCATGCTGAAAATAAGTTCGTATTTAAGGCTAAAGCTAACTTAATCAGGTCGGTAAGTCAACCCTTTTTCTAAATAATGCATCCTTTATTCGTTGCAAAGCAGACTCATTTTTCAATGTGGAGTCAATATAGTCTTTTGTATAGAGAATAAGTGACAACTTATTTCTGTCGAAGGGCGTTTGACCGTCCGGTTTTTCGAAATGGTCATATTCTAAGAAAAATTCCGGGGAAGCTGCTTTGTAGCTATAGATCAGATTGTCATTCGGGTCATGGATGCTGTAATGAAAAACTTTAGAACCGGCAGGCGCGATTACGATATTGATTGCAATCCGATCATCGCCAGATAAATTGGGGGGCGAGAAATGCAGCATCCGGTGATTGTAAATAACCGCATCCCCGGCATGTATAGGAATCAATTTCCCGTAACGGTCAATGATATATTGATTGAAATCATGAAAGGGCGAGGGGATTTGAGGTCCCCTGAGATTGGTTTTAAACCGGTGTGAAAAGGGGATAACTCCGAGTGTACCGTTCAGTGTGTTGGTGTCGGTCAGCGGGCACCAGATTCCCATCGAAACATATTTTTCTTCATCCACATAAGTCCAGTCGGCATGAAGCGGCATCATGCTTTGTCCTCCGGTTTTTTTTACCATGAAATTGCAAAAGAGCGCCCTGTAATCAATCAGTAATTTTTCTATCTCCTCCCCGGCTGCTTTCAGTATCGTGTGATGCACCTTTTTTTTATACTCCCTGTCTTTGGAAAAATGCGTTGATTGAAACTGTCCGTCAATTGCCGCTTGATGGCTTTTATAAAAATCACTGAGGGCTTTCACTTTTTCTTTTGATAAAAAAGGGACTACGACATATCCATTTTCCAGAAATGCTTTTTCAAAAGATGATTCATTAAAAAGCCGGACATTGTTCATTTTATACGGATGGTATTAGTGCATTACAAAAACGGAACGGTGCGCTGTATAGGAAGATAAACATACCACATTACCGAAAACAACTGATGAAACAAGTTGAGGGCAGGCTTCGGAAATATTTTAAAAATACCGTAATGCTTATCAAACCATTTAATGCTTAGCGCTCCCAAAGATTGAGCGCACACCCAGTATTTACGGTCTGCAAACTCGTCTTTTACCACATCGAATACAAGAATAAACCTTCTTTTATCCGAATTGTTCCAGACATGATGAATGTGAGAATCACTGAACAGAACCACTTTTCCGTTTTCCCATCCCTGCTCTTTATTATTTACACAGATACCCATGTGGGGGTAAGGGTAGGGGATCTCAATTCCGAGATGTCCCCTGATGGTTGTATTGGTTTCTCCGATATGCGGAAGAATTTTCGAATGCGGCTCCAACACCGTAAATTCCGCAAAAGTGAAATTGGGAATGGATTTAAGAAGGGAATACGTCTTGGGGTACTTCTTGCAATTTTCATGATTTTTCCATAAAAAATTATAGAAGTAGATATTTTTCCATGCATTGGGCGCAGAAAGATAGGGAGGGTTAGAACTGGACAACTTGATAGGTTTTTTCCCCTCAATCACTTCAATCATTTCATCTCTGATAATGTGCCAGTTGTCTTCAAATGTTTTTACCCATGTATAATCTTCATTGCGGTAAAAAGCAGGTTCTAAGCCTTCATGGACGTCCTCTTCAGATAAAAAATATACGGCTTGCGTCATTTTCAATACGTTTTGAAGAAATCAGTTTGAAATAGCGATTGTAACTTAGCCCTATTATTTACAAAAATAAAGAAATAGTGGTCTAAACGATTGTTTTTTCGAATGACGTCTTATGTAATTGTATATTTTTAATAAGTTGAGTTGCTCTATCTTGAATTGGTCAATTATCATATTCTGTTACAACGAAGAAGGAAACATTCAAAATGTTTTTGAGGATGCGTATTCATTATTAACCGGCATAGCAGACAAATTTGAAATTGTGATTATTGATGATGGCAGTACGGATAATACGCATGCGATTTGCCGGTCAATCGCTCAAAAACACGGTTTTGTAAAACTCATTGGTCATGAGGTGAATCTTGGTATTGGCATGGCATTGAGGAGCGGGTATCAAGCAGCTACGTGGGATTATTTGTGCGCCATCCCCGGAGACGGGCAGTTTGATTTGAATGAGTTGAAACACGTTACAGAATTCCCAGTGAGCACTTACTATTCGTATTATCGTCCTAAAACAGACTATAATTTATACAGGCAAATGCTAACATGGGCTAACCGACTGTTTAATCAGCATGCGCTGGGTATTTACCTGCGTGACGTAAACTGGATTAAGGTTTACAAAAAAGAGCATTTGCAGATTACTCAACCGAAATTAAGAAGTTCGCTGATTGAAAGCGAGATATGCGCCAAACTATACAAGTGCAACATTTTACCTGTTGAAATTCCGTCAAAATATTTGAAGCGGGAGCATGGCGTATCACGGGGGGGAAGTATTCCTACGCTTTTTAAAGCTGTTCGTGAAATGATTCCGCTTTGGTGGATCATCATTCGATTCAAGCCCTCACAACGGTTCTGAAACAATTTTCATATTAAATTGAACATCCGTTAACTGACCGATATTAGTCGCTTCGAGATGTTCGCGCGCTGCCCAACTGAGGAAATCATAAACCGTCTTTTTTTCAAGCGGTTCATGAATCTCCTTCACTTTCTCTCCGCGATAAGGACGGGCGGTGCAGTTTTCATAAAATGCTTTGTTGGTAATCAGAAAATCATCGCTCTGTGCATAAATTTCGAGCGGACTGCCCGGGATGGCTTCATCTTTATACATGGAAATAATTCCCGCTTCTTTTGGAAATATCCCGCTCATCACTATGATGCGCGGTTGCTCTGAATTATTTAAATGTGAATAATGTACCAAACGGTTGTCAAACATTAATATATCCCCGGCTTTTAGTACAACCGGAATTAAATATCGCATCAACACATCTTGGTATCCTGCAAATGGAGCGCTGAATGAAATGCCCCGGAAGGGATGGAAAAAGCGATGCGTCTTGGGAACAACGCACAATGTGCCGTTGGATAAATCCGTGTCCTGCAAAGGAATCCATAAACTAAGCGGTGAATATTTAAACTCGTCAAGTCCGGTGGAATCCTGATGTAATGTGAAATCGCTTTGCGGTCCGGGCAGTTTGACAATGAATGAATTGATGACTGTTTTGTAATCCTTTAATATCCCGTCATAGACTGGTTTCAGTATTTCCTTAATGGAATTATGTACCTTTTGTCTGTAATTGATATCATTGGAATACAGGCTGTAAAACATTCCGCCTTCGGGAGTCTTAAAGTCATGTAATTCTTCATAAAGATTTTTCAGCTTTTCAATATTCTCCGCCCCGATATTTCCATGAATGGCATAGCCGACTTGATGAAGCTGTTCGCGTAACACTTCATCAATAATTACGGTATGTTTTAAAGGTTCCCAATTCATGGTATAAAATTATCAATTCATATTTGCTCTGCCAGAGTAAAAGGATTGTTGCAATTTCGGACTTTATTTTAACAAGCATGAGCGAAACAGTCATCGTCAACGGCATCCCCAAAAATATTTCCTATCAACGCTGCACCCGCTGCATTAGCGACAGCACCTGTCCCGGAATAAAATTTGACAATAAAGGGGTTTGCAACTTCTGTCACCTGCACGACAAGTGGGTGAAAATGTATCCAAACGATGAACGAGGACAAACTATCTGGAACAAGCAGTTGGAAAAAATCAAGCGTGATGGCAAAGGCAAAAATTATGATTGTGTGGTGGGCATCAGTGGTGGCAGGGACAGTTCTTATGTGCTGCATCTGATTGTGACCAAGTACAAACTGCGTCCTTTAGCCGTGCATTTCAATGACGGCTTCGACAATCCGGTGGGCGGAGAAAATATGATAAACATCACCCGCAAGCTGGGCGTTGAACTCCGCACGATTACCAGCGACTGGCGCGAAGCGAAAGACCTCAAAATTTCTTTTCTCAAAGCTTCCGTTCCCGAACTGAATGAAGGTACGGATGTGGGCATTGCCGCTTCATGCTATGGCGTAGCTTTCAAAGAAGGTGTGAAGCATATCCTTTACGGTCAGTCATTCCGCACAGAGGGCATCAAGCCGATGAGTTGGGCATACATGGTGGGCGACTATTTGAATGACGTGCAAAATAAATTCGGTTCGGTGAAACTCCGCAAGTGGCAGCCTGACAATCCCAACTATCATCTCGGATGGAAAGAGTTGTTTTATTACAGCATCCTCAAAGGCATCAAAGCCTATTCGCCTTTGTATTATGAAAAATATATCCGAAAGGAAGCGGAAGAAATTCTGGTATGCGAATATGACTGGGTCTATCCGGGTGCGCATTATTATGATGATTTATATTGGTCGCTGATTACGTATGTCCATCGTGTGAAATTCAATATTGATTTCCGCCTCAACGCTTACAGCGCCCTTATCCGCGATGGTCAGATGGACAGAGCGTGGGCGCTCGAAGCCGTGAAAAAACCTTACGTGATGGAAGACCCGCGTATCATTGATTTGTGTCTGAAACGGCTGGCAGTCTCCCGCGAACAATTTGAGGAATGGATGCAGTTGCCGCCCAAAACTTTTCGTGATTACAACACCGGCTATGGCTTCATGCAACTGTTGCGCCCCGGTATTAAATTAGTTACTAAACTCGGCTTCATGCCGGAGATTGTGTATGATAAATATTTTTTGTGCGGGGAGTAGTTAGATTTTAGACATGAGATGTGAGACGACAGACGACAGACGACAGACGACAGAAGACAGACGACAGAAAAATATTAACTTATAAATTTAGATAAATAAATAATGAACCAAAACCCATCTTCCAGCTCGGAAAAGGCAAACAGTCCGGACTCCCCTCTCCTTCGGAGAGGGGGCGGGGGTGAGGCAATTTTAGGCATCAACGGAGGCGTCCGTCCCGGCTATCAGGATATTGCGGCTGTGCTGATGCGCGATGGAAAAGTGCTTGCCGCCATAGAAGAAGAAAGGCTTACCCGCGTGAAGCATCTTGCCGGGCAGTTGCCTATCCTTTCCGTCAAAGAAGTGTTGAAGATTGCGGGAATTGAAATGAAAGACGTGTCGGTGATTGCCTTTCACGGCAGCACCTGGCAGGCAAGTATCGAAGATATATTAAAAAATCATTTTGAAAACAACTTTGGGTATTGCCCGCCTGTCAAGCGTTATCATCATCATGACTGCCATGAGGCAAGCGCGTTTTATGCATCCGGTTTTGAGGAAGCATTAATCATCACAATAGATGGTTCGGGCGATGGGGTGAGTACACAAATTGCCGTGGGAAAGATAGAGGGCAGTTCTGAAAATTCTTCCGCTGTCTCCCTCGCCTTCGGAGAGGGCGGGGGTGAGGCGAATAAAAAAGCAATTTTCAGAACTGCCCGGACAAACATCAAGCTATTGCACCGCGAACACCGCCCGCAAAGCCTCGGCATGTATTATTCCATGTTCACGCAGCTTTGCGGCTTCACCCGCGATGCGGATGAATACAAATTGATGGGATTGGCTGCTTATGGTGATGCTTCTAAATTTAATTTAGATGATGTTTTAAAGCTCACTGAAAACGGCTATCAATTCAATGAACAATACATGGTCAATATTCCAGCCGGACAACCTTCGCCCAGCCGGCATGAAATGCTGTTCAACGAAAAGTTGTTGGAGAAAACCGGGTTGAAAAGGCGGCATGAAAAAACCATCACACAACTTTATAAAGATTTGGCAGCAGCAGCGCAGCGACAGTTGGAAAAAGCGTTGGTACAATTGGTGAAAAAATATATCCATGAAACCGGCATCCGCAAAGTCTGTCTCGCGGGGGGCGTAGCGCTGAACTGTCTTGCCAATCAAAAAATTGAAATGCTCGATGAGGTGGAAGAACTATTCATTCAGCCTGCCGCCAATGATGCGGGCATTTCGCTAGGTGCCGCATATCTTGCAAGTATCGAAGCAGGTGTCACGCATTTTGAAAAACAAACACACACTTTCTTCGGCAATGAATTTTCAAATGACGAAATAGCGGAAACGCTTGAGCGGTGCAATTTGAAATTTCAAAAACTGAAACAGGAACAACTCATTCAACAAGCCGCACAATCATTAGCAAATAACAAAGTTATCGGCTGGTTCCAGGGGCGGATGGAATTCGGTCCGCGGGCGCTGGGCAACCGCAGCATTTTAGCCAATCCTGCCGCACCCGACATTCAGCAGACCGTTAATCACAAAATCAAATTCCGGGAAGGGTTTCGTCCGTTTGGTGCGAGCGTTTTGGAAGAAGATTTTCACAAGTATTTTGAAGCAAAATGCGATGATGCACCCTATATGACAAAGGTATTCAACGTAAAAAAGGAATATCAAAAAATACTGGAAGGCGTCACCCATGCTGATGGCACCTGCCGGGTGCAAACCGTGAGCCATGAACAAAATCCGTTGTACTATGAATTACTGCAAGCCTTCAAAAAACGCACCGGACATGGCGCGTTGCTCAACACCAGCTTCAACCTCAATCACGAACCGATTGTCTGCACACCGCGCGAAGCGGTAGCAAGTTTTTATGCAAGCGGATTGGATGAACTATATGTTGGGGAATGTATTGTCAGAAAAAGAGAATAAATTCATTTATAAAAAATAATGGCTGATGCCCTTTACCTCCATCTTCCAAAACAACTCATATAACACCCTTCTTCAACAGCAAGGCTACGCCATCGTTCCTTTTTTGCAGAAAGATGAAATCAAACAACTGACTGATTTCTTTTACACCCATCATCCCCAACTCCCCGAAGGCATGTATGCTTCCTCTCATGCGGGCGATTTTGATTTCCGGAAAATAATGAATGAAGCTATCAAACAAACCTGTTCGAGAGCGATGAAGACGACTTTTCAAAATGCCACACCCTTAGGTGCTACGTTTATGGTGAAAAGTAAGGGCGAACATGGCAGCCTGCAGCCCCATCAGGACTGGAACATCGTGGATGAAAAACAATTCAACTCTTACAACATCTGGCTGCCGTTGGTTGACGTCAATGAAGAAAACGGCACACTGCTGATTTTACCCGACAGTCATACTTTGTTTGAAAATATCCGCGGGCTGAATATTCCCGCTTCGTTTGAAAAAGTGACGAATGAAGTCTGGCAATACCTCAAGCCGCTGAACATGAAAGCAGGCGGAGCCTTGGTATATGACCACCGTCTGCTACACGCTTCGTCCGTCAACAAAACCGACACTCCGCGTTTGGTGATTGTGTATGGATTAATCCCTCAGGCGGCAACCATGCGCTATTATTTCGGCAGGGAAAATGAGATTGAAGAATATGAATGCACTCCCGATTTTTATTTCAATGAGAAAATAACGGAAGGTCCGGCAGGTCTGCAGATGATTAAAAAATTCAAGAATGAAAATCCGGTGATGGAATTTCACGACTTAGAAAAGCGATATGGCAAAAGTTTATCATTGATTCAAAAAGTGATGGGACTCTTCAAATGATGCTAAAAGATTCTACATTCGCAACATGCTAATTTATTTACTCGTTGCCATTATCGTTTTTCAATTTGCGCTGATATCATGGCTGCTGCTGAAAAAAGGTGTCGAACCCGTGAAGGCGAAAGCTGTTTCAACAAACACCCCTCAATCTGTTTCTAAATTTTATAATGAAACCACCGACAAGTTTTTAGCGGTATATGGCGAAATCATACAGGCTTTCCGAACAAATGATGTTGAAGAGTATTTGAATTACACCGCCCAATCCATGCAGTTGCAATCAGGCATGAAAGCGATTGACGCGGGCTGCGGGGTGTGCGGTCCGGCTTGTCATTTTGCCGCACGATTTCCCGGATTACAGATTGAAGCCGTGACGGTTTCGGAGATGCAGGTGGAAAAAAGCAAAAAAAAAATATCGGATAAAAATCTGCAATCCCAAGTCAATGTGCAGTTGGGAGATTATCATAAGCTGCATGAAATTTATCCGAAAGAAATTGCAGACCGCGTTTATTTCTTAGAGTCGTTCGGGCACAGCAACGATAAGGCAAAAGCCATCCATGCCGCTTATGAAGTCTTGAAACCGGGCGGAAAACTCTATATCAAAGATTTGTTTTTGCGGGAAAGCGAAAACGAGTGGGAGCAACAGCGCATCAATGAAATTGCCGGACAAATCAACCATGCCTATCAATATCAGATTTCCGATTTGTATGAAGTGTTGTCCGCTCTGCGTAAAAAAGGTTTTCTCATTGAATATGTTCGTCCGCCACAGGTGGAGCGCGATAAATTCGAACACCTCACCATTTCCAACGAGTTTCAAAACTTGTTTGACATCGGCAAAATCGAAAGCTGGGACGACTATGTGTTCCCCATTGATTTTTATGAAATCTTAGCGGAAAAACCTGCCTTCAGCCCGATGGAAAATATGCATCTGTATTTTATGAATAGATAAAATGCTGTGTTTACAGTTTTGTGATTTCAGTTATCATAAACCTAACTCGGAAAACCGGAAATCACAAATGTCAAAAAGCAAATAACAAATAAATCTCAAAAAGCAAAAATTCAAATGGTCAAAAAAAACCTGTCCCGGACGAAGGATTATAAAAGCAATATCATATACTGATATTGGGGTTTTTTTCGAACATTTAAAATTGGATATTATTTATTATTTGATGCTTGTCTTTTGAAATTTACTGCCAAAAAATGTAAGAATTTGAAATGTTAGACACCTAAACTTGTAATCTGTATCAAACAAAATGCCCCGCCAATTCCTCCATAAACTCTCTGCGATTACCCGCGCCAAAGACTGGCGGCTGAGTTTCGTGCCGTTTATTATGGGTTGCGTGTATCTGTGGCTGTGGTGGTTCAGGCTGCCGTTTTCACTGCAAATTATCTGGCTCACGTTTTTGTCATTAGTGACAACGGTGGGATTTGCCTCTCTGGGCTATTTCATCAATGAATTTTTCGACAAGGCAAGCGATGCCAAAGCCGGTAAAATCAATAACCTCACGCATCTTTCCGTGCTCTTGCAGCTTGCCATTTTCCTGCTGACGGTCGCGCTCACTTTTCTGCCCTGGCTCTGGCTGCCGCACACTGCGTTGACTTGGGTGCTCATCGCCTTGCAAATCGGTTTATACTTGGTTTATTCATTGCCGTTCCCGCGCCTGAAAGAAGCCGTTTATCTCTCCCTGCCGGTGGACGCGCTTTATGCGTATGTGGTGCCGCTGATGTTGTCGTTTTACACCTTCAGTCTCATTGCGGGCGCACCCGGCTTTCCGGTGTGGCTGTATGTGTTCGCGACTGCCGTTTTGTTTATCGGCTTGCGCAACATCATCATTCACCAAGTTGTAGATGTGCTGAAAGACGAGCGCACCGGTCACCGCACATTGCCGATGACATTGGGCGTCACCTCCACGCACCGGTTGATTTTTATTGTGGCGGCTTATGAGATTTTTTTAATTGCCCTGTGGAGCGTAGTGATGTGCACGGGTGAACCCGTTTTTTTGCTCTGGCTCATCCCTTACGCGTTCATCGGTTTTCTCACACTGCGCACGATTGCGGCTGAACATTACAGCGTCCATTCTGATATTTTGCTCATCAATCGCGCGTATCAATATCTGTTTCCATTGCTGATGCTTGTATTTGCCATCACGCATCATTCGGGTTGGCTAATGCTGTTGTTACTGCATGTGTGGCTGCTCGTGCCTTTTTATATCTTGGTGAAAGTGAAAGAATTTTTGAAAGTGAATTTTTACCGGGGCGTCACTTTTGTGACGGTGGATGTGCGTCATGCCTTCAGTATGACAGTCAATCTACCGGTTTATTATTTTTTCCGTCTTTTCGGAGTGGATTTAGTGAAAGAGAAAAAAAGCGGGTGGGAGTATTTGTTGGGTAAATTGGGAAAGGGGAAATCTTGAGATGTGTTTTTTTATTACGGGGAACATTTAAAAAACATTGAATTATAATTGCCACGAATGCACGAATAAAACTCAATGCATTCGTAGCGACATTAATATTTGAATTCACTTGCTTCTTCAGTTTGTTGTTCCGGCTCAGCAAGGCATATACAGAAACGTCAATAAGACAGACTGATCATTGTAAATTTATTTCCACCACGCCTTTATTTCCATCAACCGTAACCGTCATGCCGTCTTTGATTTTGGTCATGGCGACTTCGGTGCCGACAATTGCCGGAATTCCGAATTCACGGGCGATGATTGCCGGATGAGACAGCATCCCGCCTTCATCCGTTACCAATGCCCCCACGCTGCTGAAAACCATGCTCCATTCACCGCTGGTAATTCTGCAAATCATCACTTCTCCTTTTTTTATTTTGTCAAAGTCAGCGGGGCTTTTTACAATCCTTGCCTTGCCTTTATAAATACCGGGACTGGCAGCCCTGCCGGAAATCACATTTTCATTTTCATGTTTTTCATTTTCATATTCGCCCATTTCCACTTCATCTATCCAGCCGAATATGCGGAACATTTTACGAACAGCTTCCGGGAAAGGCTCCGGGGAAGGCATAGGTGATTCCTTTGGTCCGTAGCGTTTCGGTCCGCGGTTGAATATCGCCCATTGCTTTTCTCCCAGGCGATTGTTTATCAATGCATCCCTGTTGCTGAGTTTGCCGGTGAAAGCATCCTCTATTTCCATTTCGGTTAAGAAAAAAATATGCTCCGGGTTTTTCAAACCCATGCGTCTTGCCATTTCCAGCAACTGCAAACGCAGGAGCGCGGTCGGCTGTGTAACCGTAAGCAAGCCGTTTTCATCCCGCTGCCTGCACGCCTCCCGGCACCATGTAGCCAATTCCTCAAACACCGCAGCCTGAGGCGTTCCTGAAAGTTGTTTGCGGGCGTCAGCAAAAGCCTGTTCGCGTTCAGGATTTTGATGCGTGGCGGACGATTTGCCTGCTTTCATATCCTGTAAAATCGAAAAGACATTCCGGTAAATAATCTCCGGGTGTTCGCCCAGCGTGGGATTTATAATATCATAATCCTGCATCCGCAATCCGTTTGCTTTTATCCAGCGGTCAACTTCTTTTTTAAAGCCCGGTTGCTCATTAAAAAAATGAACAATACCGGTGTTGATATCCGTATCATTTGATAAAGTTTCCTGTAAAAAATGTTTTTGACACAACCTGCTCAACTCGTCATGCACAAAAGAAGTCGCAGATGACCATCCTGCGGTAATCCTGAAAAACTTTGACGTGTCCCATCCGAAATTTTCTTTGCAAAAAAGATAAAATTCTCCAAGGGCAATAAATCCGCCTGTCCTGTCGGCATGAGCATCCACGCCTTCAAGCATATAGTTGCGCAGTGCATGAAAGCGTTCTAATAATGCTTCGTTATTCAGTTCTTTTAAATCTGTCCGGGTAAATTCTTTGGTTTTATTTTCAAAATATGGTTTGACCACGTCATTCCAGCGTTGCATTTCTTTATGATGCAGCTTTTCGTCCAAAACCTTTTTCATGATTTTATTCATTTTCCGCATGGATGGCAGCAAACGGGAAACTAACCACATCACCCAGTCAGGAGGCGTGCCTTTCTGGTCTCCTCCTTCCATAAGCATTTGCATATATAAATGTCCGCCTATCATCTTCGGAGTGAATGCTTGTATGGGAAAGCCATATGCCTTGAAATATTTTTTCATGCCTTCTGCATAAGGTATCATGATGGTTGAAAAACCCATAGGCGATATGGTTGTGTGATGGTCATCCCTTTTCCAGGTGCCTTCCGGAATGTCAAGCGGGATGGGCACCGGTTGAGGCGGAAGGGCTGTAATCGGACGCGACTGGAGGATAAACAATTCATCCTTTTCGATTGCCCATTCGATATCCTGGGGTTGACCAAAAGCCTTTTCAAGTTGTTTGGCAGCTTCTGCAATTTGAACAGCCTGCTTTTCCGTGAGCACATTGCCGGGAGTATTTGTCTTGCTGATGGTGCCGTTTTTTACGGTGTATTCATCCGGGGTAACTTCTCCGGAAACCAACTTGTCGCCCAGTCCCGCCACTGCATTTATCAGGACTTCATTTCTTTCTCCCGTAACCGGATTGGCGGAGAAAGCCACCCCCGCACAATCGGCATTGACCATCTGCTGAATGAGCAAGGCGATGGGCTGAAAGGCTTCGTTTCCATAGGCGGCAACCTGAGCCGAAGAAGCCGAGCAGATGCACTTGTCAATGGCGTCTTTCAATCCGGCTTCGTTGCTCACATTGAGGATGCTGGCAAACTGACCGGCAAAGGATTGTTCATCACCGTCTTCCGCGATGCCCGAGGAGCGTACAGCCCAGGGACCGGGCGCAACCGTTTTCAGATATTCGTGTACCTCTTTTGCCAGCGCTTCATTTTCTGTGGATGTGACGACCGTGCAGGGGATGACAATCCCTGCCGGTATGTTGAAACCCCGTTCTTTGACACGCGCAAGATTAAAGGCTTTCGCTCCGCTGGCAGACAAGCCTTTTTTGAGTGTGTCCTGCATGTTGAGCAAGTTGATTGTTGTTTCCATAAGCGATTATTTTTTTAGCAAATGAATTAAAACTTTGAGCATTTTGAGACAGGTAGTACCGGGCTTATCCGGGTTCACACGAAATCCGATGATGCAAGCGCCATGCAATACCGAACCCACAAGCATGCTGATGTCTTCAGCCGAGAGGGAAGAATTGATTTCACTCCGTTCGGTTGCTATCCTGCATTGTTCCCGGATAAATGCGCCCATGCTCAACTCTACTTTCATGGCGTACAGTTTACTGTCCGGGTAGAGGGCTGCCCTTTCCGCCAAAGTCAGTTCCTGAACATACCGCATATTTCCTTTTTTGGTCAATAGACTAATCATATTCCCATAGAGATTGGGATTTTCGTTCAGTTCATCAGCCATGTTTTCAAATTGCCACCTGATTGCTGCCATACCGTCTTTTTTCAACCTGTGGCACTCAATAATCGAGCGATAAACCCAAACACTCAGGAAAAATCGCATGAGGTCATCTTTTTCAGGAAAGTAATTGTAAAAAGTCACTTTTGAAATCATCGCTTTTTCACACAACACCTCCACGTTGATATCATCGAAAGACCGGGTTTTCATTTCTTCTGTCAGCAAGTCTGTCAGCAATAATTTCAGTTTTGCCGCTTTTCTTTCCCTTAATCCGGGTGGCGCAAAAGTTGTCATAAATTATTTTATGTTGGTTAAATTGTTTACTAAAGTAAAGATATTATTTTTTATCAGAAAAAGACTAAAAAAATCGGGTGGGAGTATTTGTTGGGTAAAATGGGAAAGGGGAAATCTTGAGATGGTTTGTACAATACGGGGAACATTTAAATAACAATGAGTATAATTGCCACGAATGCACGAATTATTCTCATTCTTACACTCTTAGCGACATTAATATTTTTTATGTGCGGCATAGCCGGAATTATTGATTTTCAGCATAAAGTTTCCGAACCCTCCGTTCGAAAAATGATGGATGCCATTCGTCACCGCGGACCGGATGATGAAGGCGTGTATCTCAACGAAAGCCAAACGGTCGGGCTGGGACATAGGCGGCTGTCGTTTCTCGATTTGTCCGAAAAAGGCAGGCAGCCGTTGAGCAGCGATGACGGAACGCTTTGGCTCACCTACAACGGGGAGATTTACAATTTCCGTGAAATAAAAAAAGTACTCCAACAACTCGGTCACACCTTCCGCACCAACACGGACAGCGAGGTGCTGATTTACGCCTACCGTCAATGGAAAGAAAAAATGTTGGACAGATTAGTCGGCATGTGGGCGTTCGCGATTTGGGATGAAAATGAACAAACGCTTTTTGCATCCCGCGACCGTTTCGGTATCAAGCCGTTTTACTATGGCGAACAAAACAACCGCTTTGTTTTTGCTTCGGAAATAAAAGCCATTGCCGCCCTGAGCGATTACAACCGGACGCTCAACCACACCGCCTTTGCCGATTTTTTCAACTACCGCTACATTCCATCGCCCGGCACGATTTGGAACGAAGTGAAAAAACTGCCCCCCGCGCATTATCTCATATTGAAAGACGGTAAAACCACGGTCCGCGAATATTGGAAATTACAAAGCGGCAACCACACCGAAAACCACGCGCAGTTGGTACAGGAAATTGACGAGTTGTTATTAAACTCCGTGAAGCAGCATGTGGTGAGCGATGTGCCGGTGGGCGCATTTCTGAGTGGCGGCTATGACAGTTCCGCGATTGCTTATTATTTACATCGTATCAAATATCCGTTGCAGACGTTTTCCATCGGTTTCAAAAACTGGGAGCAGAGCGAACACCTCTATGCCGAAATCGTGGCGAAGCAGTTGGGCGCGCAACATACTTCCTACTTAGTGGATGATGCGCACCTCGATTTGCTCGAACATCTCGCGTGGGTGTATGACGAGCCACTCGCGGATATTTCCACCCTGCCCACTTTCATGGTAAGCAAAGTGGCGGCACAACAAGTGAAAGCCGTCATGAGCGGGGAAGGCAGTGACGAAATGTTCGTTGGCTACACCTGGCAGCGCGATTTTCAACCTCTGAGTTTTTGGGAGCAGTTGAAAAGAAAACTACAGGGCGCACCGCACCATTATATCGTTGACTACTACGCGGAAGCGATGGCAATGGGTAGGTTCAATTATGCAGAACAAAAAAAACTGCTGCACCCCGATATGCATCGCCACCTCTGCGATGACAGCGACTGGTTTTATGCTAAACATTTTAACCCGCAGCTTTCTCCGCTCAAATCCATTCAGCAGATGGATATGCAATGTTTCATGGGTGAATTGGTATTGACGAAAGTGGACCGGGCGAGTATGGCAAACTCATTGGAAGTGCGGGTGCCTTTCCTGCATCATCAATTAGCGGAGAAAATTTTTAGCCTGAAAGAGAGCATGTATCATCAGCCGCAGCAAACCAAATCATTGCTCTACGAGCAAATCAAACAGGTTTTCCCAAACGAAATTTTACAACGCAAAAAACAAGGCTTCGTGGGACCGGATGCTTATTATATGGATATGAATTGGTATAAAAAAGTATTAGCGGACAGCCGGTTGGTGCGCGATAACCTTATCAGGAAAGAATATCTCGATGAATTATTCAAAGAAAGCTATAATTGGAAACTTTGGAAAATCGCGGTGATGGAGTTGTGGTACAAGAGGTGGGTATGAAACTTTTCTTATTGCGAACTCAAATCAGATGATTTACCTAACTTCATTTTTCTAAAAAATTAGAATATGTTGAACACAGTAAAAGCTATTGTCAGAAAAAAAAGAATTGAACTGGAGGAGCCGATGAATATTCCGGACGGGACAAAATTATTAGTCGTCATTCTTGAAGAGGATGATGATAAATTCTGGCAAAATGCCGGTTCTTCTTCCTTAGATAAAATTTGGAAAAACACAGAAGATGATGTATATGCAAAGCTTATCAAAAAGTAAGATTATTCTTGTAAAATATCCATTTACTGATGTTTCAGATTTTAAAGTTCGTCCTGCTATTGTATTGAGTAAAAGCATTTATGATGATCTTTTCATAGTGCCGCTGACAAGTAAAACAGAAAAACTTAAAGAAGGAGAGTTTATTCTAAAAGATTGGAAAAAAGCAGGTCTGAATATAAAGTCTGCTGTTAAGACAGGAATTTTTACAATCAATTCA
>JBGTCY010000134.1:0-4995 GCA_041748615.1 Chitinophagales bacterium
CAACGCTTCAAGATAATCCGCATGATTTTTCGCGCGGTTCAGCAGGTAAAATGTTTTCATTTCATTGGATGCGTCATGAGCCGTCCATCTCAAGGCGACATTCACGGGTTTGTTTGAAAAATTAAATTGAGCATCATAAGTCACCGGACCGTGATGCGTATAAAGCACCGTATCATAAAAAGCGGGTTCGCCTTTCACTAAAATCGTTTCAATCCGCCTTTCTACCGGCAGCCATTTTCCATCATGCTGATATTCATTCTTTGATGCATCCTTAAATTCAATCCGGTACCAATCCTTCACATCCATGCTGGCGTTGGTCACTCCCCAGGCAATATTCTCATTGAAGCCTAACGTGATACCCGGTGCTCCAGGAATTGTTACGCCATATACATTCACGCCCGGTGCCGTGAGTTGTTGCTGATACCAAATGGCGGGCAGTTGCAATTTCAGATGCGGGTCATTGCAGACTATTGGTTTTCCGGTGGTGGATTTTTCACCGCTCACTGCCCAGTTATTACTGCCGAGATAAGGTTCAGGTTTTTCATACGGGCTGGAAAAAATCAAATCTTCAATTTTCGCGGATGAAGATTCAAATCCTATGGAATCAAGTGACGCGGAAGATTGAAAATTTGTTCCTTTCGGAATAATCGGTTCAAGACCTGCCGGAAAGTCGGGAAACAGTAAATCAAAGGTGTTTTTATCCAAAAAACTTAAAGCATTGGTGAATTCAAAATCATATTCTCTTCCGGTCAGCATGTTTGCCATGTACTTTAAAAGCAGAGCGCTGTGATAGGGCGTCCATTGTCCGGGTTGATAATTGAGCAGTTTGTATTCAAGCGGCAGTTTACGGTAGTTCAGGGAATTGATATAGGCGTTAACTCCCGCGCTGTAAGCGTTCAAAAGATTTTGAGCAGCGGTGTCGGATTCAAATAATTTCATGGTGTTTTCAGCGGCATAAGGAATGCCGATGCGCCTCGTTGTGCGGTCATATTCCAGCGCTTTTTCGCCAAAAATTTCAGAAACTCTTCCACCTGCACCGATAATCATAAACTCCATCTGCCACAGCCTGTCCCGGGCGGTAACGTAGCCTTGCGCGAAGTAGAGATCATGTTCATTTTCAGCGAAAATATGGGGCACTCTTTGTTCATCCATTTGCACCGTGATTACCGCCTTTAATCCTTTCAAATTCTTTTCAAAAAAAAGATTTCCTTCGGTTGATTCCGCGTTTTGCCAAAAACCGGTAAACGGACTGAGAAATTTCCCGACAGGTGGAATACTGCCAAGGTTATTATTAAACAGAACACCCAGCGCTAACGTCAGGGCAAAGGGAATGAAGAATTTGATTGCTTTCATGAAAAAGTATTGAGCGTGCGCTAAAATATCACTAATAAAGGGTTAAAAATAATTTCTTGAGGCTGATTAAATATTCTTCCGAAATTCTCTGAAATTTTCACATATCTTTATGACGATTTTTTAAGCATCACAAAGCGCAGAAACCTATGGATTATCGTGCCGTTCTGATAGAATTCTATCAAAAACACAATCCCGAAAAAGTGGGAGAGGTGGATTTGCTTCTCCGGAAATATAAAGGCAGGGAGGTGGAATTGATTCACGCGTTGAAAGTGAAGTATGGCGTAAAAGATATGGATGAAACCAATGTACCTAAAAATGAACCCATCCGTCAAGAGCCTGTCAAAGAGGAAAAAACAGAGCCGATCAGACAAGAAGTAAAACCCGAACCCGAACCACCACGACAGGAAGAAGAAACGGAAGTGATTGAACAAAAGCCGCGCGAATCATCCGCGCAACTTTCATCCCCACCGCCAACAGCAGGCGCATCCTCACCGAAAAGAGAAGATTTGAAAGGGAAAACTGCTGAAGAGCGCGCTGATTATTGGAGAAAAGAAGTTGAAAAACGGGAACGTGAGAAAAAAGAAAGACAAAGCGCTGCTGCCGAAAGAATAAATGTTATGAAAGGAAAAGAGGAACCGAAAACCACTTCAGGAAAAACAATGAATGAGAAAAAACAAATACCGCCACTGCCTCCCAAACCCGGAAAAGGCTCTGTTGCAAAAACCGCTGTTTTAGCCACGCTGATTTTATTCATTTTATTCGGAATCGGTTTTGTTTTATTTAACAAAAACATCCGCGAAACGATTGCCACTAAGTTGGGCATTAATAAATCAGAATCAATCGCGGAAGATGCGAACAAGAAAAAAGAAGCGATTGACCCGGGTATAATGAAAGGGGAGGAGAATTCCGGCAATTTTTCTTTGGATGATGAAGAAGATGAGGAGGATTTTCGCAGAGCGCCAATCGTTGAGGATTTGGATGAGGAGATAGTGCCGCAAACGAAAACAGACGACAAAACCCAAACTTCCACTACGACCACCTCCAATAAAACAAATGAAGTTGCAACCACCGGAACTTTGCCCAGAAATACCTGGTATTTGAGCTATTCTGCCGTAAGTCTTGAAGATGCCGCCCAAGCTGCCGCGAATGAATTAAAAGATTTGGGATACTCGAAAGCCGGATATTATTACATTCCGGATTATGTCAGAAACGGTCCTAAGTTGTATAAAGTTTATATTGGACCATACTCCACCATTGAAGAAGCCGAGAAAGTGAGAGATGAAGTGCGTTCGCTGAGCAAAGATGCTTACGCGTATCTCTTAAAATAGACTTTAAACGCGCACGGTATCAGTCGGTGTAAAAGTTGTACTTTTAGCGGAACATCTCCTTTCAAATGAAAAAAAATCAGGGATTCTCTCCCTTCTTTTTTCTTTAATCTGTTCCTCTTCATTTTCTCAAAAATCCATTGTAACAGGTTCGCTTTATGACCTTAACAATATCGTAGTCAGCGATGCAGTGGTTTCGCTCGCAGGTGAAAATTAATGAAACCAAATCTGACCTCAGCGGCAACTACCAATTTACAGACATTCCTTTTGCCCGGCAGGTTTGGTCAATCTCATTGCCGTTGTCGGCAATTTCAATGGCGCACAGGCAAGCATCCGGAGCACGGGGGATGTGTTTTGAGGGAGGGGTTTTAGTTGTAAAATTCAGAATGGAACAATTTGAAGCAACAATATTTTTAATTAATCTGAAATGCCTGTATCTGAAAAATCCTGACGTTCTTGTAAGGAGACGGTTAATGGCAAAATCCATGCAGCCGGAAGGATGGTATATTTTTTTGAAGAAAGGCCTGTTTGAGGTTCAATTAATAATTGAAATTTTCTCCCGTTTAATGACGCATACGCTTCAGTTTTAATCATCACATTTGTGATGCCCTGTGCGGCAAGCTGCTCTTTGAGAAAGCGGCAAAACTGATTCAGCATTTCTGGGTTTCCACCCATTTTCCCGATTTGTTTTTGCGTTAAAAAATAGGCGGGTGAAATCTCTTTGATATTTCCTGAAGTTTTATCCTCGACAAAAAAGCGCGTTTTTGATTTTTTGGAACGCAGCTTCATGTGCCATGAAAACTTATGTCCCTCTTCCGTCCAGCTTACATTGCCCGGAAACAGAAAATGCCGCAACGGGATGAGGACTTGCAGCAAGCACCATGTGAATAATGCGAGTTGAATGGATTTTCTGAGAGGGCGGATGTCATTTTGTGAAATTTTTAAACTGTATGCCTGTGTAAATTTTCGCTCAATCAACGCGCAAAACTCCGGTACAAATAGAATTAATGTAGCGGCAATCATCATCCAGGGAAATACACCGATGTTAAAAAGAAACACGTTGGTCAGATGAAATGCTGCCGCGATTGCAAAAGCCGGTAAGCGCGTTTTTTTGAAAAGCAGGAATGGAACAATCAACAAGTCGAACAGCAGCCCGCCATAGGAAAAAAAATAGACAGAGAATTCAGTGCCGAGCCATTCGCCTACAACCGGATAATGTTTGCGGGCATTCAGCCACATGCGCATCGGCTCACCCTGCAACCAATCAAGATTGATTTTCGCGATTCCTCCAAAGATGTAAACTATAGCCACCTGGAATTGTAACAGACTGATAGCCGCTTTCGGTATTTGTTGTTTTTTTAGCGCGGGATTTCTTAAAACGTCAACTGATAAAATCTTCGCAGCCGGAAGAAATATCATAATGAAACTAATCAGACAAAGCAGGTAAGCATGATTCAGATAATGTGTTTGGTCGAGCAGGAAAACATAAGTGAACAATAAAAAAAGTAAGGATGCGCTCAAACGGTAAAACCATCCCAGCGTCACGCCAAGCGCTGCTATCGCCAGCGCTCCAAAAACGAAATACATTCCGTTGCCCGGCAGAGGTTTAATGAAATCCCAGTTGAAGTAGTGAAAAAAGTAACGCGGTTCAATAAAAAACTGATGAATCGTACCCGGGTAAAAATAGCGGCAGGCTTCCCAAAAAAGAATCGCTCCGAAACTGATTCTGAAAAACGCCAATTGATATGCCGAACCGCTGCCGGTTAAGAACCTGTTCAATAAATGTTTCATTTGCAAGTGTGAAGAAACGGACTTTCAATGATGATGCAAAATTCTTAGCCGGGAAAAGGTATTTTTTATCTCATCGCTAAAGTGATAGGCACATATGAAAACCTGAAGCGAATGTGAGCCAATCCATAGTCCATCGCTTTAGCAATGGGATAAAGTAACAAATCCAAAATCCTGACGGGCTATAACCCGTTTCAGCCGCAAAATCTTGATATTTTATTTATGCAGGAAAAACAAGGTATCAACAAATTTTTGTGGAAACGAATCAACATCGGTTGTTCATAAACCTCAAATCCGCAGACTAATATAGCTCAACAATTCGTATAGCGTGAACTTGGAATAAAATATTAAATTCACTAATTTGATGTTAAAATTAGGGTGAGATAACACACCGCCCCCTTTCCCCCAGTCGGGATGATGGCGTTTTACCCGTAAATCGGATGATTAGGTTTTCAGAGGGATGAGGTCATAGCGCTTCGAGCTGAATATTTTCAGGAAGGTTTGTCTGCCCTGACGTATCCATTTTCCT
>JBGTCY010000135.1:0-33105 GCA_041748615.1 Chitinophagales bacterium
GCGACAAATTTGAAAGTCCACCTTCAGACATCACGCCCACCATGAGCAATACTTCTTGAGGGCAGTTCTAAAAATTACGAATGGATGAGGCGATTAAATAGAGCAATTTTTAGAACCGCCCTTGGTAAAAAAATGATGGCGCGCGCTTCGTACGTTTATCTTTTACCTTCGATTAGTAGCGTATTTTTCAGGAGTGTCTTACCTTCGGGCAAACTTTTATCAGCGCTGAATCTATCCCGTGCTGAATACCTAATTTTACAACTGCATTTAATATCAGAAATATGATAGTCGTAACCGGAGCAGCAGGATTTATTGGAAGTTGCCTTATTGGATTGCTCAATCAAAAAGGCATCACCGATATTGTCGCGGTTGACCGTTTTCGTAACCCCGACAAAAAGCCAAACCTTGACGGAAAGTCAATCGCTGAAAGTGTGGAGCGTGAATCTTTTCATGATTGGTTTGACAAACATCACAATCGGGTGAGGTTTATTTTTCATCTTGGCGCGCGCACCGACACTGCGGAAACCAATCCTGAAATTTTCGAAAGACTCAACACCGGCTACTCCCAAAAACTGTGGCTGCAATGTGTTCAATACCAGGTCCCCATCCTGTATGCTTCCTCCGCAGCTACTTACGGCTTGGGTGAATCAGGCTTTGATGACCTCCATGAAAATATTGCTCAATTAAAACCGCTCAACTTTTACGGACAATCTAAACAAGACTTTGACCTTTGGGCTATAAACCAAACGGATGCTCCGCCATTTTGGTCAGGACTAAAGTTTTTCAATGTCTATGGTCCGAATGAATATCACAAAGGAAGAATGGCATCCGTGGTGTATCATGCTTTCAGACAAATTCACGAAACAGGCAATATGAAACTCTTCCGTTCTCATCGCGCTGACATCAAAGACGGAGAGCAACGCAGGGATTTTATTTACATCAATGATGTACTTGAAGTATTATGGTTTTTTTTCAGTCAAAAACCGACATCCGGCATTTACAATTTAGGAACGGGTACTGCCGCAACTTTTATTGAACTTGCTGATGCCGTTTTTAACGCGCTTGGCAAACCATCACAAATCACCTACATAGACACTCCCGAAGATATTCGCTCCACGTATCAATATTTTACGCAAGCCAACATCACGAAACTGCGCAAAGCCGGGTATATCGAACCCTTTGTTTCCATTAGCGAAGGCGTAGATGATTACGTGAAAAATTACCTTGTGCAAGAATCCTATTTCTGAGAAAGCTACGGATGATAATGGATAAGTGAAGTTGTTAAAATAACATCCGCAATTTGAAGTCTGCATTAGCAGATATTAGACTTTAGATTTTAGATGCCTTGGGGTTGTCTAACATCTAAAGTCTAATATCTTATAAAATATATTATTTTGCCAACATTACAAATCAATAACCCCACAACTGCATCATCTTATCATAGATGGCGGTGTTTTCATAAATACCGGTGAATTTTTCCGCGCCCGGACCAAATGCGAAAACAGGAACCATCACTGCCGTGTGATGCGCGGTTGTAAAACCCGCTTTGATTTCCGAGCCGTCTAACTTGCCACCGTTGATGGCGTAACCACCCGTTTCATGGTCAGCCGTGATGATGACTAAGGTGTTGCCGTCTTTTTCCGCGAATGCGAGCGCCTGCTCAATCGCCTGGTCAAATTCGAGCATTTCTTCGATGATGTAATCAGAGTCATTGTCATGTCCGCCCCAGTCAATCTGCGAACCTTCCACCATCAGAAAAAAACCTTTTTCATTTTTTGATAACCGCTGGATGCCAGTTTTGGTGGCTTCCGGCAGGTAAGATTCACGACCGCGCAGAATCGAGAGTGGCTCTTCATCCGCCACAAAAACACCGGCCTTTCCCTCTCCGGAAATGTTTTTAATTTCAGGAAAGAGCGTGACGTTTTTTGCACTGAGGCTGTCAAGCAAATTGCGTCCGTCTTTTCTTTCCGTGAAATATTTTTTTCCTCCGGCAACAAAAAAGTCAACCGGGTTTTTAATGAAATCATCTGTGATTTCTTCAAACATTTTCCTGGAGGGCTGGTGCGCGTAAAAACAAGCCGGTGTGGCGTGTTGCAAACTCGCGGTCGCAATCAGCCCTGTAGATAAGCCTTCGCGCTTTGCGCGCTCTAAAATCGTTTCATGGGCAACAGAATCCTTGTCAATACCCACGGCACCGTTATAGGCTTTTTTGCCAATCGAAAAAGCTGTTGCACCTGCCGCTGAATCCGTGATGAGTTTATCACTCGCTGCTGTCTTCATCAACCCGGTATGGGTGGTTTTCTCGAGCGCAAGTTTGTTTCCATTGGCATACATGGCTGCCGTCACCTGGGTCACACCCATGCCATCACCAATCATCAGGATGATGTTGCGGGGTTTTAAAACTTTTACTTCCCGTTCTGCCGTCTCAATCGTTTGTTCATTTTCGGTTTGACAGGAAAAAAATGAGCATATAATTAATAAACTAATGATTGATTTCATTATCCGGATTTTTGTGAAGTAAAGTTTATAAATTTTTTGGGAAACAATTAAACATACCCTCTAAAATATGTTAATAAACAGTTAAATAAATTAACAGGATAAAATGGGTTAATCCAGATTTTTAATAAATCATTTTTTAACAGAGTGCATACACCTTACCGGGCAATGTTTTCACAATTCCTTTCAGTTCAAGGTTGAGCAGACTGCTGGCGATAATCCCGCTCGGACGATTCATTTTCATGGAAAGCTCATCAATTCTCACCGTTTGCGCTTCCCTTAAAATGTTCACTAACTTTTGTTCATCCTGGTCAAGTTCCTCGAACAGTTGAGGTTGTGCAGGTTTGTTGCTTTTCATGTTGATTTCCCAATTCATAGCAGCGACAAATTCAGCGGGGTCATCAAACAAGGCAGCCTTGTTTGTTCTGATTAAAAAATTACATCCTTCTGAAAAAGGAGCGTGAATATTTCCCGGAACGGCAAACACTTCCCGGTTATAGGTATTTGCAATTTCAGCGGTAATGATGGAACCACCGCGTTTTTTGGTTTCCACGACAATGAGCGCGTCCACCAATCCGGCAATGATGCGGTTGCGTCTTGGAAAATTTTCTTTGTTGAAGTCTGATTGGGAAGTGAATTCGGTCAATAATCCTCCCTGCGATTGCATTTTCTCAGCGACACTTTTATGCACAGCCGGATAAATCAGGTGCAAACCATGACCCAGGACGCCTACGGTTTTCAATCCTTTCTCCAGCGATAATTTATGGGCGCAAATATCAATGCCATACGCCAAACCGCTCACCACGAGCACGTCAAGGAATGACAACGCTTCTAATATTTTTTCACACACTGTTTTTCCATAGTCGGTCGCATTGCGCGTTCCTACTATGCCGACCGTTTTCTGAACATTCAATTCCGCGTTACCCTTGTAATAGAGCATCAACGGACTGTCATAACATTCTTTCAGCCGCAGGGGATAATTTTCATCTAAGAAAAAAAGCGGCTGAATCTTATTTTTTTCAATGAAATTGATTTCATTTTCGGCAAGACCCAGCACATCGGCTTCAACAATATCCTGCGCGGTTTTTTCACCGATTCCCGGAATTTTGACCAGTTTTTGAACTTTGGTCTTAAAAACCTGCTCCACTCCGCCACAATAGCTGATGAGATTACGGGCAAGTACTGGACCGACATTGGGCAACAAGGTAATCCCGATTTTATACAGCAGTTGGTTCTCCATGCTCAGTTCGAAAATTTGGGTGAATTTATGGAAATCAGCGTGGAAATAACCTGATAATTTGCCGATTTCGTGTGAATATCCCGGTTCTGCTCCTTTTTTTTTGATTTTCAAGATATACCGTTATCTTTGCTCCTCAAATTTTTTGAGCGATGCCAAAGATGAAAACCAATTCAAGCGCGAAAAAGCGTTTCAAACTGACCGGAACAGGTAAAGTAAAGCGTGCACATGCTTTCCTGAATCATATCCTTACCAAGAAATCCAAAAACAGGAAAAAGAGATTGGGAAAAAGCGCCCTTGTGCATAAAACCAATGAATATACCATCAAAAGGTTGCTCGTTAAAGCTTAAATAATCGTTTTTAAAATATACAGTCATGCCACGTTCAGTACCCGCAGTTGCTTCTCACAAAAGACGTAAAAAAATTCTCAGACAGGCAAAAGGCTACTGGGGAAGAAAGAAAAATGTTTATACGGTTGCCAAAAACCAGGTTGAAAAATCCCTGACATACGCTTACCGCGATCGCAAAACCAAAAAACGCAATTTCAGAAGTCTTTGGATAACCCGTATCAACGCGGCTGTCAGAAATGAAGGCATGAGTTATTCTATATTCATTGATAAACTGAACAAGGCGCAGATTGATTTGAATCGTAAAACGCTTGCCGACCTCGCGATGAACAACCCCGAGGCGTTCAAAAACCTGATTGCTCAGGTAAAATAATTTTTCCGGTTTTTCCTTTATACCCGCTACTGATTTTCCAATCATGCTTTACCCAAGTCTTTTGGGAATTTCCTGCATGATGTAATCAAACTTCCCGAAACGTGAAATGATGTTGCCATTTTGGTCAATCAATAAATAAGTAGGCGTGTAGTTGACAACATATTGTGAGGTGTATGGTGAGCGAATGTCTGAGGGCTCGAATACATGGGTCCAGTCTTTCAGATTTGATTTGATAAAACCCTGCCATTCGCTTTGTTGTGCGTCAAAAGCTACCGAATAAATCCGCAAACCTTTGTCTTTATATTGCTCCCACATTTTGTTGAACTGGGGCATTTCCTGTTTGCAATGCGCGCAATTCGGGCTGTAAAAAATTAAAACGGTGAGTTTGCCGGAACCGGCAATTTCGCTCAGCTTTTTTGTAACTCCTGACTGGTCTTTCAAATCAATATCAATAATCGGACTGCCCGCCATGCAGGCGCTTAACTTTTTCAACCGCATCTTCACGCTCGAATTGTACATCTTCGCGCCATTCGTTTCAGACCATGAAGCATATTTTATGAGCAAATCCTCTTCATGTTTGAAATACATCACATCAAATATGACCTGCTGTAACATTCTGGCGGCACCGGTATTTTTAAGTCCAGTTGCCATCAGTTTTTCAAACCAGGTGAAAGTCTGGTCATCCGGGTTTCTGATACAGAAAAGGTAATTCTGAAGAGTCCGTGATGAAAAGGCGACATCATACAATGTCGGATTGCCAAATGCATCCCGATTGAGATATTGTTGTCTTAAAGCATCCAGCGAGGTAAGCGCCTCATCCGGCAATTTGGCTGCCACGCAAAGTGTCTTTGCGGTAAACGAGTTGGGGTGTGTTGTAATGATTTTTTGAAGGGTTTTATTATAATCCGAAAGCAGCTTTTGCAGGCGGGCAAAGGTCTCATTGTTGCTCAAGTCGCTGCTGCAAAAGACTTCAAAATCTTTTTGAAAAGTTTTACTCGCTTTGTCATATTCCTGAAAAGCGTTGTTTTCTCGTGAATCTTTTGCGGCAATCGTATGACCGGAAGCAGTGCAGGAAATTTCAAGTTTTAATATTCTTTCAGCAGCAGTCACCAAGAAATCATAGTTGGTTTTTCCGCTTCTTACCGTGATTTGTTTAGGGGCAACACCGATGTAGCGGTAGGTGAATTCACCTTTTTCATTCACCGCCACTTCGGTGGTCATGTTGGTCATCGGGTTATAGGGACGTAATTTGATGGACTTCGGAAAATCACAGCCGGTTAAATATTTTCCTCTTACTTCAATGGTGTCGGCAAAAGCAGTAATGGAAATCAATAAAAGAACAATACTCAAAACTTGTTTCATCCGTAAAAATTTAAGCGTGAAAAAATCAGATTGGTGCAATTTAGGAATTAATGAAAAAAGGGGTTCAATGGCAAATACTGTACCTGAATACAAAAAAATAAAATTGGTAGAAAATCTGCCAACATTCTCTATCTTAGGGCACTAAAAATCTCCCCATGAAAACTACTGTAAGATTATTATTTATCTTCTTTGCTATTGTTATTTTTTCAGGATGCCCTTACAACTCTGAGGTGCCGATTGATGAACCATCCGTGAAAATTGATGACAAGCTACTTGGATTGTGGGAAGCAAAAAGTTCATCCGATTATTTATATGATGTAAAAAATACAGATAATTTTACTTACAGTATTGAGAAAAAAAGTACTGAATCCGGGGATGTCACCGCTTACAAAGGATACCTTTCCGATGTTGAGGGAGTCCGGTTTTTCAATATCTGGGAAGAAAGCGCTTCTCCGAGAGTGTATTATTTCTATAAAGTAGAAACTTCAACTTCAGGCGCCCGGTTGACATTAGCGCCAGTGACTGAAAACATTGATGAAAAATTTAATGATTCAAAATCTTTGAAAGACTTTTTTAAAAACCATTCAACCCTGAGTTTTTTCTACAGCAAAGAAGAGGATGTTTACATCAAAGCGGACTGATGGATGAAATCGTAATTCAGAAATTACCTTTAGTAAATTAACATATTTATTACATATAAAAACATAACTGTTTGAAAACAAAAAGGTGACTTATGTCACCTTTTTGTTTGATTAAAATCATAAATCTTAAGTCCATTAACCGATGAATTTTGCCTCACCTTAAAATCAGAAAATCATGAACGAAATCCATGAAGTTTCGGAAGATACATCCGAAAGTTTTTATCCCAAGGGAAGCATCGCCTTTTTCCTTTTGATGGCGATGTTTTTCATCTTAGTCTGGGGTGGAATTTATTTATTAATGATTAATCGCGCCTAACGATGATACAAACAGAAAAATTTGTCTTTATCACATCATTATCCCTGATGTCATTGTTTTTTGTCGCCATCCTCGGAGCGGGGCAAATCATGAAAACCGAATTGCCCGGTTGTCTTCCTGATGGAAAACTCTTCGATGAAGGTCAGGTGATTGACCTTGACCCTCACACCTATCAGGTTTATTGCGTAGCCAAAATGTGGGCGTTTGACCCGGCAGTGATTGAAATCCCCCGCGGCAGCGAAGTGGATTTCTACCTCACCTCGGTGGATGTCGTTCACGGGTTATACATTGAAAACACTAACGTCAACCTGATGGCGATACCCGGCAACATCGCCTTCGCGAAGGCAAGGTTTAAAGAACCCGGAGTTTACCGCGTGATGTGCCATGAATATTGCGGCACCAACCATCAATATATGCAGGCAAATATTATTGTAAAGTAAAACGATTGATACAATGAGTTCTGTAACTATCAGCAACACCAACAAAAACATCATTCTCGCTGAAATTTTCGTGCCGATGGCGCTTTTAACGCTGGGTATTTACCATGGCATGTTGCAAACTTTCTATCGCGCGGGTTTCATCCAGGCAAGCGCTTTTGGCGGATTGGAATATTATCAGGGACTGACTTTACACGGAGTCATCAACGCGATTGTGCTCACTACTTTTTTCGCTGTCGCATTTGGCAACGCGGTGATGATTCATTATTTGAACCGAAACATCAATGAAAAGATGAACATGCTTTCGTTGTTGTTGATGGTCATCGGAACACTTTTAGCGGCATACCCCATGCTGACCAATCAGGCATCCGTGCTTTATACTTTTTATCCACCATTAAAAGCGCATCCTACTTTTTACATTGGCGCTACATTGCTGGTAATTGGTTCGTGGGTGGCGTTCTTCAATTGGTTTTTACCTTACAAAGCATGGCAAAAGGAAAATCCGGGAAAGAAAATGCCGCTTGCCGTCATTGGTATCATGACAACTTTCATCATTTGGTTTATTGCGACCATCCCGGTGGCAGTTGAAATATTAGGATTTTTACTGCCCTGGTCTTTAGGTCTGGTGGATGAAATCAATATTTTGCTGACACGCGTATTGTTTTGGTTTTTTGGACATCCGTTGGTTTATTTCTGGCTGCTTCCGGTGTATGTCATGTATTATTCCATTTTACCGAGCCAGGCTGGCGGAAAATTATATTCCGATTATGCCGGTAGAGCAGCGTTTATGTTGTTTATTATATTGTCAATCCCGGTAGGTGTTCATCACCAGTTTACGGAGCCGGGTATCAGCCAGGGAACAAAGTTGCTTCACGCGATTTTCACCTTCGGTGTAGCATTGCCGAGTTTTCTCACAGCGTTTACCATTGCCGCGTCCCTTGAGTATGCAGGCTGGAAAAAGGGCGCTCGTGGTTTGTTCGGATGGATGGGGAAGCTGCCTTATTTTGACGGTAATCGCTATTTGTTCGCTTATTTGATTTGCGGACTCATTATTTTTATTTTCGGTGGCATTGGCGGTATCGTGAATGCTTCATATACCATGAACTTAGTGGTGCATAACACCGCATGGATTCCCGGCCACTTTCACCTGACCGTTGCGGGTCCCGTATTTTTGGGTATTTTGGGAATGAGCTTGTATCTTGTTTCCGCGCTGATGGGAAAAAAAGTGCAGATGAAAGGATGGAATGTTGCGGTGCCTTACCTGTGGACGTTTGGGTTATTGATTTTTTCTGGCGGACTGAAATACGGAGGGCTGATTGGCGAGCCACGCAGAACCAACATGGGAATGACCTACCTCAATCCCGACAGTGAATTGTTCAAGCCTGAATACATTATGAGTACACATATCACCGCGATTGGGGGTATCATTTTATTTCTTGCCGCTTTGGTGTTTTTTGTGGTGTTAGTGAAAACGATGCTGGCGCCAAAAGAAATGGAAGCTACACTCGGCTTTCCGGAGGAAGAATCCTATCATGATGAAAAAAATATCAAACCGTTTGAACGGCTGACACCCTGGGTGGTGGTAGCATTGGTGTTGATAGTTTTTGCTTATGTTCCCGCTATTAACGAAGCGGTTAAAAATGGAAAAAAAGGTTCACCTCCATATATGCCGGATAATCCGGTACCGGTTGAAAACACTCGTTAATTAATATGAAGCTGAAAGGGAAAAAAACTCTATTTCTAACTATCCTGATGTTGGTAGTAATCGTGGCTTTGCCGTTAGCCGGATTCCTGCTGATAAGTAATGTAAATAAAAACAAACTGCCGTTTTACGGACCTCAAGGGCATACGATTCCCGACTTTAGTTTTATCAATCAGCAGGGTGAGTTGGTGAGTGATGAAACATTCAAAGGCAAGATTGTGGTGGCGGATTTTTTCTTCACCTATTGTCCGAGCATTTGCAAAACCATGACAAGTCAGATGAAAAGGGTGCAGGATGAATTTCTGTCAACCAATGAGGTCAGGTTACTTTCATTCACGGTTGACCCGGAGCGTGATACGCCCGATGTGCTTGCCGCCTATGCGGAACGCTATGGCGCTGACAACAACATGTGGACTTTTTTTACCGGGGATAAAAAAGAATTATACCTCCTGGCGCGAAATGGTTTTTTTATTACTGCGCTGGAAGGAAAAGGCGATGAACTGGATTTTATACATAGCGAAAAACTGGCTTTGGTGGACAAGGACGGAAGTATCAGGGGCTATTATGACGGGACTGATTCTGTTTCAGTGAATAAATTAATTAACGATGTGAATATTTTGCTCGCGGCAAAATAAATGCCGCGGGTTTATTGAAGGCAGTTCTGAAAATTGTTTTTTTATTGCAGCCCTTCTAAAAGGTAATTTTTAGAACTGTCACAAAATGAATCTTTCAAATAAACTATTTTGATTTTTATGATGAAAAAAATCACTTTCACCCTGATGTTCATGACGCTCATCCTGACATCTCAAGCCAATGAAGAAGGAAAAAAAATCTTCACCTCCCGCTGCACTGCCTGTCATAAAATCGGGGGTAGGCTGATTGGTCCTGATTTAAAAAATGTGACTCAAATCCGTGAACATGGATGGTTAGTCAGTTTCATTCAATCATCACAAAGCATGATAAAAGCTGGCGACCCGCTGGCGAGACAACTCTTTATTGATTATAACCAAAATGTGATGCCCGACAACCGCGACCTTAATGAAGAGCAGATTGTTAATCTGCTGGCGTATATTGAAGTACAGAGCAATGCGCTGGAGAGTAAAGAAAATGACCAGCAAAAAGTGAAAGTTGACAAAACCGATTTAATGGGTCTCAAGCTTGAACAGGCGAAAGCCGAAGCCGCCATCATGGCAAGTCCTTATTTCAAAATCATCTATTGGGGATTTGCCATTATCATGGTTGCCTTTGTGATGTGGCTGGGCAAGGTGATTGCAGCGCTGGCAACAAGAGATTGAATTCGGGTCAGTCCATATTTTTTTCTTCATCCTGAGTGGTATTTTCTTTTTCTGATTCCGCGATTTCCCTTGGCGAAAACAGATAATCCTGCGGTCTTGTGAGTAAATGCCTGAGCAGGTATGAAACGAGAATCGGTGTTTTGTTAAATGCCACTCCGCGTGATTGAACTGCTATCCAAATGGCGAGACTGAAACTGACGATGAAGTTGACAAAGCCGATAGCGACTATTCCGATGAGGGTGATGAGAATGGTTTTCAATGGTATCTGCAATCCTAATGTGGCGAAGGCAAGACCGAAATTGCCTGAAGCGAAAGTAACGTGGCGGATGTCAATCGGCAAGCCGAGAATAAATCCAATCGTGCCGATTGAACCCAAAAAAATTCCCAGGAAAAAATTGCCGGTGAGGCTGCCGAGGTTGTTTTCGATGTAATTGCAAAAACGGGTGCGTAAAAATTCAGGCAGCAAAATTTTCAGCAAAGGGTGATTGTTCAGCCGTTCCGGAATTTTTCTGAAAACCACCTCATTGTCATAGTAGCCTGAAATTAAGCCCGCGACAAACAAACAGACGCCCGCAATTGCGGCATGAAATAATGAAAGACTGCGCCAGGGATGAATTTCCTGAATCATTTTCCAGGCTTTTTCTTCACCTGCAACCGGTGAGCCGGATATCGCAAGAAAAATGACTCCGACTATAAAAGCCACCGGGAAAGCGATAAACATATTGCCCACAAAAGCGATAAACTGGCTTCTGAAGATTTTTACAATCAATTCTGACAGATTTTTAATGCTATCACCCACCGTACCATTTACATCTAATGAAGCCGCAATTTTCGCAGCCGTCATGGCGGGCTGTTTGGTGGCAAGCGTGGAATGTGTGAGATGAATCGCGATAAACCCCAATGAATAATTCATACTGTATAAAAACGCTTCCCAAAAAGGAGCCAGCCGCAAATAATAAATCCCTGTTTTAAAAACACTCAGAAAGCCGACAATCAAACCACCGCCCATTGCCGAGTAGAGCATTTTGTTATAACTCTTTCTGTTGTGCGTGATATAATGCTCGCCCGTTCTGCCCGCGTGCTCGGTCACCTGGTAGGCTAACAGCCCGATGTTTTTGGTGAAATGCTCCCTGAGACTGTTTTTTCTGTTTTCAGCCTGCACGATAGATTTGAAAAAATATATCAGGCTGTTCCAGCGGACATCGGATTGTAATTCATAGATAATTTCAAGCAATAACCGTGTACGCTGCGTATGTTCGTACATGCGTTGCAATGAATAGGTCAATGATAAACTTGCTCCGCGGGTATGCTGATCATTGCGGATTTTTTTGATCACTTTTTCACTTTCATCAATCAGCAGACAGATAGCATCGAACCGCTCGCGGGAGAGGATGAATTCCGGATTTTTGTGGAAATCATTGACTAAAAGAATGAGGGCATGATGATTTTTGAAGAAGGGGGAATTGTTTGATTTCAAATCGGTGTGCCGGGTGATGATGACAGGGTCTAATCCGATACCTGAAAAGCGATGTGTCAGTACTTCAATCGCGTTGATTACATGCAGCAGGGCTGCGGGATTTTTCATGGTATCCTCACGGGGATAAAGGGTATCTAACAATTCAGCGATGACTGTTCCCGGAATGTTTTGCAGCCATTCAAAATCATCTTTTTTATGGAAAAGAGAGGAAACGATATAGCGCAATTCGCCTGCATCAGCCGCGGGCGGCAGAATGGTATGCGCTACTTTGCGGAATGATTCCGAAAAAAAACCGTCTGTCGGAAGAATTCCCGCTTCTGAATAAAGCGACAATGTATCCGTTTCGGCAACCAGCGTATCAAGCATTTTGCGCAAGCCGGTTCGCCATGCAGGATTTTCCTTTAACATCGCTGTTAATTCCTGAACGCGCTTGATTGCAGCGCTGTTTTTACGAAACCTGCCCGGACGGATTTTATTCACCAAGTCCGCCAGCAAGGCGTAGTAGGGTTTGCCGTCAACTATTGCTATTTCATCTAATATTTTTTCCAATGAAAAGATTTTAAAAAATTATTCGTCATTGCGTATTAAAATGGTAATTGGACTGACATGGTTGAATAAACTCAGGTCTTGAACTCAATCTTTATTTTCCCTCCTAAGAATTTTACAGTGTTCAGATACTTCTCAAAATTAAATCCCTTTATTTTTTGTTTAACTTTTTTAATAATTCTTTTCCTTTCCGGGTTAGCCGGTATTTTTGTCTGCTGCTATTGGGTTTGTCGGGAATCGTCATTTCTAAAGCACCTGTGCTTAAAGCCGGGTGCAGGTAATTTTCATTAAAATTCTTTTTATCTGTCAGACCAAGTTTTTCCTGAATTTCAGTTCGTGAATGTTCTCCTTTCATCACTATTAATAGCCTTTCAACTTGGGGGGTAACTTGGGGGGTAACTTGGGGGGTGTCATGGGGGGTGTCTTGTTCGGTAAGACTATCCAGCGGAACAGCGGAGGGAAACGTCATCCGAATAAAATTTTCCGAAAAGTGAAAACAATCTTTGTCGTAAGTCTCCAATATGCGCGGGACGCCCGACCCCAATTGTTCCACCAGGTCCAAATCTTTGAATACCCGCATCAGTTCTTTGTTTCTTGGCACAGAGTAACCTTCAAAAAATTCGCTTTGGCTTAAGCCTTCGGGCAGGGAACCGGCTGACGTAATCTCTATTCTGTCATTAAAAATTTCAAATTTAGGACTCACTTCGCGGGTGTAGTCGTTGTGAATGATAGCATTGATAATGGCTTCTCTTAGTGCAATAGCATTCCACAACCGTTTTTCTATTCTTTCCTTAGCTGTAATCAGGGTGATGGTTTTATTTTCAATATCAATTTTATCTATAACGCTTTTGGCGGCTTTTACCAAAGAGCAATAGCCGTATTCGTTATTCTCAATCAGTTCAGTGCGGGTTTCGGATTTGTATTTGGCAAGTTTTACCGATAGCCCGTTTTCGTCAGCCAGCAGGTACGCCACATAGTTGAGCGTGTTATCCCGTGTAGTGAGTTCTAAGTTGGTTTTAAACTGCTTGTTGAGCGGTTTTTGTTTTTCCTGGTAATAAATGTGTAATTGCTCAAATCTTAAATCCTGACGGGGCGATTTTATTTTTCCGATTGAGTTTCGGGTTCGTGAAGCAAACAACTCCTCTATCATTTTCTGAGGCATGGGTTCGGCAGCGGTTCCGACACGGATATAACACCCCTTTTCGGTCATGCCGTATTTTTTTTTGAAGTAAGGTTTTTCACTGCCGCTGGCGAGGATGACTTTTATAATATTTTTATTGTTTTTTTCCTCGGCAACCACATCAAATAATCCCATGGCGGAAGGCGATATGTTGTTTTTTATGCGGTCTTTTATTTTCAGCATGTCGCTGTCGGGATTTTCCACGCCTATAATTTCACCCTTTTTGCTAATGCCAATGTAAATGACGCCTCCCTCATGATAGTTTAAAAAGGCGACCGCATCCTTTTCTATATCCAACTCGGTTGTGAGTTGTAATTTATACTCTATGCGGTTGGTTTCCGGTTGCATCTGTTTGTGTTTGTGTCATAACAAATATCTCGTCATGAAATTAATAGTCTGTATTCTTTTTGTTGGCATACGGTTTTACACTAAAATATGCGAAGGTGAGGAGGGAGACAGTTTAATTAATTCTGCCTATTGGTTTTTTTTAGCGTTTTCTAATAGTTTCTCCAACAATTGCCTTTTTCTCTTTGCTCTATTGCCCAGTCATAGCATTTTAATACCACCGAAACAGGTACTTTTCGGCTGTATAAAAAAACTGTTTAGGGTAGCTTTAAAAGAGCGGTATTTTCAAGACTCTCTTTTATCATTTACCTTTTTTCTTTTTCGATGTTGGCAGTTTTTTTATCGCTTTGTCAAAGTCGCTTTCAATTTGTCGGCTTCTTTCTTCATGATACTTTTCATATTCTTTCTCAGCTTTGTCAATGGCAAGTTGGTGAGAAATTTTCCCTGCATGTTCCAAAATGTTTCTGTCGTTGAGTTTTAAAAAGCCGTGCAATTTTTCAATCCAATCTTTCATATACATGGGTATCCTTCGCATAGCTTGCCCTGTGGCAAAAATCAAGTACTGCTCCACCAAATTATTGAGCGCTGAAAGTTCAGGTTCACTGAGATAATTTTTTGCAATGCCTACATCTTGCTTCCGTGGTTTTGTTCCTCTCCAATTGGTTAAGCCCATATTGGGTTTGCTGCTGTCGGCTCGTTGGGCAATTATTTCCGCTGCGGTTTTTCCTGTTATTGCCCAGTGCATCTTATTCTGAACGGTTTGAAAAAACAAAATACTTTTTTCATCCGTTGGGTCGTAATCGGTGCTGGTAGCATAGATGTCGGTTATCTTTTGATAAAAACGTCTTTCAGAAGTCCGAATATCCTGAATGCGTCTAATGAGTTCTTCAAAGTAATCGTAAGGCAAGTCAGGATTTTTCAACCGTTCATCATCCATCACAAAACCTTTTACAATGTATACCCTGATATGCTGTGTAGCCCATTGGCGGAAACGGGTGGCGACTTTGGACTTGATGCGGTAACCCACAGATATAATTGCGTCTAAATTGTAGAACTTCTGCAACCTTTCAACTTCGCGGCTACCTTCTATTCCAACTTGTAAGAAATCCTTACAAGTTGCCGCTTCATCCAATTCACCTTCTTCAAAAATATTTTTGAGATGAATAGTGATGTTTTGAGGTGTGGTTTGAAACAACTCAGCCATCAGCTTTTGGGTAAGCCATACTGTTTCATTTTGCAACCGTACTTCCAGCCGGGTTTCCCCTTTTTCCGACTGGTAAATGATTATCTGCGATTTATTTTCCATCCAATTCACTAATATCGGTACATCTAAGCTCAATGATTAATGAATAACTATTTTCCCTTTTGTTAAAATATTGGGTGAAGTATCTATCGTCCATATATAAATTCCCTTTCCAATACTTTCAGTTGATATGGTATTTATTCCTGTATTCACAGGTTGTTGTAAAATCTTTCTGCCGGATATGTCAAATAAAGTAAATGAAAAAGAATTATCCATACCTGTAAGGCTTAAGGAAATAAAAGTTTGCAAAGCGATTATTTCTACTTGAACATCATCCGGAAGATATTCATTTATACCTACATAACATGAATTGTCAAATTGATAAGTGATTCCATTTTCTGAATAACATAATAATCTGAAAACTGAACCATCTAATTGCGAATCATCGGTTAATGGCTGAAATAAGTAGCTGTATAAACTTCCAATACCTTCGATAAATACATCAGAACCAGAACTCCCATAAATAATAGGGTCAACCCGCACAAACATTCTTTTTTTCGGAGTTCCATAATCATTGATAATATCTGTTGAATCAACGAGAATGTTCATGGTATCTTGAGCAATACTATTGTATATCCTGAAAGTATCGCCTTTACCTAAGCTAAAATCATAAATTAATATCTCATTCACTCCTGAGAAATCTAATACATAAACACGCTCATTACTGTCTTTCCTGACATGGCTATTAAATATTCTTTGATAATGAGTAGTGTTAATTACGGTGTCGCCATGAATATTTAATACGTTAGTAAAATAATAGTATCCTCCAGGCGATGCTTGTTGTAATAATTTACCTTCATAATTCCAAACAGCGGTCGTGTCAGCAAAGCGAAAATCAACTTGTGCAGCTATTTGTATAAAAAGCGCTACTGAAAGAATTGAAATACAACTTGCTTTTTTCATAATCAAAAACCTTTGCCTTGAAGTTGAAGTAGTTTATTTCCCTATAAATTTTATCCCACGTCTCAAATCTCACGTCTCAGGTCTAAAATCTCCTCTCACAAATGTATCACCTCCCCGTAAGCCGCAGCACAGGCTTCCATGACGGCTTCGGACATGGTGGGGTGGGGGTGAACGGATTTGATGATTTCATGTCCGGTGGTTTCTAATTTGCGGGCAGCCACCACTTCGGCAATCATTTCGGTGACGTTGGCGCCAATCATGTGCGCGCCTAACCACTCCCCGTATTTGGCGTCAAAAATCACTTTCACGAAACCCTCGCGCGCGCCTGCCGCCCGCGCCTTGCCCGATGCGGTGAAGGGAAATTTGCCTACTTTGATTTCGTAACCCGCTTCCTTCGCCTGCGCTTCCGTGAAGCCCACCGAAGCGATTTCCGGCTGACAGTAGGTGCAGGAGGGCAGGTTGTTGTAGTCCAACGGTTCGGGTTTTTCGCCCGCGATTTTTTCCACGCAGAGGATGCCTTCGGCTGAGGCGACATGCGCCAGCGCGGGACCTTTCACGATATCCCCGATGGCATACACGCCTTCCACATTCGTTTGGTAAAAATCATCCACCGTCACTCTGTCTTTGTCGGTTTTCACGCCTGCATCTTCCAGCCCGATGCCTTCGATGTTTGTCGCCACGCCCACGGCTGACAGCACGATGTCGCACGCGATTTCCTGCTCGCCTTTCGGTGTTTTCACTTTCACTTTGCAGCCTTTTCCGGAGGCATCCACTTTTTCGACCGATGAGCCGGTCATGACTTCAATCCCCTGTTTTTTGAAACTGCGCAGCAACTCTTTCGAAATATCCTCATCTTCCACCGGCACGATGCGCGGCTGAAATTCAACAAGCGTCACTTTTGTACCGAGCGAGTTGTAGAAGTAAGCAAATTCCACCCCTATAGCGCCCGCGCCCACCACTACCATGCTTTCCGGCAGTTTGGACAATACCATCGCCTCGCGGTAGCCGATGATTTTTTTGCCGTCCTGTTTGAGGTTGGGCAGTTCTTTCGACTTGCCGCCCGTGGCGAGAATGATATGCTGTGCGGTGTATTCCGTTATTTTTCCCTTGTCGTCTTTCACCGCCACTTTTTTTCCTTTCAGCAATTTGCCCTCGCCCGCAATCACTTCGATTTTATTTTTCTTGAGCAAAAAAGTAACGCCTTTGCTCATGCTGTCAGCCGAATCGCGGCTGCGCTTGATGATGCTTTCAAAATCGGGTTTGAATGATTTCACCTCGATGCCATAGTCAGTGGCATGTTTCACATAATCGAACACCTGCGCGCTTTTCAGCAGCGCCTTGGTGGGGATGCAGCCCCAGTTGAGGCACACGCCACCGAGTTCGGCTTTTTCCACAACCGCGGTTTTTAAACCTAATTGCGCAGCCCTGATTGCCGCCACATATCCGCCCGGTCCGCTTCCGATAACAATGACATCGTAGTTCATAATGGTGATTTTTTGTTGCGGTAAAAATATACATTACAGGGGAGAATGGCGGAGTAAATGGAAGATTATTCCTGCACAGTGAAGATGTCAAAATAACATCCGCAATTTGAAGACAGAAGTCGCAGAGATTAGACTTTTGATTTTAGATGCAATGTTTGAATGATTGATACAGGCAGTGAAAAAAAATCAATCGGGAAAAGGAGGATAGACCAGAGGATGAAAACTGCTAAATCTGCCACAGATTCACAGATTAAGCGCAGTTAAACATGAAACTTTTACCAACATGTTTGTAAAAGTTGAGTGTGAAGCGCAAAATAATATTTGAATGAGATTCAACGACTTTATTTCGTCATGTCATCAATATAAATACCGGGATATTTTGCGGGGTCGAAAGAAAATTCCGTGTCGCTGATGTTCAGGTTTTCATCGCTGTAAGCGATGCCGTAAGTGTATTTCACCCCGTCTTTCGCATGAATTTCACCTTTGACAATTCTGTTGTTTGCTTTGTCCACAAACAACTGAATCATTTTATAAGGCGACTGTTTGATGTCCGCAGGAATCAGCGTGATTACGGTGACTCTGATATTGTTATCCATCCTTTCGCCACTCATGCGGCTGTAATAATTTTCTTTGTAAAGCTCAAAAAGTTTGCTCGGGCTTTCTATTTCATCCGCTTCAGGCTCAAAGTAATTCACCTGCAATTCATTTGATTCTTTCAAATAAACATACCGCTTCACATTGTCGCAGATAATCATCATTTCCTCCGTATCAATCTTGTATTTGCTGTTTTTAAGATAAACCACGCCTTTTGATTTGATGTTGGATTCTTCTTCGGGCATATCTACCAACAAGGAAAAATCCAACTTCAGTGATGGGGAAGCGTGATATTTTTTATTGACCAACTCTAACAAAGCGCGGGATTCCTGGTCCTGTTCTAATTTCCTTTCATTATTTTGAGCGGAAAGAAAAAAAGGAGATATTAAAATTGCAAGAGGTATTAAAAAGTAGGCGAATTTCATGATTGAGTTTATTCTGCCTTTACATGGTTCAAAAACTGTTCCAGTTCCATCACATCTTTAATTAAAACTTCACGGGGCTTACTCCCCTGGTTTGGTCCCACAACTCCTGCTGCTTCCAATTGGTCCATCACGCGCCCCGCTCTGTTGTAGCCTAAATTAAGCCTTCTTTGCAATAATGAGGTAGAACCTTGTTGGGTGGAGACTAACAGGCGTGCTGCTTCTTCAAATTTATCATCGCGGTCGCCCGGGTCCAAGCCGCCCGCAAACTCTTCTTTGTCATCAATGTATTCAGGTAATTGAAAGGCTTCGGAATATCCGCGCTGGTTGGCGATGAAGTCCACTACTTTTTCAACTTCGGGTGTATCCACGAAAGCGCATTGCAGGCGGGTGATGTCGCCCCCGGCTGAAAGCAGCATGTCGCCTCGTCCAATCAGTTGGTCTGCGCCACCCGCGTCAAGAATGGTGCGCGAGTCCACTTTCGCGGTGACTTTAAAAGCGATTCGGGCGGGAAAATTGGCTTTGATGGTTCCGGTGATGATATTAACGGATGGGCGTTGTGTGGCAATAATCAAATGAATCCCCACCGCTCTTGCTTTTTGTGCCAGCCGCGCAATGGGTGTTTCTATTTCTTTACCGGCTGTCATAATCAGGTCGGCAAACTCGTCAATTACCAGCACAATGTAAGGCAGGAATTTATGTCCATGTAGCGGGTTCAGTCTTCTTGCGATAAACTTGGCGTTGTATTCTTTGATACTGCGCGCGTTGCACTTAGTGAGTAATGTCAGGCGGTCATCCATTTCAATGCAAAGTGCGTTGAGCGTATAAACCACACGCTTGGTGTCGGTGATAATCACTTCATCCGCATTGGGCAACATTGCCAGAAAATGTTTTTCAATGGTTTTGAAAATGGACAACTCCACCATTTTCGGGTCCACCATCACAAACTTGAGTTGCGAAGGATGTTTTTTATAAAGCAATGAAATCAGGATGGCATTTAATCCGACTGACTTACCTTGTCCGGTAGCGCCCGCTACCAGCAGGTGGGGCATTTTTGAAAGGTCTTCAATGATGATTTCGTTGGCGATATTTTTTCCAAGCGCGATGGGCAGGTCATATTTTGAATTCTGGAATTTTTCGGAAGCCAGCACCGAGTGCATGGAAACGATTTCTTTTTTCACGTTCGGCACTTCAATCCCGATGGTGCCTTTGCCCGGAATGGGCGCGATGATACGGATGCCCAATGCCGCGAGGCTCAGTGCGATGTCATCTTCTAAGTTTTTGATTTTCGAAATACGCACACCGGCAGCCGGTACAATTTCATACAGCGTTACCGTAGGACCGACAGTCGCTTTAATGCTGGAAATTTCAATGTTATAATTCCGCAGCGTTTGAATAATCTGGTCTTTGTTTTTTTCCAATTCCTCGCGGTCAATCGTGATTTTTTCTTCACTGTAAACTTTCAGCAAATCGAGGGTAGGGTAGAGGTAATCCGGCAGGTCGAGCGTGGGGTCATAATTCACGTGGATGTTTCCGGGTAAAATTTCTTCTTCCACCGGTTCTACCACATCCAAAGAAAGTTCATCGTCCGGTTCTTCTGATTGCTGATTGTTTTCCAACTCATGAGCGGTTTCCACCACTTCGAGGTCTAATGAAGCCGGTATCTTTTTCTCTTTAACAGGAGCGGGTTCGTTTTCAAAAATCACTTCCGAACCTTTGTTTTCTTCCACAATTTTTTCTTCCCATTCTTTCACTTCCGTTTCTTCATCATATTGAACGGGCGGGAGATTGGAGGCTCCAGCCGTTTTTCTCCTGAAGAGATTCACCGGTAATTTGAAGTTGATGTTGAATTTCAATACCAAAAACACCAACATGCTGAAAACGATGAGGGATAATGTGCCAAACCAGCCTACAAAATGCGTGAGTTCACCATGAAGATATGCTCCAAACGCGCCACCGAACGGGAAACCGAATTTTTCGGCATTGAAAATAAAAGCGAAGGTGAGCGGGAACCAAAGCAGCGCCAGGAAAGCGTATTTGTAAACGGCTCTCAGCGGCAGTTGCAAGTTTTGATTCATCAGCCGAATCCCGGTTATAAACAGTACCGGAATGAAAATAAACGAGGTGAGACCGAAACCGTTTTTGAAAAAACGCTCCGCAATGTAAGCGCCTAACTGACCGATTTTATTGGCTGCCACTTCATTCGCGGGAATGAACTGGTCAGTGCGCCAGTTAAAAAGATAAGAAGTAAAAGCAACGAAAAGCAAGACACCGGAAAAGACAAACGTCAGACCGATGACCTTCAGCACACGCTCATCAGCCAAAAAGGTTTTCATTCTGGTGACGAAGCCGGGTCCTTTCTCTTTTTTTGGTTTTTCCTTTCCGTTTTTAGCCATTAATCCAAATCAAACTGTGGTGAAAGTAAGGGGCGGTTCTAAATATTCACTCTTTGGATCGTCTCATCCCTGCCTTCTCCAAAGGAGAAGGGGAAAAAGCGTGATTTTTAGAACAGCCTAAAGTTAATGCTGACATTTTAGAAAAATCAGGGAGGATTTAAACATAAACGCCTCAATGTGTTCACTATTTTAGGAAAAATAAAAAAAGCGGGCAGGAAGGCTCCTGACCGCTTTTTTTAAGGTTAAAAATTTGATAATTACTGTTTCACTTTCACCAATTTGGCTTTTACCGTCACATCAGTTTTGATATAGATAAACGGAAAACCTTTGCTCACGCCTTCATATTGTGGATAGAGTACCGCGTCATATTCAGGATTTGCCTGGAGTAAATTGTAGGCGGCATAAGATTCTGTTTTTGTCATAGGCGTATTTCCGATAATCGGAATGCTGAAAGAAGTCTTTCCCGCCTCACCGATTTCCTTTTTAAATAATCGCCTCCAGTCAACACCCAGAATCATTTTTGATGTTGCGGTAGCGGTTTTGGTTTCAGAAATTTCAACATCTTCTTTCTCCAACTGCAGCCGGGCGTTGGAGTTTGCCATGGAGCGCATTTTCAACGTGCATCCTGAATTGAGCAGTAAGGTTCCGGTAACGGATAGCATTAACAATAAAGAAACATTTTTTTTCATGATAATTAATTTTTTGGATTTAGAAAATAAACCCAAAACTACTGTGGCGGAAAATATTATTGGTTCTTTATTTTTCGCTTGCATCAAAATTTGTGAAAATGCGGTTGTTAATTTTCATCACAGAATGTGTTTGCCCTGTTCAATGATATTTATGGGGATCCAACGGAGCCAGAGATTAAATCAGGTAATTCCTTCTATAAAAACGATGCTCCTAACGGAGAGCTTAACTGAATGACCTTGTAGGCAAACTTAGGGGGTAAAAGATGAAACCCAATCCGTATGGGCTTTAGCCCGCATTTATCAGTTAATAGTGATTATTCTTTAAGTTCAGATACATACACCTCGAAATAATCATTGTCTTTCACAATCACCCATTCATGGGGAATGGTTTTGCTGTAATCTATCCAGATATGATGCTGACCGGTCGGGGTAAAATGAGAATTCAGCGAGCGGATTACTTCTTCCATTTCCGGACATTGGGCGTAGCCCTGGCATAAATTTTTAGAAATATAATTGGTGCAGATGTCTTCCCTGGTGACTTTGCCTGTTTCTGATATGAAATCCACCTCCTTGAAATGATAATATACCGACCTCCTTCCATTTTTAGAAAGATAAATGATGAAATTGTCTTTTACAGCCTTCACAACAACAGGACCTTTCATGTCCTTTCGCTCGCTTTTCAGCGCTTTAATGATATATTCTTTGCTGTAACCAAGATAATTCTGTGAAAATCCGCTTATGAAAAAAAAGGTGAAGGCGAAGAAAAAAAGTAATGTTTTCATGTTTATGATATTTCTGTTAAGTAAAGTTGTCAAAAACATCCCCAATTTGAAACCTGCATTAGCAGATATTAGACTTTAGATATTAGATGCATTGATGAAGTTATTTTGAAAATGTTCCTAATCCGCATCGTGCCTCAGAAAAAGTTTCGCCCGTTCCAATTGCGTGAGCGGTACGTTTTTCAGATTCAAGATGGGTACAATCAACACCGTGTCTGTATCGGGTATGATAAGAACTAATTCCTTAAACCGGAGGCAGTTGGGTGAAGTAAAGTTTGTGGAACAGTCAATCACTTCAGCTAAAGGCTGATTGACTGCCGCAATTTGTAACACAATCGGGAGTTGGATAAATTGAGCGTAAGTGACCTCGGACGCGATAAATCCGCGCTTCTGCGCTTCTAAGAAAAAAGTGCGGCTGGTGATGGGCTTGTAATAAGAGCCGTTGCTTTCATCATAGACCATCCCCGTTTCCTTGAGGTCGTTCAACCGCTCATATTTTCCATCTACCGTAATGCGGTACTCCGTTTGCTGGGCATGAGCGAAAATTTGCAGAGAGCAAAAGAGGATGATGAAACCTTTAGAGAAATGCGTGAATATAAGTTTTGACATAAGATGTTTTTTAAAATTATGATTTAAGATTAATTCTTACCAACAGTCACATTTTGATTCTTTGTATCGGTTATTAAACTTTCCGAAAACCTTTTAAAGCAAACCCTTTAATAAACAAATAACCATCCTGACCAAAACAACATTGCCACTGCGCCCAGAACAATTCCGGCAATTGCCATGCCACGTCTCGATGTTCCTTTCTTCAGGGCAATTGCACCGGTGATGATAGCGGCAAGACCAAAAAGAAATGAACCGTGAAATGCGGCAAAAGCAGCAACCCCGGTAGCTAATGATACGATTGCCAATATATCCGCGGTGGACATACCGCCCCTCTGTCCGTATTTCGACTGCAACCTACCGAATATTTTAGCTTTTAACTTATCGAAAAAAGTGAGATTCTGTATCGCCTGAAAGTCTTTTGACTCGATTTTTTTGGCGGTCCTGTTTAAAACTCTATCGGCAAACCTGCTCTCAGTTGAACCTGCAACAAAGCGCAGTTCCTCTGCCATCCTGGTTTTAAGTTCTTTGGCAGTCATCTTATTCCCTTCGGTCTCAACAGGCGACATGGCGAGTAACAACTGTTCATCCGCATCGGACCATTCATTTGTTTGTTGTATCTCTTCGCTGAGAAAGCTCCGGCTATCAATTGATTTTGTATCATGTACCGGCAATCCGATGGATGACGGCACAGGTTTATTTAAATTTTTTTGAGGCGCTGACGAAGCCACTTCAAGTTTCGATTGGTTAAGGTAATTGTTCTTGCCGGTATAACATCCATCCTTGCCGGTATTGCAAGACGATGCAACGATCAGCGCAATGCCGTGATAGAAAATAGAAATTTTCATGATGAATTTTTTAAGGTAGAGGAAAGAAAATGGAATCAATGTTTTTTTGACCCGTAGAAGTAAACACCACCACCGATAACCATCACCGCTATTCCGATGAAAGGCGACCATGCCAGGCTGTGATTTTTATCACGGGAAATTTCGAGGTTACCAATGTCCACTACCTTCTTCTTTGTAACGAAGTTGATTCCTGTGAATACGGTTATCAGCAATCCAATTATGAGGATTACAATTCCTGCTGTTTTCATGATTTATGATTTGAGTGGTTAATAAAATCGATACTGTATTTTTCCCGGTTGCTTATTTAATATTATCCAGTTTGGTTTGCACTTCCTGCACCTTTTGGCGCTGCTTTTCAATTTCTACCGTTTTCGTTTTCTGAAACTTCCGTGAATTCACCATGCTTCTTTTTTCATGACGGTTTTCTTTGTTTCTGGCGTCAATGTTGCTGCCTTGTTTTTCATTCTTCTTTTGTAAATTCCTTTTATTCCCCTCCATATTTTTCAGAGTTCTCTTAGCTCCTCTGGTAGCTTTCGGGTCTGAAGCAGTGTTCTTTACCATCTCTTTTTGGTCGTAAATTTTGTGGGTTGAGCTTTGGATGTCTGAATCAGTGGTGACAATGGCTTCATTGGAGCGTACGTTGGAGCGTTCATTTTCATTGATTTTTTTCACCGATTTTTCTTCGTTTTCAATCAGCGCGGCTAACTCTTTGTCCATCTCATCCAACTTGTCTTGCTCGCCTTTCAATTCACATTTTACCGCCTCGCGGTATTCCTGAACGGCAAAATCGCGCAGATACTTTTTGACAGCGAGGTGGGAATCGCTGGTTGAATCGTGCGAAATAAAAGCGGCATTGTTTTGAGTAAACCAGGCTGTTAAGCGAACTCCTTCCGAAGATTCCATCAGCTTGCTGTGAACATTAAAAGGATATGCGGAGAGATTGCCGTTGAAGGCGCCTGATTGGTGATAAATTCCATCCGCTTCATCCGCTCTTCCTTTACTGCCCTCGGCAACGTATTTGAGCCAGTTTTTCTCCACGTCTTGATACGAGGCCTGGGGTATTACAACTAAAAACGAAACATTTGTATCGTTAATGAGCGTCTGCGGAATTGCATCAACAGTAACAAACTGCTGTGCAAAAACGGCAAACGGTAAAACAAACAATGCTGATGATAAAATATTTTTCATGTGTGTGATTTTAATTTTGAAATAACAAATAATTCAGACTAAACCAGACCCCTAAAAGGTTAACCCCAAAAATATATCGTGAGAACAGCATAAAATACTTTTTTCATGTTTTCAGTTTTTTTGGAATCTGAAATTTTAAAGGCAGTACTAAAAATTTATATTTTTGATTGCCTCATCCGTTCATTCTCTAAAGAAAGAAGTGGGGTAGAAGATAAATTTTAAGAACTGCCTGATTAATTGAATGATATTATCCTACTGCTTTTCTTCCGCTGATAACACGCAGTATCACCGCAATCAATGCAATGACGAGCAAGATGTGAATGATTCCGCTTGTTTGAAAAGCGAAAAATCCGACCGCCCATCCAATGATGAGGATTACGGCAACGAGGTAAAGTAGATTTCCCATGGTAATTGATTTTTTTGTTAAAAAAAGTAATAAAGCAAAGTTGAGCATCACTGCATCAGGAACCATTATACAATTCCGAAATAGAGTTATATAATTCACACTCTATTTAGACTTGAGATGGTGAGATATTAGATGAGATTTTAGAGATTAACTGGGAGGTTATTGGAAAGGATTCTTAGGAAGAATTTCAAAATAACTTCATCAAAATACAGGGTTAAAAAATTCTGAAAAATCCACAATTTAACCCGAGTTCACGTTAAGTAAATTGATAGCTAAGGTCGCCCCTATGGGGCTTAAATATTCTTTTTTTGCGCACACATACTTGCTGCCAAAAGATCCCCCATACTGGGCTTTTTTAGAGTCCGTCAGGAACGACCATTTGGTAGTCGTAAAACCGTATCAACATAAATATATCTGATTTCTAAAGTCTAATCTCTGTTAATGCAGGATTCAAATTGCGGATGTTATCTTGACAACTTCACTCAGGCACCGTTTATGCAAACGCGACTTATCTGATATTGGCAAGATTCACCTTTACAGCATCCACTTTCAATCGTTGGGATGCGATTTCATCCGATTTCAATGCCTTATGTTGTTTTTTAGCAATTGAGGTAATTCTGTTTTCTTTTAAACTTACTTTGTTGCGTTTATCATTGACCTTGCCGGTAGTTGAATTTTGATGCTGTAATTTATTTTTATTCCATTCAGATTTTTTCAGCGTCTTTTGTTCGCTATCTACAGCATTTGCATCAGCGGAGGTTGTCCCAACCATTTCTTTCCGGCCGTTTATGTGTTGAGATGATTTCCAGATATCAGAATCGGTAGTCGCAATAGCATCCTCAGCAACTGCTTCAGCCTGGTAAATGGTGTCGCTTTGATTTTCACTGAGCGTATTCAATGATTTCTCCTCTTCATTATTCAAGATGACTAATTCTTTTTCCATTTCTTTCAGTTTATCCTGCCCGGCTTTCAACTCACCTTCTACCGCATGGCGGTATTGCTCAACAGCAAAATCGCGGACATATTTCTGCGCAGCCAAATAAAGAACACTTTTCGGATCATTATGGACGAATGGAGAACCGTTTTGGCTAAACCAAACTTTCAGAAGGATTCCATCTGATATTTCGGTCATCTTACTGTAAACTGTAAATGAAAATGGTGACAAATTATCATCGTAAGCGACCTCCTGGTGGAATTCTCGGTTAGTCGAATCAGCACTGCCGCTGCTTCCTGTCGCGACATATTTGAGCCAGTTATTTTCAGCGGCCATAATATTTGTTTGCGGTATTTCAACCATAAAAAATACTTGTGAAGTGGGACTGATTGTTTGCGGGAGCGCATCCACGGAAATTGTGTTTTGGCAGAATGCAGCGTACGTAAAAAGAAACAGCGTTATTGAAGTAAAAAAATTTGTTTTCATGTGATTAAGTTTTTCCGAAGTGTCAAGAAATTATTTTATTGATATTATCCTATAAATTATAATCCAATAGTCTTCCTAAACCGTTACACAATTTAAAATAAGACTTGTATCATTCTCACGTGAGAAAGGTGTAAGGAATTTGCACTTATTGTGTCATGCTCCGAGTATCGGAGCATCCCCATGTGTTTGTAATCAGCAGGGGATTCCGGCATAAAGCCGGAATGACAACTGTGCAATTTGTCCTACACCCAAATAAATTTGAATTCCTTGCCTCAGATTAATCATCTTACCTTTGCCGAAATAAGAATATGAAACTCTACATCAAATACATGGTCTCCCTTCGTTGCAAAATGATGGTGAAGGCTGAGTTGAAAAAACTCGGGCTGCACTATGGCGCTGTGGAGTTGGGGGAAGCGGAGGTGATGGAAAATATCACTTCAGAACAACGCGCTCAACTGAAAGCCGCGCTCTTGAAATCGGGGCTTGAATTGATGGACGACAAAAAATCCATCCTGATTGAAAAAATAAAAAACGTGATTGTGGAGATGGTACATTACAAAGACGAGCGTCCCAAAATAAATTTTTCCGATTACCTCAGCCAGCAGTTGCATCATGACTATACGTATCTCGCCAATCTGTTTTCAGAGGCTGCGGGCATCACGATTGAGCAATATATCATCGCGCACAAAATCGAGAAGGTGAAGGAACTGCTCCTCTATGATGAATTGAATCTCAGTGAAATTTCTTACAAACTGAACTACAGCAGCGTGGCGCACCTGTCCGCCCAGTTCAAAAAAGTAACGGGATTAACCCCTACTTACTTCAAGCAAATCAAACAGAAAAGACGGCTCGCCCTTGAGAAGGCTGAACAGATGCAGCGTGAAGTCTGAAGGGTAGAAATTCAGCATCCTAAAGTTTCGCTTGCAGAAAGACATCATTCAATCTACCACATGATATCCATAACGGGATAATGCAATCTACCAACATGATGTCCCTTCCTCAACCCATCTAATATCTAAAGTCAAATATCTGCTAATGCCGGCTTAAAATTGCGGATGTTGTTTCGAAAACTATACTAATCAGAACAGGAATTAATCCCTTCCCAATTTTTTCAGATAGCGATAATGCGATTGAACGGCATCGCCAAAATTCTCATGAAAATTATAGGGAACATTATATTGCGCTGCGGTGCGCTGTAGAATCTTGCTGATAGCCGGATAATGCACGCTGCAGATGCGCGGAAACAAATGATGTTCAATCTGAAAATTCAAACCGCCCGCATACCAGTTGATGAAGCGGTTGTGCATGGCGAAATTACTGGTGGTGCGCATCTGGTGCACCGCCCATGATTCTTTCATCATTCCATCCCCTTCATCTTTCACATGTTCGGTTCCTTCAACGGTATGCGCCAGTTGAAAGACGATGCCGAGGATAATGCCCGCCACTAAATGGACAGTGAGAAACCCGATGAGGAATTGCCACCAGGCAAGGTCCATCACGAGCAGGGGAATCAAAAACATATATGAATAATAAACAGCCTTAAAGATTATCAGCAGGAGGATTTCAGAAGGCGGGTGTTTCTTATTTCGGTACGGACCGATATCCTGCTGTGAAAGTTTTTTGTAATCCTTGAATAACACCCAGAAGACGGTGGCGAAAGAATAGGCTACAAACGCCAGCACATGCTGGAAGCGGTGGATGGGCTGATGGGCTTTGTGTTTGGATAAGCGGATAAAAGGCGCCAGTTCCAAATCTTCATCATATTCGTGAATATTGGAGTAGGTATGGTGCACCAGATTATGGGTGATGCTCCACACATACCGGTTTCCACCGATAAGGTTCATCGTAAGCCCCAGGATATAATTGACTTTGGAATTGGATGAATAGGCTCCGTGAATGCTGTCGTGCGCTACGGAAAACCCCAGCCCTGCAATCCCGATGCCCATCGCGATAGAAAGCAGCAACATCGTCCACAGGGGAAGAAAATCCGCGATGATAAGACCATAAGCGCCAAAGGTAAAGGTGAAGATAACAACCGTCTTCAGTATCATCTGCGCATTAGCATGAGGCGAAAGGTTGCGCTCTTCAAAATAATTGCTGACCCGTGATTTTAACTCGGAATAAAATTGATCGGAGGCGGCAGGCTGAAAGCTGATTTTTGCTAATGACAAGAAAGAAAAAGTTTTTTTATAACGTAATCGTAATTGAAGTTACTCTTAATTATACGGTAAGGCGAGGAGGATGGACATCTTGTCGTACTTTTCTTTTGGCAAATCAACAAAACAAAACCATATTTGTGTCCCCTTAGGGACACCATGTCGGTAGAAAAAAACAAATCATAGCCTCCCCGCGTCCCGTTAGGGACGCGATGTTGACATAAACCTATGCCGAACACATACACCCAAATTCACCTCCAAATGATTTTCGCCCCGCAATTCCGCGCGGCATTGATTGAAAAGCACTGGAAAGAAGACCTCCACAAATACATCACCGGAATCGTTCAAAACCATCAGCACAAACTCATTATCATCAACTCCATGCCAGACCATGTTCATCTGTTCATCGGGATGCGCCCCCACCAATCCGTTTCCTCATTAATGCAGCAGGTAAAGGGGGATTCCTCAGAGTGGATTAACAACAATAAATTCACCCGTAGTAAATTCAAATGGCAGGAAGGATACGGAGCGTTTTCCTACAGCTATTCACATATTGACAACGTAATCGAATACATCAAAAATCAGGAAGAGCATCACAAAAAGAAAACCTTCATGGATGAATACCGTTCATTTTTGAAATCTTTTCATGTTGAATATGATGAAAGATACATTTTGCAGGAACCCGCATAAACATTGTGTCCCTACGGGACACTGGTTTGTTTCGTGGTTTTGGTTTCTACCAACATGATGTCCCTACGGGACATGCCTACGGCACTTGTAGCCTCATCCCGCTCCGCAGAAGAAGATGTCAAAACAATATCACTTATCCGACCAACAGGAAATTAAAAACACGGCTTGTATTCTTTCTTCAACAGCACACGGCTTGGACTCCCCTTCCGCCATTTGGCGGAGGGGCAGGGGTGAGGCTAAACCCTCAACAAAAAATTTTCCTTATTAAAAGGCGGCTCCCGATAGAGGTGCGTAGCGGATACTGCTTTGGAGAGTACTTCTTTGAGTTTGTTAAAATTATTCGGCTTTTTTATATAAACATTCGCACCGTTATAAAAAGTCTCTTCAATATCCTTTTCTGAAGCGGAGGTTGAATAGATAGCAATGGAAATATCTTTCAACTTTTCGCTGTTTTTGATTTCAATTAAACATTCCAATCCGTTTTTTCGCGGCATGTTCAGGTCAAGAAAAACAATATGCGGCAGGCGCGCATCCTTTTTTTTAAGGTAGTCCATTAATTCCTTGCCGTCATTCACCGTTTGAACAACGGTTTTCAATTTCAATTCTTTGAAAGCTTCCTTAAAGAGAAGGCGGTCGCTTTCGTCATCATCAGCAAGAAGGATATGGAGGGGGTTGTTTTCCACGGTGAAATTATTCTTCAATTAACGGAATGAAAATATCAAATTTCGCACCTTTATTCAATTCGCTTGTCGCGCTGATAAAGCCTTTGTGATTGTCCACAATTTTTTTCACGATAGCCAATCCGATGCCCGTGCCCGGATATTCATCTTTGCTGTGCAATTTTTGAAATACTTCAAATATTTTTTCACGGTACTCTTTTTCCAAACCGATGCCGTTGTCACTCACGCTGATGTGGCAGTAAACTGTTTTGGGTGAAAGTTCAGGATGAGCCAACTTACTGCCTTCAGCAGTGAAACTCTTGATGACGATATGCGGAGGACGGTCGGGGCTGGAGAACTTCAGCGCGTTGCCGATAAGATTGTGCAAAAGCTGGCGAAATTGAAAACGAATGACGCGCACGGGACAAAGTTCGGTAGCTTCAATGGTAGCGTTTTTTTCAGTAATGACTTCTTTTAGTTCCGATTTTACTTCTTCTATAATTAAACCGAGGTCGGTGACTTCAAAGTTGCGTTCGGTAATGTTTGTGCGCGAGTAGGCAAGCAAATCTTCAATCAGTGTTTGCATGCGGCTGGCGGCAATCTGCATCCGGTTGAAATAATCCTTTCCGTGTTCGGATAAGTTTTCATTTTCTTTTTCAAGAATCAGGGAAGTGAAGGTGCGTATTTTCCGCAGCGGTTCCTGCAAATCGTGGCTTGATACATACGCGAATGCCTCCAGCTCTTTGTTTTTTTCTTCGAGCGTTGCATTCGCTTCATACAGCTTGTACGTTCTTTCTTCCACTTTTTTTTCTAATTCTTCTTTATGCTCCTGCTGTTCCTGAATTTCGGTATCGGTGCCAATCCACATTTTTATTTGTCCGGTCCAGTCTTTCTGAGCTAAGCCGCGCGTTAAATGCCACTTGTAGATTCCGGCAGTATTCAAAAAGCGGTGTTCCATTTCAAAGTTATCGCCTGTGGCAACGGAACGCAGCCAATTTTCTTTCGTTGCCTCCCAATCATCCGGATGAACTACTTTTTCCCATCCCCATCCTTTTAATTCTTCATAATCAAGTCCTGTATATTCATACCAGCAGTTATTGAAATAATTCAAATTTCCCGCTGCATCCGCGGTCCAAACTTTTTGGGGCATCGCGTCAGCAAGGTTTCGAAAGAGCGATTCGCTTTCTTCAATTCTTTTTTTCGCAAGCACCTCAAGCGTAACTTCGTAAGCAATAATGGTTACGCCTGAAATGGATTCATCCGCTTCCAAGTAGGGCTGATAGGTAAAATTGAAATAAACATCCTCTAATTTACCGTTGCGTTCTAACGGTACAAGGAACTCATACCCGCGGTAAGGAATGCCGGTGGTATAAACCTGCTGAAGCAATGCAGGCACCTGTCCATCTTTAATTTCAGGTAAAATTTCGAACAGCGATTGGTTTTCGATATCTTTTCCTTTCCCCCACATTTTCTTGATACTGTCATTGGCAAGGGTAATCGTCATCTCTTTTCCTTTCAGCACTGCAAAGGCAAAGGGCGATTGCATCAGCATCCTGTTATAGCGCGCCTCGCTTTCTTTAATTATCTTAAGCGCGGTAGCTCGCTCGGTAATATCTTCTATGGAAAGCAGGATTAATTTTTCTGCGCTGTTTTTATTGATTATCTCACGCGCATTCAACAACATTACCCGTTCCCCGATACTTGAAAAGGTATGCGTTACTTCAAAATCATTAAACTTTGATTTTTCGGGAAGGATTTTTTCGAGCAGCGTCTGCAAGGCAGGGATGTTCCATTGTTTGTTGCCGAGGTCATAAATCAAAACGCCTTCTGTTTCAGGTTCACTTACGCGGAATGTTTTATAGAAAGCCTCGTTCGCTGTTTTTACATGCAAGTTTTTATTGAGCACCAGCAGCGGCTCGCGGATGTTTTCCACGATGGCTTCCGAATAATCCCGCGCCTCTGTCACATATCCGTTTAAACTGATTATTTCCTGGTTCACCACCATCAACTCTTCGTTCGTGCTTTGCAGCTCTTCTTTGCCGGTTTCCAATTCTTCGTTCAGGCTTTGCAATTCCTCGCTGCTGCTCAGCAATTCCTCATTGGCGCTTTGCAGTTCTTCATTAGCGCTTTCCTGGTCTTCGGTAATGCTGCGCATATCTTCGCGCACTTGTTCCAACTCTTGCTCTAATTGCTGAATGCGTAAGTCCTTGTAATCGCTTCTTTCTTTACTTCCTTTAATCTTTTTGCTGCTCCCGCTGGTTTGCGCAGCCGGCTGAAGACCGCCAACCGATTGATGGTCGTGAAAGAGAATCAGGTAATGCGGCTCTGCCATGTTAGGCAGCGGAAGCGCCTCGATTGATATGTGATGCAGGCTTCCGTTTATCTGCAAGGGGATATTTTCCTTTATGATCGGGGCTTTTCGCTTTTTTGCTTTGTGCAAAATGCTGCGCAACTCAAATGCCAGTCCGCTTTGCGCCATTTGTAATAAGTTATGGCTTGGCTTGCCTGACGATTGCTCTAAATAGTTGCCCGTTTTACCTCTGAAATGCACAATGTCCATTGATTCATTTACCACGACTCCGGCAGGGGTGTATTTGCGGAGCAGAATATCATCAGCCGTTTTTTGAAAGTCTGTGCGAATGGTTTCGCTGGCGGGTATAACATCTGCATTGCTGAGATTTTGTTCTCTTCGCTGGCTTGCCGCGTGCATCAATTTGCCAGGCACATCTTTGCGGGTGAATAACTTGTCGTTTTTTTTGGCAGCGGCAAAAAGGTCAGGCACTCCGTTGATAGACTCTGTTTTACCGA
>JBGTCY010000136.1:0-2140 GCA_041748615.1 Chitinophagales bacterium
ATACAATTTAAAGTATATCACCCCAAAAATCTGAGTTATGACACGTTTATTTTTTTTAGGAAAGAAATTCTATTCTTTGTTTTTAATAGCATTTTATGCATCGGGTTTGACGGCTCAGACGGGTGAGTGGTTGAATGTGAACACGCTCAATCAATGCACAGAGCGACATGAAAACGCGTTTGTTCAGGCGGGTAATCACTTTTACCTTTTAGGTGGACGTGGCTTGAAACCGGTTGAAATTTATGACTACTCAACTGAAACCTGGACAACGGGCGCAACGCCACCATTGGAAATTCATCATTTCCAGGCAGCCGAACTCAACGGGTTGATTTATGTAATTGGCGGTTTGACCGGTAATTTTCCGGATGATTCTCCTTTGACGAATATTTACATTTATGACCCGGTCACAGATACCTGGCATCTCGGACCGGAAATACCGGAGTCAAGACGCAGAGGTTCCGCAGGTGTTGTTGTGCATGAACAAAAATTTTACATTCTTTCCGGCATCACCAACGGACATGTTTCCGGTTGGGTGAACTGGTTAGATGTATTTGACCCCCTTACGAATGAGTGGACAGCGCTTGCTGACGCTCCGCGTGCCCGTGACCATTTTCATGCCGCATTGCATGATGGGAAAATCTATGCTGCTGCCGGCAGAAATTCAGCTTACGACCCGGATAACTTTTTTGGTACTTATGAAAATACGCTTGCTGAAGTGGATGTCTATGACATCGCGACTGACGCGTGGTCAACTTTGGCTTCTCCCCAGTCAGACATTCCGACTCAGCGAGCTGCCGCCTCAGTGGCTGTGTTGGGCAATGAGTTACTTGTGATTGGCGGTGAAAGCGCTAATCAATCTTCCGCCCACAGCCAGACGGAAGCCTTAGACCTGACTGCTGGAACATGGAGGAATTTAGCTTCCCTCAACACCGGAAGACATGGCACGCAGGCGATTCTGTCGAATGAAGGTGTTTACGTGTGCGCGGGTTCCGGCAGCAGGGGCGGTTCACCTGAATTAAACACTATTGAGGCATTTTTTCTGAATGGAGAAACACAGCCTTCCGGAGCTGCAATTAATCAAAGCACGTTGCAGGAATCTGAAAACCCGTTGGATTTCGGAACGGTAAACACAGGCGATTTAAAAACTGATTCCCTGACATTGAGCAATACCATTGGAGACCAGGCTATCATTATCCATGAAATTACGATTGACGGTGATGCTGATTTTTCATTTCATTTTCCTTTGGGCACTCCCTACATTTTGCTGCCGGGTGAAAGCGTGAAATTATTTTCCACTTTGGAACCGCTTTCCGTTGGAAATAAAACCGCTTCGATTGAGATTTCCCACACAGGAGTCAATGCACCTGTTACAACGATTCAACTTTCCGGCAACGCGGAAGAAGGAGCGGAAGAAGGTGACGAGCTTACTTTAATTTTATGCTATAACTCTGGCGGAGCACAATATATCGCGGAGTCAGGCGATACTTTCACCGCGGATGTTTTGTTTACGGGAGGAACTGCCATATATACCAACAACAGCATCCCGGATATTTTAAATACCAATGATGATTTAATTTTCAAAAGCGAACGCAACACGGGCAACAACACGATTGGAAATTCATTCGGATACAATATCCCCTTAGCATCTGGATTTTATTCTATTCAATTATTTTTTGCGGAAACCTTTTTTGGGGCAACCGGTGGTTCAAGTGATGTTTCCAGTCCCCCGCCACACAATGGAAAACGTGTTTTCAATGTTTTAATTGAAGGAAATACTGTTCTCACTAATTACGATGTTTTCACGGATGCGGGCGGTGCCGAAAGGGCGGTGATTAAACAATTCAACGGCATAGAGGTGAATGACGGCAACCTCGATTTGGATTTTGTGAATGTTTTGAATCGCGCGAAAGTTTCCGGATTATGTATTTATCGTTCAGGAACGATTACACCGGTAGAAAACACGCCTCCGACATTCACCATCAGCGGAGATGTAACGGAAGATGAAGATTTTATTGGAACAAGAACCGTGACGGTAACACCTGACCCGGTACCGCCCGGAGAAGAAGGACAAACAGTAACGTACAGTTTGTCACCTGCATCCATCGGTTTTGCGAACGTGAGCATCAACCCGAATACGGGC
>JBGTCY010000137.1:0-11632 GCA_041748615.1 Chitinophagales bacterium
TGGCTTACGCGTACACCCTCACGCGTCATGTGAAGGAAATTGAATATCATAAAACACCGCTTACCACCACGATTTGGCGTGACTTGTTGCACATGCTGGATATTGAACCGAAACATTTATTAGATAAATCTCATCCTTACTACCAGGAAAATCTGCGCGGCAGACCTTATGATGATGAAGGCTGGCTGAATATCATCAAACGAAACACCGAATTGATTAAAGCGCCCATCGTGGTCAGAGGTAAAAAAGCAATTTTATGCACCAGTCCCACGCAGATTTACAGCCTGTTGCATGAAGAAACGGTAGATGAATATCCGGTTTCGCTGAAAAATGTGGTAGCCTGAACTACAGTCTGTCAATAAATTTCATCAACAAACTATTCAGCGAATCTTTATTTGAATCCGGTTTCTGAATTTCTTTCATTAAGATAGCCTGCGAGGTGAATCCGCCCCGTATCGTTCCATCCGGCATTTCCACCAGCCAGTCTTCAATAAATTCTGTTTTTAATTCGATTTCATCCGGATAAAATACTCCGGGGTCATTCCCTTTTTGCAATAGCCCCACTTTGATTCGGGCATTTTCCATTGACAGAACATTTCCCCAAAGGTGCTCCACTTTCTCTCGCTTGGGTTCAAAAGCAAACCGTACAAATGTTTTTTTGGGGGCTTGCTCATAATAAAATTGAAAAGAATCAATCAATGAAGCGGCTTTTGATTTGGCGCTCACGATGAGCGGGTCATTTTCATTCAACACCACATATCCTTCGGGGGGAACAGGCGGTCTTACAATAGATGCGACAATAAATACCCCGATTAATAAAACAAAAACGGAAGTAATCATCAGAAAATATTTGAGCGGTTTATCCATGTCTTGTAAGGTTCAGCCTTGTTATATTTGTATTGTTCATAAAACAAAATGCCAGGCAAAGATATTTATACAAATCTCCTCAGTAAAAAGGAGAGGGGCGAAAAAAGCCTTGCCGTACTGATAGACCCTGATAAACAACTGCCGGGGAAATTACGTTTGCTTCTTGATTTTGCCGGTAAAAGCAAGGTAGATTATTTGTTTGTCGGCAGTTCCGTTTTGCTTGAAAACAATCTCGAAGATTGTCTTGCTCTCATAAAAGGTCACTCTGAAATTCCGGTGGTACTTTTTCCGGGCAATCGTTTTCAAATCAGTAAACAGGCAGACGCGATTTTATTGCTCTCACTCATTTCGGGCAGAAACGCGGAATTGCTGATTGGTCAGCATGTGCTTGCCGCGCCTGAATTGAAAAGAAGCGGACTTGAAATTATCCCGACCGGTTATCTGCTGATTGATGGCGGCAAACTCACATCCGTCAATTATGTGAGCCAGACATTGCCGATTCCTGCGGGTAAAAAAGATATTGCCGCTGCCACTGCGATGGCAGGTGAGCAACTGGGTTTAAAACTGATTTATCTTGAAGCCGGAAGCGGTGCAAAACAGCCGGTGAGTCTTAACATGATTTCAGAAGTTAAAAAAAGTGTTGACATTCCGTTGATTGTCGGAGGCGGCATTCGCGAATCTGATATAGCCGCGCAAATGTGTCGCGCGGGCGCTGATATCATCGTTGCGGGTAATAGCCTGGAGGAAGACCCTGCATTGCTTTTTGAAATTACCGCTGCCGTAAAACAAGAGAGTAAGTCATTAAAAAAAATACAAACACCCATCATTTGAAAGGCAGAGTACTTCGTTCCACCGGCAGTTGGTATAACGTGCGTCTGGAAGATGGTACGCTGGCAGACTGCCGCGTGAAAGGAAAATTCAGGCTTGATGAAGAAAAAACTACGAACCCTGTCGCGGTAGGCGATTATGTAGAAATTGAATTTGAAGAAAAGGAAGCCACAGCCGTCATCACGGAAATAAAACAGCGCGACAACTACATCTCGCGTCAGTCGCCCCGGCTGAAACAGACGCGCCACATCATCGCCTCTAATCTTGACCAGGCGCTGCTCATTGCCACCATCGCGCATCCGCGAACTTCCTCCGGTTTCATTGACCGTTTTTTATTGACGGCTGAAGCGTATCATATTCCCGCGCATGTCATTTTCAATAAACAGGATTTGCTCAGTGAAAAAGAATTGAAGAAACAACAACAGTTTGCGGACATTTATCAAACAATCGGGTATCCTGTGCATCTCATCTCCGCGATGTCGGGAGAGGGAATGAGTGAGATGAAAGATTTAATGAAGAATAAAACTTCATTGGTGAGCGGACATTCCGGTGTAGGCAAGTCATCGTTTATCAATGCGATTCATCCACAATTAAATTTGAAGACCGGTATCATTTCCGACTATCATCAAAAAGGAAAACACGTCACAACCTTCGCTGAAATGTTTGTGCTGTCATTCGGAGGTTATGTGATTGACACCCCCGGCATCAAGGAATTTGGTTTGCTCGATATTGAACCGAATGAAGTGAGCCACTATTTCCGAGAAATGCGACCGTTGCTCAATGATTGCAAATTCAATAATTGCCTGCATGAAAATGAACCGAAATGCGCGGTGAAAGAAGCGTTAATCCGGGGTGAAATTTTTGAAGAGCGATATCTTAATTACTTAAACATTTTGGAAAATTGCAGGGAGAGCAAGCGGGAGAAGTATGAATGAAATGGGAGATTTTAGAGAGATAGATGTTAGTCAAATAGATATTAGATTTTAGACTGTTTGATTTTTTTGGAAAATGATTGCCACGAATGCACGAATGGAAACTGCTTGTGCGCTGAGGCAAAAAATAAATTTACTGATGAGGGTTGTTGTTCAAAGAGTTAAAAATGCTTCGGTGGAAATTGAGTGTCAAACTCACGCCTCCATTGGGAAAGGGTTGTTAGTGTTGGCTGGTTTTGAAGAAGCGGATAACGCGGAAGACTTAGATTGGCTCACGAATAAAATCGCTTTACTTCGCATCTTCGATGATGAAAACGGGGTGATGAATTTGAGTGTGAGTGATATTCAAGCAGAACTATTGGTTGTCAGTCAGTTTACGCTTTTTGCAAGTACGAAAAAAGGAAATCGCCCTTCCTACATTCGTTCAGCCAAACCTGAAATTGCCATTCCGTTGTATGAGGCTTTTGTAAAAAAGTTGGAAACCATTTTGAATCAGCCGGTTAAAACAGGAAAATTTGGCGCGGAGATGCAGGTAGCGTTAATCAATGATGGTCCGGTTACCATTTTGTTCGATACCAAAAATAAAGAGTAATATCAATCATCAAAAAAATCAAACAATCAGTAACTGCTAAAAAAAATATGACACCTTCCCAACTGAAAAAATATATTCGCGATAATCATGAAAAAACCGAACGCTTGATTTCACGCGCTGAAATTGCCGGGTTGATGCTCGCAATTCTTTCAGTAATACTCATGACACAAAAAATCAATGGCGCTTCACAACTGATGATTATCGGACTTTCATTGCTTGCCTTCGTATATGCCTTCCTTGGAAATTTTTCAAAAGAAATATTCGAACTTGAAAAAACCGATTCATTTTCACTTGCCTTGTTTGCCGGATACATTGGATTATCTGTAACCGCAATGGGGGTATTATTTATTATGCAACGCTGGCCCGGTGCAGACATCATACTTAAAACCGGCAGTTTTGTTACCGGAGCGATGTTTTTGTTTTTTATCTACAAAATGTATTTTGCCACCCCGGAAGATGAAAAACACAAAGTCATTATTAATAACATCATCGTGCGGATGTTGCCCGCTTTGCTTGTTGTTGCCTTTTTCATCAGCATGGCGCTCAGAGGGAAATAAAAGCAAATCAGGATTCCATTTGCATCAGGCGAATTGAAACTAAAAAAACAACCATGACCATCAAAGAAGCACAAATCACAATTGACCAATGGATAAAATCCAAAGGTGTCCGCTATTTTAATGAACTCACCAACATGGCGATATTGACGGAAGAAGTCGGTGAAGTAGCCCGGATTATCTCCAGGCAATACGGAGAACAATCATTCAAATCTTCCGATAAAGACAAAAATCTCGCGGATGAATTGGCGGATGTGCTGTTTGTCACCATTTGCCTCGCGAATCAAACAGGAGTGGATTTAACAGACGCTCTGAAAAAAAACATCGATAAAAAAACAATGCGCGACACGCAGCGGCACCGGGAAAATGAAAAGCTGAAATAATTAATACTAATGAGTTTGTCCAAAATCACTTTTTACTTATCCGGCTACTTCAGCCGTTTTTTCCACTGTTAAAAAAGGTATTTTCACCTCCTGCGCCCGCACTTTTTGATTCCTGATTTCAACAAAAAATTCATTGCCGGGTTTACTGAATGCGGTTGCCACATAACCCATCCCGACAGGTTTTTTCAACGAGGGCGACATCGTGCCGGAAGTGACTTTTCCAATCTCTTTTCCGGCTGTATCCACAATTTTATAGTCATGGCGGGGAATACCTTTGTCCAACAGTTCAAATCCCACCAATTTGCGCTGTAATCCGTTTTCTTTTTGTTTCAGGAAAATTTCTTTCCCGTTAAAATCCTTGCTGAATTTGGTAATCCATCCTAAACCTGCTTCGAGCGGACTGGTAGCTTCATCAATATCATTCCCATAGAGGCAGTAACCCATTTCAAGCCGTAAGGTATCGCGGGCGGCAAGACCGACAGGTTGAATGCCGAAAGGTTTTCCCGTTTCAAATAGCTTTTCCCACAACTTTAGGGAATGTTCTTTTGGAAAATATAACTCAAATCCACCCGCTCCCGTGTAACCGGTAGCGGAAATTAATACTTCATCAATCCCCGCCATTCTTCCTTTGGCAAAATGATAATAAGGAATATCGGCAAGTTTGACATCCGTCAGTAATTGCAACACCTCCGTTGCCTTTGGACCCTGCACGGCAAGTAGAGTGATGTCATCCGTTTCGTCCGTCATTTCAACCTGATATTGATTGAATTTTTTTATCCAGTTCCAGTCTTTTTCAATGTTGGAAGCATTTACAACCAGCAAATAATCGTTTTCAGCCAGCATATACACCAAAAGATCATCCACAATTCCGCCTGTGAGATTTGGCAAGCAGGAATATTGCGCTTTACCGGGTGTAAGTTTAGAGGCGTCATTTGATGTCACCTGCTGGATGAGCGCAAGCGCTCCCGGACCTTTGAGGCGAAACTCGCCCATGTGCGACACATCAAACACGCCCACCGCGTTTCTCACCGCCTGATGCTCTTCGTTGATAGAGGAATAAACAATGGGCATATGATATCCGGCAAATTCTGCCATCTTTGCCCCCAAATTTTTATGGACGGATGTTAAAGCTGTTTCCTTCATGGACTTGATTTTGACCGGCAAATTACAAAAATACCGTAAACGCCCTTGCAACCATTTTCGGCATGATATTCGTCTAATTGTGGAATTTTCACTATGTTCACGCTTCAAAATCAAAGCGAAACGCCTGCATGAAACTACAGAAACCTCTTAAACTCGGGGAGGCTGCGGAGTTTTTGAATGCCCGGCTGGTGGGCAACCCCGAACTCGTCATCACCGGTATTAACGAAATTCACAAGGTGCAACCCGGTGATATCACTTTCGTTGACAAAGATAAATACTATGATGTTGCGTTGAAATCACGCGCATCTTACGTAATTATTAATAAAAACATCCCATCACCCAATGGCAAGGCGTTTTTAATTTCCAACGACCCGTTCCGTGATTTCAATAAACTCACGCTCCATTTTATGCCCTTTGTGCCGTGCAGCCAGGCAATCAGCCCCAGTGCGACTATTGGCGAAAACACGATTCTACAGCCGGGTGTATTTATCGGCAATCATGTGAAAATCGGCAAAAACTGTATTATCCATGCCAATGTGAGCATTTGCGACCATAGCATCATTGGCGATAATGTAATTATCCAGCCTAACGTGGTGATTGGCGGTGATGCCTTCTATTTCAAGTTCAGGAACAGTACCGAAAACTTCTACGACAAGTTGTTGAGCTGCGGCAGAGCAATTCTTGAAGATAATGTAGAAATCGGTGCAGGCTGCACCATTGACAGAGGCGTTTCGGGTGACACCATCATCGGAAAGGGAACCAAGCTCGACAATCTCGTGATGGTTGGACATGGTGTGGTTATCGGGCAGAATTGTTTGATTTCAGCGCAGGTCGGAATAGCCGGAAAAACGATTATTGAAGATGAAGTAATTGTGTGGGGTCAGGTCGGTATTTCCAAAGACCTGCGCATCGGAAAAGGCGCAACCATTCTTGCCAAGTCTGGGGTTTCAAAATCATTGGAAGGCGGCAAAGTGTATTTCGGCATTCCCGCAGAAGAAGCCCGCGGCAAATGGAGAGAACTCGCTTTTATCAAAAAACTCCCTGAAATCTGGGAGAAAGTGAAGGGAATTTCCTGATGTTTTCATTTCCTGAAAACTTTTATCTGAAAAAGATATTCCTTCTCACAAAGTATCTGTTTTTTGTTTCTTAAAATTGCAACCACATTTTATAACCCATGAGCAAGCCAGAAAAAAAACTTTACGATAAGATTGATAAAACATTATTGAAAGGGATTCCTAACCCTTCTCCGGAGGCGTATGAAATCAGGGTTAAAGTCCCTGAATGTACTTTTCTCGGAGTGCATGAACAACCGGACTTCGCTTCTATTTACCTGACATTTTATCCCAAGAAAAAAGTGATTGAACTCAAATCACTCAAACATTACGTGTATCAACTGCGCGATATTGTTGTTTCTTATGAACGGCTGATTAACATCGTCTATACTCACCTGATGGAAGTGTATGAGCCGGAGCGGTTGCGCATCGTGATGGTTTGCAATCCGCGAGGCGGCATCAGCTCAAAACTTACGATTGACTCCGACTGGAAAGTGCGCGGTGGTCAGGAAAAATTCAAAGACTGGATTGGGCATGAAGACACCTGGGATGTGGTGATGTAGTCAATCAGCTATTAGACTGACTGACTTTAGAGGTTAGACATATTTGGGAATTTCTTTTGGAAATGCGCCTTATTAGCTATTTCTCTTAACGGTTGATAATATAAAAAGGATGGGTTTGCGGACTACAATCTTACCCACCAACAAGAAAGATAATGCTGGAACCAAACTTTCTCAAACCACGGAATCCCAACTGTTTTATATTTTGTGTTAGTCACCGTATTTACTATTTTTCATTATATAATATACCGATTTCTTCAAAGTCAAGACTTTCGTTTTTAATCAGTTCAAAATCTATTTTATTGTCATTTATAAGATTATTAAAAGTCTTGATGTATATATTGTCTGATTTTTTAAATTCGTCAAAAGGAATTGAAAGGATAAATTTTTCGTCATTGTCGAAGACCCCAAAGAGGTTATCTTCAAGTCTTAGCATATCTTTCAATTTATAGTCATTATAGATTGCATATGATAGATTGTCACTTATGGAAAGTCCTATCGATAAATCCGCATAGTTATTATCTACTGGTGGGAATCCTAAAAACCAATAAACGATATTATGAAATCCATAATAGTCTTGAAAGTCAGAAGGCATTTTTATAATCGTCCAGTCGCCAAATTGGGCTTTTGAAAATTGATAGGTATAAGTATTTCCTTTTGCTGGTATTTCTCCATAGTCTTTAAGTTTTGATTCAACTGATTTAAGATTTTCACCTTTTACTAAAATATATCTTTCAAAATTCTCTGACTTCAAATTATCATGAGAATAAAACCTTTCTTTCTTAATAGTCGGTTCGCTTTGCCCAATATTCTCTTTCCCAAATAGATTGCTAAAAAATCTCCTGCTTGATGTTTTGATTATTATTAATGTCAGTAATAGTCCAGTAAAAATCAGTATAATAAATGTATATTTTTTCATTGTAGGTGTGCTGGGGCTAACCTCTTTACTCACGAATCATCAACTTATATCCCGTGCCGTGAACATTCATGATTTCGATACCGGTATCTTCTTTAAGGTATTTCCTGAGTTTGGTGATATAAACATCCATGCTTCTTCCGGTGAAATAATTATCGTTTCCCCACACTAAATTCAACGCGATTTCCCTTTCCAGCAGTTTGTTGACATTCAGGCAAAGCAAACGCAGTAAATCCGCTTCTTTAGTGGTGAGTTTCTGACTGTTCTTGTCAATCGTTAACAGTTGGGTGGAATAGTCAAAATAGTATTTACCGATTGAAAACTTGTGATTGACCGGTTCTTCTTTTTTTCCTTTGCCTGTTCGTTTCAACACCGCTTCAATGCGGGCTTCTAACTCTTCCATGCTGAAGGGTTTCGTGAGATAATCATCACCGCCCAATTTAAATCCCTCGATTTTATCTTCTTTCATAGACTTGGCAGTCAGGAAAATAATTGGCGTTGCATGGTCGGTTTTTCTGACATGTTTGGTAAATGAAAATCCATCCATTTTCGGCATCATGATGTCCACCACGCAGATATCAAATGGTTCCTGGTTGTAGGCTTTGAGTCCTTTTTCACCATCATCACGCAACACCACGTTGTAGTCTTTGTGTTCCAGAAAATCTTTCAGCACAAAACCAAGATTGGGGTCGTCTTCCAGCAGCAACACTTTCGCTCTTTCGTTAGTTGTCATAAAATGGGTTTGAATGTGGAATAAATATTTCGAATATTGAACCTTTATGGAGTTCACTTTTTAATTTGACATTTCCGCCATGCGCCTCCGCCATCGCTTTCACATAACTCAATCCGAGACCAAATCCTTTCACGTTATGTACATTGCCGGTCGGCACCCGGTAAAATTTTTCAAAAACTTTACGCTGTGCGTCTTTAGACATCCCGATACCCTTGTCTTCCACGCTCACGAAAATCCCTCCTTTCGCGTTGCGCGTTTTTAGGGTGATTTCAGGTCGGTCATTAGAATACTTAATGGCATTATCCAGCAGGTTGGAAATCATATTGGTAAAATGAGTTTCATCCACCGGGGCTTCAGGATGTTGTGCTTCAAAAAAAGTGTTCAGCACACTACCGCGCTCTTCCAACTGCAGCGCCATTTTATCAATCGCTTTTTGAACGAGTTCGTGCAAATTTGATTGATGGAGATTCAGCTTGTTTTCGCCTTTGTCAATCACCGCCATTTGCAGCACTTTTTCTACATGGCTTCCCAGCCGTTTGTTTTCGTCATGAATGACTCCCGCGTAGCGCGAGATGCGGGATGTGTCTGACGCCACCCGTTCATCCCTGAGCATTTCGCTGGCAAGTGAAATGGTGGAAATGGGTGTTTTTAATTCATGAGTCATATTATTCACAAAATCAGTTTTCATGTCCGACAATTTCTTTTGTCTGAAAATGATATGGATTGTATATGCAAAACATAAAGAAATAATCATAATCAAGCCGATGGAAGATGCTGACATCATACTCATACTTTGCATAATGTAATCCCGCTTCGATGGAAACTGAATGAGCAGAAAATTATGTTCAGAGAATAAATCATTGGGGAATAAAGTGATTCGATATTCAGCCGTTTGAGGTTTGCCATCAAACTTCACGCTGGAAGCTACGGTTTTACCGAATTGTGTGATGACTGAAAATTCAAAAGGAATATCAATCCCTTCTTCTTTCAACGCCTCGGTAATGATTACATCCATCTTGTCGCGCGGGATGCGTTCATGAATGGAGCGTTCATTGCTGAAAAACTGAAAAAAAATTTCATTCATTACGCTCTTACGATGCGACAGCATACTGACATGCTCCTGAATTGATTTCAGCACCCTTTCTTTATTGGTACCCGCCACCTGAATCTGGCAATCCGACTCGGCAATCTGCACGTTGATAGTTCCCGTGTATGTTCCTTTTGCGGAGGTATCAAACATGATGATATTGGAATCAAGGCTCACTTTGAAATCAGGGTCATCAGTTCCTTTTTCTGACCAGGCAACACTCCTGTTTTCCGTCCATTCGCCATTGAGCGGTGTTTCTTCCGTATCTAAGGAGCGACTCATTTTATTCTGAAACAACCGCAGTTTTCTGTCAAAATTCTGGTCAGAAACATTACCGGTAAAAAACTCTCCGAAAAAAAAAGAGGCGGCATCCTGCCGTTCAAGACTTTGCGCCACTTTTTTCATCGCGTCATTCACCTGCTGGTCAAATTGTTGTTCCTTCAGGGAAATGGCGTTGTTAATCCAGTAAATCTGAATAAACACCAATCCGGTTAGCACCAAAGTCATCACAACAATAAGGAGGGAAACCAATCTTTTATTCATTGCCTGATAGTATTCCGAGAATAGTCGAATTTCCAAAGGAATGAAACTTACACCCGGTTAATACCGAATGTTTTTCCGTTTCATGATTCGAAAACCTGAGTTGTTTCGATATAACTTAAAATTAGATGAAGCGGTATTCATGTTCGGGAGTTTAACAATATTTAACGGCAGTTTTCAGAAGGTATTTTAACGAAATTTATTTCTGAGTCTTCAATTTTTGGCGGTTCAAAAATTTATTCAGCACCTTATTTTTTTGAAGAAAAAAATGGTGCGCGCAGTTTGATTAATTTTCAAAAACGATATCCGCTTAAATGGCACGCTTGAAAAAAATACTCAATTATATTGACGGCAAGTTTTTACCAACGGCTTCATCAAAATTTTTGGATAACATTAATCCGGCTACCGGTGAAGTAATTGCACAAATACCCGACTCAGACAAAGCGGATGTGGAGCAAGCTGTTCGTGCAGCTGAAAAAGCATTTTCCAAATGGTCATCAACAAGTGCTGAAGAGCGCTCTAACAAACTTTTAGCAATTGCAGATTTAATTGAGCAAAAATCGGAGGCATTTGCATTAGCAGAATGTATAGATACCGGAAAACCATTAACACTGGCACGCTCAGTGGATATCCCGCGCGCGGTCAGCAACTTCCGGTTTTTCGCGACCGGCATCCGTCATTTTGCATCTGAATCACATCATACAGAGCAGGCAGTAAACTACACTTTGCGTCAGCCGCTGGGTGTGGTTGGCTGTATTTCACCCTGGAACCTGCCGTTATATTTATTCACCTGGAAAATAGCGCCAGCGCTGGCTGCGGGCTGCACAGTGGTGGCAAAACCTTCGGAGGTAACGCCCATGACCGCTTTTCTGCTTTCTGAAATGTGTCAAAAAGCGGGATTACCGGATGGAGTTCTCAACATTGTTCATGGTTATGGTAACCGCGCAGGAGAAGCAATTTGCACACATCCGAAAGTGAAAGCCATTTCATTTACCGGTGGTACGGCAACCGGTAAAATTATCGCGGGATTGGCGGCTCCTCAGTTTAAAAAACTATCACTTGAATTGGGCGGAAAAAACCCCAACATCATTTTTGCGGATTGTGATTTTGAAAAAATGCTGGAAACTTTTAAAGCCAACGAGTCCTCTTTTCCTATTTTTATATCAGGACAGTGAGCGCCGGGCTGAATTTGATAGTTACTGGGGTCTGACAGAAATAATGAAGATCTATTCCATGGGCATCAAGACTAGTCGCGATGAAATAGTGATTGATTTCTCATCTGAACCTATTCTAAAACGCGTAGAAACGTTTAAAAATTCTAATCTCCCAAATTTAGAGCTTTGTAATGAGTTAGGCATTCCTATGAAGAAGGGGTGGAATATAACAAGCGCCAGAGCAATGCTGCAAAACGGTGCGGAACTCCAAACATATATTCGCCGCATACT
>JBGTCY010000138.1:0-10858 GCA_041748615.1 Chitinophagales bacterium
AGGGAATTGTTGTTTATCCGGTAATCTGCTGAATGGGTTTGAATAAAAAAGGACAGAAAGTCACTTCTTTCTGTCCTTTTTTAATTGTGTCGGGGTGACAGGATTCGAACCTGCGACCCCCACGTCCCGAACGTGGTACGCTAGCCAGCTGCGCTACACCCCGATACTTCTTTCTTTGAGGGCGTAAATTTAAACATCCTGATTATAAGTGGCTAAAATGTTTTTTTTGGTAAAGATATTGGGGTTTGGATTTAAGATTTGAGATGTTAAATATTAGATTTATTTTTCATGAGCGCAGGTAAGGGGCTTTAATCGCGCAACGCTACAAACCAAAGCAAGGCATGAACGTACAAAGAAAGCGCAATAACATTCTCATGAATTGTGATAAGTTTTTTTTCTTTCAAAAACGTAGGTGCATTTCCATAAACACTTCCCAATGCGTAAATCTAAAATCTAACATCTGAAAAGCAGATCACACAATCCGGGGTTGCATTTTGACAACATTACTTATCCAATGATTCGCTGAGTTTTTTCACCAACATACGTTTGGCGATTGGCAGCAGCGTTTCTTCAAACGGGAAGGTGATTTCGCTTTCGATGGCGTAAGTGGCGGGATTCGGCAGGTCTTTGTTGGATTTGATGAGATCCACTTTCATCATCTCAAACGTGTTGACGATGGAGATGAAGCAGGTACTGACATATTGCGTTTTCAAACCCCTGAATTTTTCGTCAGCGCTTTCGAAAATCGTCACCGCATATTCATAAATCTTCACATCGGGTTTTTCTTTTTCTTTGAGGAAAATATAGCCGTTGGTGGGTTTGATTGGCAACACACCCACCGGGTACAGCAACAGGTTTTCTTCCACGAATTCATACAGGTCTTTTCCTTCTTTCAGATAATCCTTCAGCTTAGGTAAAGCGTAATCAACAATGTTTTCGATTTCAGCCATATAATCATCATCCTGAATCAGCTTTTCATATTCGAGTTTGAAATTTTGAAACTCAATCTGGCTGATTTTTTTTGGAAAACTGTTGACCGCCATCGTCTTGTTTTGTTTGATGGACAAGAGATTATTGTAATGAAACACCAAATCTGAGAGAAAAGGATACAACTGCTTATCATTAAAGTGTATACCGATTTTCTGCAAATAAGCCAGCAGGAGATATTTCTTGTATTCGAAATCAATCATGCCGGTGGTAATCCAATTGGGATCTAACTGTGCCATAATGTTTAATTAAACGGTTTTTATAAAGTAATGTTTTACCCGTACCTTTGCCTTTCGTTTTGCGGGCGGCTGACAGGTTGAATGAAATTATGTCATTCTATTCACCTTAATTTAACCTGAAAGTGAAAATTTTTCAACATTTCCTGTAAAAATGTCTTGAAAATACCATTGGCACAAATCATGCTGAGGGTAGGCATCTCAGATAAAAAATAAATTTCTCACCTTAAAATCAATACAACATGTCAAAAAAAGTAAGTATCAAGCCGTTGGCTGATAGGGTTTTAGTAAAAGCCCAGGAAGCCGAAACAAAAACCAAGTCAGGAATCATCATTCCCGACACAGCGAAGGAAAAGCCTCAGAGAGGTGAAGTCATCGCAGTGGGTAATGGTAAAAAAGACGAACCCATCACCGTGAAAGTGGGCGACACAGTGCTCTACGGCAAATATTCCGGCACAGAAATCAACATGGAAGGGGAAGAGTACCTCATCATGCGTGAGTCTGATATTCTCGCCATCATTTAATTCATTTTAAAAAACAAGTAAACCCTTAAAAAAACCAACATAATTATGGCAAAACTGATTAAATACAACACAGAAGCAAGAGACGCCCTGAAGAGAGGCGTTGACACGCTTGCAAACGCGGTGAAAGTAACCCTCGGTCCGAAAGGACGCAACGTGGTTATCGAGAAAAAATTCGGAGCACCCTCCATCACCAAAGACGGTGTGACCGTTGCGAAAGAAATCGAACTGGAAGACGCTCCCGAAAACCTGGGCGCACAGATGGTGAAGGAAGTCGCTTCCAAAACCTCTGACCTTGCCGGTGACGGTACAACGACTGCCACCTTGCTGGCACAGTCCATCATCACAGCCGGTATTAAGAGTGTAGCGGCAGGCGCGCACACCATGGATTTGAAACGCGGTATTGACAAAGCGGTTGAAAAAGTGGTTGCAGAATTGAAAAAACTTTCTGTGAAAGTGGGTGACGATTACAACAAAATCGAGCAGGTAGGTTCTATCTCCGCGAACAACGACCCCGTGATTGGAAAACTCATTGCTGACGCGATGAAAAAAGTGGGCAAAGAAGGTGTGATTACCGTGGAAGAATCCAAAGGCACTGAAACCTACAGCGAAACGGTGGAAGGCATGCAGTTTGACCGCGGCTACCTCTCCCCTTATTTCGTGACGAATGCCGAAACGATGGAAGCCGACCTCGAAAGAGCGTTTATCCTAATCTACGACAAGAAAATCTCAAGCATGAAAGAATTACTGCCCGTGCTTGAAAAAACTGCGCAGAGCGGCAACCCGTTGCTGATTATAGCAGAAGATCTCGAAGGTGAAGCATTAGCTACGCTCGTGGTGAACAAACTGCGCGGCACTTTGAAAGTGTGTGCAGTAAAAGCTCCCGGCTTTGGCGACCGCAGAAAAGAAATGCTCGAAGACATCGCGATTCTCACCGGTGGAACAGTGATTTCCGAAGAAAGGGGCTACAAGCTCGAAAGCGCTGACCTCACTTACCTCGGACGCGCTGAAAAAATCTCTGTAGATAAGGAAAACACCACTATCGTTAAAGGAGCCGGCAAATCAGCCGACATCAAAGCGCGCGTGAATCAAATCAAAGCGCAGATTGAAAAAACCACTTCCGACTACGATCGCGAAAAACTTGAAGAAAGGCTCGCGAAATTAGCAGGTGGTGTTGCCGTGCTGTACATTGGCGCTCCTTCCGAAATCGAAATGAAAGAGAAGAAAGACCGCGTTGATGACGCTTTACATGCGACCAGGGCAGCCGTTGAAGAAGGCATCGTGCCCGGTGGCGGTGTGGCGTTCATCCGCACGTTGGCAGCGTTGGAAAAAGTTGAAACCGTGAATGATGATGAAAAAACAGGTGTGAACATCGTACGCAAAGCGATTGAAGAACCCCTCCGTCAAATCTGCGCCAATGCAGGTCTCGAAGGCTCTATCATCCTGCAACGTGTGAAAGAAGGTAAAGGCGATTTCGGCTACAACGCACGCACCGACCAGTTTGAAAACCTCTACAAGAGCGGTGTGATTGACCCGACTAAGGTAACGCGCATCGCATTGGAAAATGCCGCTTCGATTGCCGGTATGTTGCTCACCACTGAAGCCTTGATTGTGGACAAGCCTGAAGAAGACAAAGCGCCTGCAATGCCTCCCGGAGGCATGGGCGGAATGATGTAAGCCGTTTGGGGAAGGGAAATTAAAGTTTGATGTTTAAAGTTTAAAGTCAGTTTCCCCTACTTCTTGAATGAAAAAACCCTCTCTCCGGTTTTCGGAGAGGGGGTTTTTGTTTTTACTTCAAATCCGCAACCTAATCTGATTAAAGTTTTCGAAATAAATTCCTCGATATCCGAGTGAGTTCGGAATAAGGGATTTCTAAAAGGTCGTCCAAATGGGGCTTGTTGAATATATGATTTTATAACAACCAAATGGTCGTTCTTAACGGAACTCTAAAAAAGTCCAGTATGGGCAACCTTATGGTAGAAAATATGCAAACAATAATAATATTCAAGCCCCATCGAGGCGACTTTTTTGTCAATTGGGGTATCCATAACTCGGGCTAAGTGGTGAATATTTCCAGAATTTTAAATCTGTATTTTGATGAAGTTATTTTGAAAGTGTTCCTTAGTCACATTTCCAGAATAACTTCCCATGAGTTCGAACCTCTTAAGTCTAATATCTGACAGCAGATGAAATAGCTCCCTTTCAGAATAAACTTCCTTTCTAATCGTTAAATCCTAATTTCGCCTTTGTCGAAAAATCAGCCGGTTTGCAGAAAATATTCTTGTTCATCCTTTTGGTTTTCCCCCTGTTGCTTCAGGCTCAGATTGGGGGTGAACGGGTGTATGGATTTATTAATCTTCCGGCTTCTTCCCGAGTAACTTCAACCGGAGGCAGTTACATTACCGTGAAAGACCACGACCCGGGACTGGCATTTCATAATCCTTCTTTGCTGAATGCTTCCATGCACAATCGCTTCAGCGCGGCAACAGCCATTTATTTTGCCGGTATCAATTTCGGAAATTTCAATTATGTAAGGCATTATGACAGCATCGGCACCTTCCAGGCGGGACTCACGTATGTCACATACGGAAATTTTCAGCAGACGGATGTCACCGGGCAAGTGACCGGTGAATTCAAGGCGAGCGAATATGTTTTGAATGTGGGTGGCGCTTATGATTATGAAAAATATACTTTTGGCGGAAACGTGAAATACATCCTTTCGCAATTTGAAAGTTTTCGCTCCCATGGCGCAGCGCTGGATATAGCCGCATCCTATCACGACACTTCCAAATTATTCACGGCTACTTTGGTTGTTAAAAATATCGGACTCCAGTTTAAGCCATATTACCCCGGCAACCGTGAGCCAATTCCATTTGAAATTCAAGCCGGATTTTCAAAACGGTTTAAACACCTGCCTTTCAGAATCAGCGTCATCCTGCATGATTTGCAAAGTTTTAATTTACGCTATGAAGACCCGAACCTCCAGCAAACCGGCAGTTTATTTTCGACAGATACGGTTGAGCAAAAGAACTCAGCAGGAGATGTGTTAGATGAAATTGCCCGTCACGTGATTTTCGCAGGCGAATTTTATTTCGGCAAAGCGGTGATTTTCGGATTTGGTTACAACCATCAGCGCAGGCAGGAAATGCGGTTTGAAGGCAGGCGCGGTTTGGCAGGTTTTTCTTTCGGGATGACAATTAATATCAAACAGTTTTCATTCGGATATGCACGCGCCAGACATTTTATTTCAGATGCCGCCAATCATTTCACAGTGGGCTTGAATCTCAATGAATTTACCAAGAAAAAGCAGGTTGCGTTTCAGCCTTAAATTTTCTTCTTGCATTTTCAAATACTTTTCGGATTTTAGAGGTTGCTATGCACAAAAAAATTATCATCGCGATTGACGGATTCGCTTCCTGCGGAAAAAGCACGCTTGCAAAACAACTTGCCGCTAAACTTGAATACATCTACATTGATTCGGGCGCGATGTACCGTGCAGTGATGTTGTATTTTCTTGAAAACAATATTGATATCAATAATCAGGATTCAGTTCAAAAAGGTTTACGTGAAGCGGTTATTACATTCAAATTCAACCCGGAGACGCGCACGAATGAAGTTTGCCTGAATGGAAAAAATGTAGAGAAAGAAATCAGGGAAATGCGTGTGTCACAACGTGTGAGTGAATTAAGCAAAATCAAGGAAGTGCGATTAGCGATGGTTCGGATTCAAAAAGCAATTGGAGCAAACAAAGGCATTGTCATGGATGGAAGGGACATCGGCACGGTGGTTTTCCCGCAGGCTGAACTCAAAATTTTCCTGACAGCGGATTTTGATGAACGAGTCCGCAGACGCTTTGACGACCTGCTGAACCGGGGTATCACCGCTTCCCGAGAAGAAATTGCACAAAACTTACAGGAGCGTGATGTCATTGACACCACCCGCAAAGAAAGCCCCTTATTGAAAGCGGATGATGCCATTGAACTCAATAATACATTCCTTTCCCCTGACGAACAATTGGAAATGGTTTACAGCTTAGCGATGGAGAAAACCGGAGTTCAGGTTTGAAGAATCGAAAGTTAAATACGTCAACTTACTTTTTGCATTAGTTCTGAATCCGGTAACTTAAAATTCCAACTCATCCAATTCACTTTTAAGCGTTGTCACCATTGTGTTATACTCTTCTCCATATTTAGCCGGAACCGGCTCGGAAGGAGGAATGTCAATTTTCAACGGATCCACCTGCACGCCATTTTTCCAGAAACGGAAACACACGTGCGGTCCGGTTGCTAACCCTGTGCTGCCTACATAGCCGATGACTTGTCCCTGGCTCACTTTCGCACCCGCTTTGATGCCTTTTGCAAACCCTGACATGTGCAAATATTGCGTGGAATAAGTGCTGTTATGCCGGATTTTAACATAGTTGCCATTATTTTTTGTAAAAGTCGCTTCCACTACTACGCCATCTCCCACAGACATAATAGGAGTGCCATGCGGTGCGGCATAGTCCACTCCGAGATGTGGTTTATTCACTTTTAAAACAGGATGCAAACGGTTTTTAGAAAATTTGGAAGAAATACGGCTAAACTTCAAAGGCGCTTTCAAAAATGCTTTTCGCAGACTGTTAGCGGATTCATCAAAAAAATTACCCCGGTCTAAATCATCGGGCTGAAAATAAAAAGCGTAAAAATCATTTCCTGAATGATTAAACACCGCGCCCAGCACCCTGTGAACACCGGCAGGTTTATCCTCGATGACTTTTTCTTCATAAATCACTTTGAATTTATCTCCTTGTTGCAGCCTGTAAAAGTCAATCACCCATGCGAAAATATCTCCCATTTCAGCGGCAAGATGAATATTGAGTTTATTTTCTTCGAAGGTTTTATAAAGAGATGATTTTATAATGCCGGATGCGACTTTACGCTCAAGCCTGACCTCTTTTTGACTCAGATAAACCGAATCAACCGTGAAGTCAAACACTACATATTCAATGTCATTGATTTCATACACAAAGAATGTAGGATTGTCATCGCGGAAAAACAATGTGTAGGAATTTCCCGCTTTCAGCTTTCTGACATCAAACACACTTTTGGCATCCGCAGCGAGGAGGTTCAGGTAGCGTAGGTCAAGACCGTATTTATTGAGAATGCCTGCAAAATATTGACCTGACTTTACTTTACCTTGTTCAATATCGAAATCTTCTTCCGGAAAGCCATACAATAACTTTATGAGACTGGGAGCAAGTGTCGCCTCCTGTTCTCCGGGTGCGGGCAATTCAATAACAGGAGAAGGCTTTTGATAAATCAAAAGAAAAATAATGACAGCAATTCCTGCCGCGAGCAACAGTGTGGTTCTGATTTTAGCGGACATAGCGAAACAACAACGCAAAATACAGCCCCGAATTGGGTGTACTTGCAAACTCATTCATACGTGTTAGAATAAACATTTGTTAACTTCGGGCGCAAATTAATTTTTTTCATGGAAATTTTATCAGAACGTATCAACAGGTTAAGCGAATCAGCGACCATTAAAATGGCACAGTTGGGCAGAGAACTGAAAGCCAAAGGTAAAGACATCATCAACCTCAGTCTCGGAGAGCCGGATTTTGACACGCCCGAACATATTAAACAGGCAGCCGTCAAAGCCATTCATGAAGGTTACACGCACTACACGCCTGTGCCGGGTTATCCCGAACTCAGAAAAGCGATTGCTGAAAAACTCAAGCGCGACAATGATTTGGACTATACAGCGGAGCAGATTGTCGTTTCCACCGGAGCTAAACAATCACTAATCAACGTGGTGTTGTCGCTGATAAATCCCGGTGACGAGGTGATTGTTCCATCGCCTTATTGGGTCAGCTACGCGGCAATGGTGCAGTTAGCGGAAGCCACGATGGTGAACATCCCGACATCCGTTGAAACGGATTTTAAATTCACTGCGGAGGAGTTGGAAAAAGCGATTACACCGAGAACACGCATGCTGCTTTACAGTTCGCCCTGCAACCCAACCGGAACGGTTTTTTCAAAAGATGACCTTGAATCTTACGCACGGGTGCTGGAAAAATACCCGGACATTTATATTGTTTCAGATGAAATTTATGAATACATCACTTACGAAGGCAAACACGAAAGTATCGCGCAATTCGATTTTCTGAAAGACCGTGTGATTGTGGTAAATGGTTTTTCAAAAGGCTACGCGATGACGGGGTGGCGCCTCGGCTACATCGCTGCGCCATTATGGATTGCGAAAGCGTGCGATAAAATTCAAGGTCAGTTTACTTCGGGCGCTTGTTCGATTGCGCAGAAAGCGGGAGAAACCGCTGTGAGCGGAGATATGACGCCTACTTTTCGCATGAGGGAAGCGTTTAAAAACAGGCGCAATCTGATTGTACAATTGTTGAAGGATGTTCCCGGTTTTAAAGTCAACAATCCGCCCGGTGCGTTTTATGTTTTCCCGGATGTGAGCGCGTATTTCGGAAAAACATTTGATGGCGACCTCATTAAAGATTCTGACGATTTCGCGATGTTTCTGCTGTCTGAGGCAAATGTCTCCACAGTAGGCGGAAAATCATTCGGTGATGACAACTGCATTCGCTTGTCTTATGCCTGCTCTGAAGAAAATATCCGCAAAGCGGTGGACAGAATCAATAATGCCGTTTCAAAACTTTAATCAAATTTCTCCGACTTGCCAAACCCGCTGAACCGGATAATTGATGACTTCACACGACTGCATGTGTTGGTGGTGGGCGATGTCATGCTCGACACCTATTTGTTCGGTAATGTGAACCGTATTTCACCGGAAGCGCCTGTTCCTATTGTTCAGATTGAACATCGTGAAAGCCGCCCTGGAGGCGCTGCCAATGTCGCCATGAATCTGAAAAGTCTTGGCGCTAATGTGAGCCTTTGCTCTGTAACGGGCAATGATGAAGCGGGTGAAAAATTAAAGTCATTATTGAAGAAAAGTGAGATTTCATCTGAATGGCTCATCAGCGGCAAGTCCCGTCCAACTACCGAAAAAACACGCGTCATCAGCCGCAGTCAACAAATGTTGAGGTATGACGCGGAAAACGAAGAAGAACTTTCTGAAAATGATGAGCGGTTTTTGCTTCAGATGATTGAAAAACTGCTGGCGACTCAGCGTGTTGATGTTTTAATTTTTCAGGATTATAACAAAGGAGTGTTGACAAAAAATGTCATTCACACAGTGACACAATGGTGTGAAAAGAAAAACATTCCGGTTGCCGTTGACCCGAAAAAGCTGAATTTCTTTGAATACCGTGGCGTGAAACTATTCAAGCCCAATCTTCGTGAAATCAATGAAGCGCTTCAGGCTGATTTCAATAAACATGACCTCACTTCATTAGTAAAAGCAGACCATCTTTTGAAAAAACAACTTCAGCATGAGATTACATTAATCACGCTGTCAGAAGGCGGAGTGTTCATTACTGACCATCATCATCACGAAATCATCCCGGCTTCGGTTCGCCAGGTCGCGGATGTTTCTGGCGCTGGAGATACCGTGTTAAGTATCGCGGCACTCGGAGTAGCGTTGCAACTTGATTTGAAAACCATCGGCATCCTCTCGAATCTTGCTGCTGGTATCGCTTGCGGGAAACTGGGTGTGGTGCCGGTGAGTAGCGAGGAATTAAAAGATGAAATTTATAAAATTGAATTCATTTGAGTTCTGAATTCTAAGCTCATTTCTCCGTCTCTTTGATTAGATTTTTCAGTGTTTTATTTGAGGAAAGTTTATGTTCCAACTTTGTGATTTCAACATTAATTTTTTCATTGAACGTATTAAAGTCTTTCTTTTCTTCGGACGTTCCGGCATTAAATTTTGAAAGATTTTCCCGTGCAATCACTAAGTCATGCCATTTGCCCAAAGTGTCTTCCAGAGGTTTTATTTGTTCGAGGATGATTTTTGCCGAATATTTATTTTCCTGTTGGATCACTTCAAGCAGATAGAATGCCCTTTTCATCTGAATACGTGCCGTGTGATAACCCCTTTTTCCTTCATCCATTAATCTGGTGGCTTTTTTCAAATGACGAATCGAGAAAGTAAAGATTTTTTTATTCAGTTTTTTTTCACTGAATTGAACAATTGTTTTTTCTAAAACCCGCTTGATGTCGGGTAAAACAACATGCTCTGAAAAATCATTTAATTGTAGATTTAAATCCTGTTTTTTTTCACTTAAATGTTTTTTATAAAACTCTTTGTACTTCACTGCCTTAATCCGACTCTTTTTTTCATAATCCGCTATCAACCGAAGGTGCACTTCCTCATCGCGCTGAAAGCCTGCTGACTTAAAAAGCATCTTCAACGGTTGATAAATCTTTCGCGCTTTAACTTTACCGGTTGTGAGCCATTCGGCAAATAACAAAAGCGCTCTGATACGCTTGATGGATACCCTGATTTGATGCAACGCATCATGGTCCTGTTGCTCATTCAGCACTTTCAGGTTTTTTCTGACGAGTACAGATAAACGATTATAATATTTCAATAAATCATGTGTCATAAAATTTTGCCTCTGACTTTAAAAATAAGCATATTGCCACCAGGCATTGCCTAGATGAAGCACAAATACATCAAAAAATGAAAAAGTTTATTACCATCTTGTCTGTTTTGCTCGTGATTCTTGGATTATCGTTCCTGGCAATCCGGTTTTACCTGCCCACTTTCATCGCAAAAAATATGGCAAATGAAAACTCCCTTATCCAGATTATTCCAACAGAAGTCAAAATATCGGTCAATAAAAAAATGGATGAAGTACCGGCATTGATGAAAGAATTAAGGGATGAAGGTATTTATATTACGGTGGACGATATCATCCGGATTATCGAAGAATCAAAGACAACAGACATCACCAACACGATTGAAAATCTTAAAAAAGCGGATTTGAAATCTACGGAACAGGCAATTGGTATCGTGATGAAAAACTTGGATTTAGGTGTTCTTGAAAATGAAAAAGTAATCGCACTCGCCAAACAAAAAGTGAAATTCAGCGATGTAATTAAAGCATTACGCATGATTGAAAAAAACGGTAAGCCCTACAACCTCACCATCCCGATGGGAAAGGAAACCATTAAAGCGATGCTCTTGGAAAGAAGGGAGGAAATC
>JBGTCY010000139.1:0-8072 GCA_041748615.1 Chitinophagales bacterium
TTTCACGGAACTGATTCCCGTTTCCATCGTGATTCAATTTCAGTTGTTCCGCAGTTTTAAATTCCTAGTGTTTTTCGCGATAATTTATTTCGCCAATTACCTTTTCAGCGAACCGAACACCGCCACCGGCATTACCCGAAAGCTGATGGTTGCTTTATTAATTGCCGCTCCTTATTTGAACGAAAGTGGCTCTGTGATTGTCGGTTTCACATTGCTTTTGCTGACCGCATTACTTGGAAGCGGTATCTTAGAAAAAATCAGCTTCAACCGGTATCGCTACCTGCTGCCCGGTCAAATCGCGTTACTCGTCTTACTCGGCATTTACGGTAGCATGAATAAAGTGCCCTTCTCCATCAACAACGGGCAGGATAAAAGCTGGCTTGCCGCTCAACAATGGGCGAAAGAAAATACACCCGTTGATGCCATTTTCATTGTGCCGCCCTACCTCGAAGGCTTCAGGGTTGAATCGGAACGCACGCTCTATGGCGAATGGAAAGACGGCACTCAAATGTTTTTCAATCCTGAATTCGGAACAGAATGGATGAGGCGGATGAAAAATGTTGGCTATATTCCGGGAGAAAAATTACAGGATACTTACACGGAATTAACCAACATGGAATTTGAACAATTAGCCGATGAGTTAGCCGATAAATTCTCCGGTATTTTTATTGTAACCCCTCACGGAAAATCACTTCCTGAATATGAGGAAGTCTATTCAAACATTCGTTTTAATATCTACAGGATGAACAGCGTTTCTCCAACGGAAGTGGCTCAAACAGGAACGCTCTAATTTTTGAAAAAACGCTTTACCGAATTTCCTGCTTTAATTAAATAAACACCGCTTTCCAAATTTCGGACATCTACCTGTAGGATACCGGAAGCATTAATTTTTTGCTCCCAAACAAGCGATCCGGAAATATTGTAAATGCTGACAAGTTGATTTTCTTTAAAAAGAAGATGCTCAAGCACGATGGATGAAAACGCAGGGTTGGGCGAAACGGAAAGTTCCGGTTGCAGTTTGACAGCTTCTTTAATTCCGTTCGCTAAATCACTGACGGATAAATCATCAATAAAAAAGAAAAGACAATTTCCCATACCCGCGGGATTACAAAATCCATTTTCACTCGATTCGAAAAGGATATTGAGCGTATCGGGTTGCAGCACGCTGAAATATTCCACATCTACCCTGAATGCCGTGTAATCAGAAACAGGACCTAATTTTTTCTTCCCAAATCCAATCGTGTCGCGCTGCTGGGTGGTGGAATTAAAACGGGTCAGCCAAATCAAAGCCACCGCTGAATCAATTTTATCATCATTATCGCCATAAATGAATTTGTAATAACCTTCCAAAACAGTCGGTCTGATAGCCATCGGAAGTCCTCCTGACTTTGAAAAGGCGGTATCTCCGTAATTCAAATAACCTTTAGCGTAGTAATACCAATTCCAGATGCAAACCGCTTGATTTCCGGAATGTGAATCATCGGTAACTCCGGAGCCGAAAATACTCATTGTCCAATGATGCGCGACAGTATCATTTTCATGCGTCTGCATGTTATGAATCACTGAAGTGTCTTCAAAATTTCCGTTTAACAAATGTTGTTGCGCATGACCTGTCACTGTGATGGCAATGAACAGGGAAAAAATCGTGAGGTGTTTCATCGTTGTAAATTTTATGCTGCTAAAGTAGTTTGCTGATCCCTCATTGTGATAGGACGAATACGAAAATGAATTGCACAAATTATTGCCGGACTGATTTCCGGTATTCCAAAGGAGTTATCCCTGTATGTTTTTTAAAAAATCGGTTGAAATAGGCGGGGTCGTCAAAATTCAGTTCATAACAAATCTCTTTGACCGTTTTTTCTGAATACACCAGCTTCCGTTTGATTTCAAGTAAAATCCTCGTTTGAATTAATTGTTCCGTGCTTTTTGAAAAATGCAGCCTGCAAAATGAATTCAGTTGAGCAATGGTTGTATGCAATTGCCGCGCATATTCACCGGCACGCCAGTGCAAGTGAAAATTATTTTCAATCAAATTTTCCAACTGAACCGCCATCGCATTTTTTACCGGTAATTTTTTTGAAACAACAAATTGATTTTTTTCATAAAACCGCTGACAATGAATCAAGAGCATTTTTAACTGCAATTGCAGCATTTCCCGTTTGTTCGATTGCTGAGAAAAAAATTCATGCTTCAATTCCTCGGTCAAAATTTTCAGGATGGTGAAATCTTTCCCGGCTAAATTCAAAACAGGACATGCGTCTTTTCTGAAAAACCGAAATTCATTCAAATTAAAATTTCCTCCCGCAAATACGTCAGAAAACAAAATACTGAAACCTTCGCTGCCGACAGAACGCGCGACTACATGCACCTGACCTGGCGCGACAAAATGCAGTGAACCGGAACGAATCGGATATTCCGTAAAATCAATTTCATGTTTACCACCGTCTTTCAGGAAAATCAACAGCTCATAATAATTGTGACGATGCGGGAGCGAAAAATCATATTTTGACTTTTTCTTTTTCCATAAAGAAATTTCAAATTCCATTGCCGGGCGCACCGGCTGTAAATCATGCAGGGGAATTTCTTTCATGTGTGTTGAATCTCATGATTGCGCCATTTCCTGCATCCACTTTTCCTGGCGCTTTTTCATTTCCACTTCCGAAACATCTTCAATGTGCGTGGCAATCCACCATTGATTTCCGCCCGCGTCCATCACACCCGAAGAACGGTCGCCATAAAATTCATTGGTGGGTTCGCGCAGGGAAGTGCCGCCCGCTTCAATGGCTTTTTTGTAAACACTGTCCACATCCTCCACATACAAATAAAGCATGGAAGGCATCGGTGACCATTTTTCACTTGCCTGAGCCAGCATGATATTTGAATTTCCGATGCGGATTTCAGCATGCATGATGGTGCCGTCAGGCGCGTTCATCCGGTAGTTTTCCGTTGCATTAAAAGCCTGCTTTAAAAAGTCAATCACTTTTATTGTTTCTTTTACTAAGATGTAAGGTGTAACGGAATGATAACCGTCAGGAATTGGTTTGACTGCCATAATTTTTATTTTTTTGTTGTTAGAAAATGAATGTAAATGTAAAGAATGTGAATGATATTTGATGCGAATGGGAGTGGAACGAGTCCGGCAATCTCTCAACTTTAAACTTTAGACTTTGAACATTAAACTCCCTTCCTTCCTCAGAGGTAAGACAACACAATCGCGGTACGCTACTAATCAAAGCAAGGCATAGACGTACGAAGCAAGCGCCATTTTATTCATCCATCAGGCAAAAAAACTTTTTTTATTTCATCCCTCAAATAAATTTTTCCGCGCATCCGGGAAAGATTTTCTACATTTATGCAAAATTATTCTTGCATGAATTTCTTTCGTTTCACTTCCCTTTTTCTTTTAAATATTTTTTCATTGCTTCATTCTTCAAAAGCGGCAACTGGCGATACGATTTTGATTCAAGCCATGATGTATGGTTCCGCTCAGGACACGCTGGTTGTTTTTCCGGATGCTTCCGTGCGTTTTGAAAAAATCTACATGTATTACACCCTCAAATGCAATCCCGCTCAAAACCCTGCCTGTGGTGAATGGGATTATCTCACTTATACTTATCTCTTTAAACCCGGTACCGGTGAGCGCTTTGAAATTGGCAGGTATATCACACCTTATGGCATCGGGCTGGATTTAGGCGCGGGATTCACCTGGATTTTTGATGTGTCGGATTATCGTCCGCTTTTGACGGACACGGTGCGAATTACCGCGGGAAACTGGCAGGAACTGCTCGACCTGAAATTTGTGATGATTGAAGGTACGCCACCGCGGGATGTTTTGAAAGTAGAAAATCTGTGGAGCGGGGATTTTGCATTGAGCACCTTTGACGCGACCGTAACCGCTAAAACCGTTTCATTAGACCCATCCGCCAGCGCTTACCGGATTAAAACACGCACATCAGGACACGGCTGGGACAACCCTACGAACTGCGCGGAGTTTTGTCCGAAAATGCACAGTTTGAGCGTTGACGGAATTAATCGTTTCGAATGGATGCTTTGGGATGAATGCGCGTATAACCCGCTGTATCCGCAGGGCGGCACCTGGCTGATTGACCGTGCCGGCTGGTGTCCCGGTGACATTGTGCGCGAATACGATTGGGAACTGACGCCTTATGTTACTTCCGGAGGCAACGTGCTGATTGATTATGACGCGGAATATGATGCGCATGGAAATTACATCCTGGAGGTGCAACTCATTTCCTATGGCGAACCAAATTTTTTGGTGGATGCAGCCATTGAAGAAATCATCGCTCCGACAAAAGCGGATTATCATCTCAGAAAAAATCCGGTTTGCAATCGTCCGCAGGTGAAAATCAAAAACACGGGAGCGGAAACATTGACGAGCCTGCTGATTACGTATGGTGTTGAGGGTGGCGAGCCGTGTTACTTTCTTTGGGAAGGTGAACTGAAATTTCTTGAATCAGCGATAGTGGAGTTGCCGCGTTTCAACTGGAACGGATTGAATCCAACGAACCCGAAGTTTTATGCCACAGTGAGTTTTCCGAATGATAAAGAAGATGAGTATGCCTACAATAATACTGCCCGGAGTTCATTTGTAATTCCACCAATGTATCCGGATATTTTTTTCCTGATGTTCAAAACCAATAATGCCGCGCAAGAAAACTCCTGGACACTCACCAATGACCGTGACAGTATTTTGTACAGCGGCAGTGGTTTCGCGAATAATATCATCTATCGAGACACCTTCAGCTTGCAGCCGGGATGTTATACTTTTCATTTGACAGACAGCGGTCATGACGGGGTGAACTGGTGGTTTAACCGCAACCAGGTGGGAAGCGGTTATGTTCGTTTCATGCGTTATGGCGTATCCGGTGCGCACATCACTTTTGAGCCGGACTTTGGCGCGGAGATTTATCACGAGTTCACGGTCGGATACCAGTCAGGTCAATCAACGGAAAACTATGAATGTAAAGAAATCATCATAACATCATCTTCAACCAATGAAATAAAAAAACCGGAGTTTAAAATTTATCCCAATCCCGCCTCTGATATTTTGACTTTGGAATGGAAGAATTTTTTAAATGAAAAAATCGAATTGAGGATTTATGATTTGTTTGGAAAGAAAATTTCAGAATTTACAATTCAATCATCACCGGGAAAATATCAATTGGATATTTCACAGTTGAAAGACGGAATCTATTTTATGATGATTCAAAATGGTCAACATTTAACTCATCATCAATTTGTTGTAGTTCGATGATAAATGATGCAGAAGCGACTGTTCTACTTGGTGGAAACTATTATACCCAAACATGGAATACGGGAGATAATGACGTGAAACTCTAAACTTGAAATCGCTAATCGTGGCTTAGAGGCCTATCCTGGTTATATGACGGTGGTTTGGATTTTCAGAGTGAAGTGAAAATTGCTCAATGCTTTTTCGGCATTCACATCAACTTGATTTTGACTTCAGGTGAGTGAATGATTCACCCGGCTCAAAACATTCATTAACGCTTTCGCTTTCAAAAGGCATTCTTCATATTCCTTTTCAGGAACCGAATCAAACACAATCGCGCTGCCGACATGCAATGAAAGATACAGTCGCTGGCGGTTGTAGATTAACGAACGGATAACCACGTTGAAATCAAAATCACCGGATGGTGTGAGATATCCGATTGCGCCTGAATAGAGTCCTCGTTTTGATTTTTCATATTGCTCGATGAGTTGCATTGCCCGCACCTTCGGAGCGCCTGTCATTGAACCCATCGGAAAAGCATTTTTAATCGCATCCACAAAATGAACTTCAGGATGCAACATTCCGCTGACGGTAGAAACCAATTGATGCACCTGCTCGAATGTCTTCACTCCGAAAAGTTCCTCAGTTTGTACTGTTCCTGCCCAACAACTGCGCGACAAATCATTTCTGACCAAATCCACGATCATCACATTTTCAGAGCGCTCCTTTTGGTTTCTGAACAAACTTTCCCGGATGTTTTTGTCTTCTTCCGGTGTTGCGCCTCTGCGCGCAGTTCCCTTTATCGGCATGGAAGTCAGTTTGTCGCCTTTTTTTTGGAGAAAACGCTCCGGACTGGCGCTGAGCAGATAGTGAACATCATTTTTAAAATAACAGGTAAACGGAGCTTTTGAAATTTCATTCAGCCGCTGAAAAACAGACAACGGTTCGATGAGGTGATTTTCGGAAAAAAACTCCTGACAGAAATTCATTTCATACACATCACCCCTTGCAATGTGTTGATGAATTTTGTTCACAGTTTGAATGTATTCTGATTTAGAGATGCGCGGAATCAGCTTCACACTTTTTGATGTATTGAAATCGCTTAACTGACCGACTGATTCGGAAATTGAAATAAGTAATTGATTGATGTTGATGTCACTTTCGAAAAAATGAAAAACCGCTTTTTTTTCAAAAATCTCAACAACGATTTCGGGTTGAAAAAAAAACAAGTCCGGCAAGTCAAGTCCGTCATGATTTTTTGAATCAAGCGCTTCAGTTTCGTTTTTTAAATCATATCCAAAATAGCCAAACAACCAATCGTTTTTCGCTGTATAAAATGTTTTCAGCGCATGAAAGGCGTTTCCTGCATTAAAACTGATTTTTTCTTTGATTCCGAACGCGAACAATCCTTCATACTGTTGCTCGCTGTAATCTGCGTAGTGGTTATTATCAAAAAAACAAACAGTTGAATAGTTTTTGTCAGCCCAAATCAATACTGATTTTTTAAATCCATCTGAGCTTTCAAAAGGGAGTGAAAAAGACTTTCGGGGCATTTAAATTGAGGAAGGGAAATAGAACGATTTCATAGGGTTAAATAAATTTTAAAATCAAAAGCTGAATCATCATTTTTTTAGCAAAATGGATTCAAGTTTTCTGATTCTTCTGCCATAGTCTGTCATCGTTGAATCTCTTTCAGCTAATTTCATAAAACTTAACCTTAACTCAGAAGTTGATTTATTATTCATTATAAGTTGACGTTCTACTTTTTCAAGTTTATCATTAGAATGAACCATTTGTTTTTCTAACCGCTCTAACCGTTCATTATTTTCTTTCCTCATCTTTTTTAACTCCTCATGGAGGTCAATGATTGGATTGACTAATTTATCTTCACTCATCTAACAATGGTTTATATAAACTTAGCAAAAAGGAAATTGAAACATCGAAATTATTTTTACGATTTTTTTCCATATAATTTTAAAAACTACACTCCCACCGGTTGCTTTTTTAATATCAACTGATGCCGGTGCGGACCGCTGGAAATAATCGTGACGGGAACGGACAAAAAATCTTCCACAGTTTCAATCAACTGATGTAACTGAACAGGCAGTTCATCAAATGTACTCACCTGGTCAATCGGACGCTGCCAGCCGGGCAGAGATTTATAGACGGGTTTTACAGCCGTTTGGCAGAGGTCAAAAGGCAGTTCGGTTGTGACTTTTTCATCAACCTGGTAGTGCGTGCAGACTTTTACTTCATCAAAATCATTCAACACATCCGCTTTGGTGACAACGATTTGCGTAAGCCCGTTGAGAATGGATGCGTATTTGAGCGCGGGAAGGTCAATCCAACCGCAACGTCTCGGCCTGCCGGTAGTGGCGCCAAACTCACTGCCCAATTGACGGATGCGCTCACCGGTGGCGTCATTCAATTCCGTGGGAAACGGTCCGCCACCCACGCGCGTGCAATATGCTTTGGTGATTCCGATGACTTCGCGGATAACCGTGGGTGGAATCCCTAATCCTTTGCAGGCGGAAGCGGTAATCGTGTTGGATGAGGTGACAAAAGGATAGGTTCCGAAATCAATATCGAGCATGACGCCCTGCGCGCCTTCCGCGAGAATGTCTCCGCCTTTTTTCAACTCGTCATGCAACAAGTATTCGACATTCGCGTTGCGCAATGTCCTTAACAATTCGATGCCTTCATGCCATTGATTTTCCATTTCCGCGATGTCCAACGAGTAGCCAAACATTTCCAGCAGACGGAAATGTTTTTCTTTTAAAAATTCATACCGCTCATTGAAATTTGAGAAATGAATATCGCC
>JBGTCY010000140.1:0-44629 GCA_041748615.1 Chitinophagales bacterium
ACGCTGAGCTATTTCAGCAGGAAAGAACAGGAGGGGATATGAGAACTTTAAAAGGAATTTTACTCGCAGCATTATCGGTCGCTTTCACAGCGGCAAACGCCCAACAAGACCCGATGTACTCCATGTACATGTTCAACGGGATGGCAATCAATCCGGCTTATGCAGGCAGTCGCGACAGAGCAGCGGTCACCGCCCTTTACCGTCATCAGTGGACAGGTTTGGAAGGCGCTCCCAGAACAGCGGTTCTCTCCGGTCATGCTCCTTTGGCAAATGACAAAATGGGTCTCGGCTTGTCTTTAGTGAGCGACAACATCAGCATCTTCAACACCATTTCTTTAACCGGCAGCTACGCTTACCGCATCAAAATCAACGAAAAGAGCAAACTTGCTCTCGGCATGAGCGTTACCTTGAACAACTTCCGCGCAAAATGGCAGGATTTGAACCTCACCAACGCCAATGACATCGCCTTCACCGGCACCCGCAACAGCGTCCTCAGCCCGAACATGGGCGCTGGCATCTACTACTACAGCGACCGTTTTTATGCCGGTCTTTCTGTTCCCCACTTCCTCAACATGAGCCTCACTGAAAACATCAAATCCGAAGGCACGAACATGAACGCACGTCAGTGGAAACATTACTTCTACACGATGGGCGTTGTTTTCAACCTCGGTGAAAACGTGAAGTTCAAACCTTCCACCCTGTTGAAATATGTGAAAAACGCGCCTTTCCAGGCTGACCTGAACGCGGCTTTCCTCTTCAAAGAAACCTGGTGGATTGGCGCAAGCTACAGAACCGGTGACGCGATTTCCCTGATGACCGAGTTCACCTTCAACAACGGCTTGAGAATCGGCTACGCTTATGACATCACCACAACCGAACTGAACAACTACTCTTCAGGCAGCCATGAAATCATGATTGGTATCGAATTCAAAGGCAAAGACACTTACCTCTCTCCCAGAAGAATGAGCTACTTCTGATAAAAAAAACTCAGGAACACCTCCTGAAAAAATTCCTCCTGAAGCCGCCTTTTGTTCATTCGACAATTGGCGGCTTCTTCCTTTTGGGAAAAGGATGTTTTGTCATCATGTACTTCGGTTATTAGGCGCTTACATTTTTTAAGCACCAAAAAACAATTCACAAAAAACAAATAATGTTCAATTCTTAAAAATCAAAATACAAATCAATTCAGACACACTGTTACATGAGTTTGAAGTTTTCTTTTTTTATTGGAATTTATTTGTGATTTGCTTTTTGTGTTTGAATTTTCAGTTCGGTTAATTGAATGGTTTTTGGGATTCAGTTAAAGCGAATAAGAAGGGAAAACCCTAAACCCTGAAAATCCTCCTCCTTCCGCGGAGGTAAAGAACTCACATCGCGCAACGCTACAAATCAAAGCAAGATACAGACGTACAGCGCAAGCGCCATTAAATTTTCAAAAAATCACAAATCAAAATTGCATTTTAGATAGTTTCTCCTTATTTTGCATCGAAAGCGCTCACCGTCCTGCTCCGCTCACAATGTTTTGCTAATTGATAAAAGGCATTTTGGGTATCCGAAAAAGTCTATTTCTTCATTATAAATTTTGAAAATGAAACACTTCGTAGTGCTGTTGTTGATGTACCTGTCACTTCTTGTCGGAAGTGCGCAGGCACAGTGTCCTCCGGGAAATTTGGTGAGTTTGAACGCGAGTGTGACGAATGCCAGTTGTCATTCGGGGAGTGATGGAACAATCACGCTGTCCATCACGAACGGCACAGCTCCTTTCTCTTACCTATGGTCAAACGGCAGCGCTGACGCCCAATTAAATAATCTTACTGCCGGAACTTACAGTGTGACAGTGACTGACGCACTGGGTTGCCAGGGCAGTCTCAGCGGATTGACAGTGACACAACCCGGTGCCTTCATTTACAATGTGATTTTACAAAACGTGACTTGCTTTGGCGGCAGCAACGGCTCTTTGAATTTTAGCCTGATTGGCGGCACTCCTCCCTATACTTATCTATGGACGAACCCCGTCACGGGAGACACGCTTGGCGCTTCAAATCTGATTACCGGACTTTCAGCGGGAATTTACAGAATGTCCGTAGAGGATGCGAAAGGATGCAGGGGCGGAATTTTTTATCTGATTGCCGAACCACCTGCCATCAATATTAATGATGTTGTTAATGATGTAACCTGTCCGGGCGGCAGTGACGGCTCCGTGATTTTGACGGTGACGGGCGGCACGGGAACGAAAACTTATCTCTGGTCAACCGGCTCTAACGCGAAAGATTTATTAGACCAACCTGCCGGAAATTATACGGTGACGGTAACGGACGTCAACAGTTGCACCGCTACGCGCGCCTTCACGATTAACGAGCCGGACAGCATCCAGGCTACTGCCGACATTGAGGAAGTATTGTGCAGCGGCTTGAATGAAGGCGAAATCAATCTGACGGTTACGGGCGGCACTCCGCCTTATGCTTTTATCTGGAACAATGGCGCTACCACCCAAAACCTGACAGGATTGACAGCGGGCGAATATTGCGTAACAATTACCGATGCGCTCGGATGCGAGAGCGAAGAGTTTTGTTTTGAAATCATTGACGCGCCCCCGCTGGAGTTGTCTGCGGATATCACGCCTTTGAGTTGCGAGTTCGCTTTCGATGGCGCGATTGATTTGACGATTTCAGGCGGTACTGCGCCTTTCACAATTATTTGGTCAAACGGAGCAACCACCGAAGATTTGAGCAACCTGCCGGAAGGATTGTATTCCGTACTGGTTGAAGACGCCAACGGCTGCCGCGCGAGCGCGACTTATTCCATCTTGCCACTATCCAGAATTATTATTTCGCTTGGCATTGTCAATGCGCATTGCGGAGCAGCGGACGGAGCGATTTTCGCCTACGCGAGCGGAGGAACTTCGCCTTATTCTTTTGCCTGGAGCAATGGCGGTTCCACAGCTTCATTGACAGGTTTGGTTGCAGATTATTATGATGTAACGGTTACAGACGATAACGGTTGTACGCAAACCGCCACCGCGATTTTGCACAACATCAGCGACATTACCATTCAAGCCAATGTCACCAACACCACTTGCGGAGGCGGCAACACTGGCGCGATTGATTTGACAGTCGCGGGCGGAACAGCTCCTTATACTTACGCATGGAGCAATGGCGCAACTACTCCGAATATCAGCGGGCTTACTGCGGGAACATACAGAGTAACCGTTACCGATGCGGATGGCTGTTCTGCATTTTTAGAGATTTCGGTTGAAGAAGAAAGCGGCATCGTCATTTCAATTTCCACTACGCCTTCAGAATGTATCGGCTTCACGGGTACGGCAACAGCTTCCGCAGCAGGCGGCACTGCACCTTATTCGTTCAACTGGTCAACCGGTGAAACCACAAACACGATTTCCAATTTGCCGCAAGGCACTTATCAAATAACCGTAACGGACGCCAACGGCTGTTCCTCCACCGCGATTGCAACCGTGAATGATGCGGACGCTCCGAGTGTAACGATTTTCGCAGTAAACGAAACCTGCGGAGGCGGCAACGGCAGCATCAACGTCATTCCGTTTGGCGGCACTCCGCCTTATACGTATGCCTGGTCAAATGGCGCTAACACTGCAACAATCAGCGGGCTGACGAGCGGCACTTTTATTGTAACGGTGACGGACGCCAACGGCTGTGCTGTTTCCGCAGAGGTGGAACTCGAACTGCCTGAAGGATTAATTGTAGAAGCTGACCGTGAAGAGCCTTCTTGCAACGGCTTTGACGATGGCGCGATTTTCCTGACGGTAACGCAAGGTTTAGCGCCTTTCTCCTTCGTCTGGTCAACGGGCGATACTACACAAAATCTTACCGGCATTGAAGCCGGCACTTACACCGTTGCCGTTTTGGACAGAAACGGCTGCGCGGTGATTATGACGATTGTACTTGAAGAACCGGATGAAATCACGATTACGGCTACCGACATCACACCCCCGACCTGCGAAGGCGCGGCTAACGGTGAACTGACGGTAACGGTTTCGGGAGGCGAAGCGCCTTACACGATTTTGTGGTCAACGGGCGATACTACATTTACGCTTACCGGACTGACAGCCGGGGAATATTGTGCGGTGGCAACTGACGCGAGCGGCTGCGTGAGCGACACGTTTTGCTTTACTGTACCGGATGCTCCGCCTATTGAAATTTCTGCAGCCATTACCAACGTAACTTGCTTAGACGGAAGTGATGGTGCGATTGATATTACAGTATCAGGCGGCACGGCTCCTTTCATTTTTTATTGGTCGAATGGCGCAACTACTGAAGATATTTCCAACCTCGCACCCGGATTTTACACGGTGTATGTTACCGACAGCAGCGGCTGCGAAGCAAACGCGACTTATACAATTGCGATTGAAAATGTATTGGTACTTTCCGTGGGCATCACGCAACCGGATTGTGGAGAGAGCAACGGCTCGGCAACAGTATCCGTGAGTGGCGGTACCGCTCCTTTCACTTTCGCCTGGTCGAATGGCGGCAACACGGAAACGATTGACGGCATTAGCGCAGGTGTTTACACCGTAACGGTAACAGACGCCAATGGATGTTCCGCAGTCATCAATGCCGATGTCAGCAATATTTCAGATATTGAAATTTCAGCAACCAATATCGTGAACACGGTTTGCGGAGGCGGCAACACAGGCGCGATAGATATCACGGTGACTGGCGGCACGGCTCCTTATACTTTCGAATGGAGCAATGGAGAAACTACTCAAAACATCAGCGGGCTGGCTGCCGGAATTTATTTCGTGATTGTTACCGATGCCGATAGCTGCATCGCGGTGCGCTCGTTTGAAATTCTGGAAGAAAGCGGACTGACGTTGACTTTTAATAATACTAACGGGACCTGCGGTGAAGCGGACGGCTCAGCCGAAGTGAATGTTGCAGGCGGTACGGGTCCATTCACTTATTTGTGGAGCAACGGACAAACTACCGCGCAGGCAATCGGATTGAGCGCTGGACTTTACACGGTGACGGTAACAGACGCCAACGGGTGCGAAGAAACAGGAGTTACGTTCATCAATGACGCAGGCGGTCCGCAATTTACGTTGACGAAAACCGATATTTCCTGTGTGAATGATTTCGGAACGGCACAGATTAATAATGTTTCCGGAACCGCGCCTTTCTCTTATTTGTGGTCAACAGGCGCAACGACATCGGGTGTAACCGGATTAAGCGCGGGCGTTTACAGCGTTACCGTTGAAGATGCCAACGAATGTATTTCCATTTCAACAATTGAAATTTTAACACCTGAAGGAATTATAGTAGAGGCTGAAAAAGACAACCCCGCCTGTGAAGGTGATGAAGGTGCCATCAATGTAACCGTAAGCGGTGGATTGCCGCCTTACACATATACATGGAGCACAGGCGCATCTTCACCGAACCTCACCGGATTGAGTGAAGGCACTTATATTGTAACGGTTACGGACGCCAACGGCTGTTCAGCAACCACCACGATTGAATTAGAAGAATTTGAAGAAATCATCGCTGTTGCGGACAGCATCATTCAGCCCACTTGTAACGGTGAGAGTGATGGCGCAATCAATATTACTGTAACTGGCGGCACGGCTCCATTCACTTTTGAATGGTCAAATGGCGCGACTACGCAAAACATCAGCGGACTGACTGCCGATGAATATTGCGTAGTGATTACGGACGCCAACGGCTGTGTGAGCGACACGTTCTGCTTCACGGTGAACGAGCCGGATGAAGTGCAACTTTCACCCGACATCACACAACCATTGTGTAATGGCGATGACAATGGTTCGATTACCGTTACCGCAACAGGCGGCACCGCGCCTTACACTTTCGCTTGGGATACAGGCGACAGCACAAACAGTTTGACCGGACTGCTCGCAGGCAATTATTCCGTTACCGCGACTGACGCCAACGGCTGCACCGCCACTGCGGATTATGAAGTAACCGAACCGGATACTTTGACGATTTCATCCGTACAGGAAAATGATGTGCAATGTTCAGGCGCAGATGATGGCAGCATCACGGTGCAAGTTTCAGGCGGCACCACACCTTTCACTTTTAACTGGTCAAATAACAGTAATACTCAAAATCTGACTGGATTGGAACCGGGAACGTATCAACTGACGGTGACCGATGCGAACGGTTGCTCCGATACTTCCTCTGCCATTGTAATTGAAGAACCGGATTCGCTTCTCATTACAGCGAATGTTTTACAACCTACTTGTACCACAGAAGGACACATCATTCTCGATGTGCTCGGAGGCATTGCTCCATATACTTATCAGTGGTCAAATGGAGCGCTGACAAAAGATATTTTCGGTATTGATGCCAACATCATTCTCACCGTGACGGTGACAGATGCGAATGGCTGTACCGCCTCTGAAACTTATGTCATGATTGAGCCGCCAGTGATGGATGTACTCATAGAAGTAGCGGACAGTTTGCTTTGTTATGGCGATACCTTCGGGGTGATTTGCGCCATTGTAGATGGTGTGCCGCCCCCGCATTTCTATAGCTGGTCAACAGGTGAAACAACCGAATGTATCGGCAATCTTTCCGCTGGCATCTATTCGGTGACGGTAGCGGATGGTTTTGGCTGTTCCGCTTATGAAAACGAATTTGTGCTCACAGAACCCGCGCCATTGACCGGCAACATCACGGTTACAAGACAAGTAACTTGTCATGAAGGCAATGATGGCGAAGCAACGGTTACTGCAAGCGGTGGAACACCACCATACTCTTTTATTTGGAGCAACGGTAATACAGGAAATGTTGCGGTGAGTTTATCAGCCGGTCCGGTTTCCGTGACGATTACGGATGCCAATGGCTGCACCGGTACGGCAACTGCCACTGTGAATGAACCTGCACCTTTTGACTTGTCATCCGCTTCCATTATCACGGAGGTGACCTGCGATACTTTTTCTGACGGCTCAATTACGGTAATTGTTCTGGGCGGCACTCCGCCTTATGAATATCTCTGGGATGACAGCACTACCGACCAGACGCGCGACAACCTCGCGATTGGCGGTTATGCCATTACGGTGACAGATGCGAATGGATGTATCGGAACCGACACACTCTTTGTTACCGGACCGCCCTGCAATCGTCCGCCCGTTGCGGTGGATGATACTGCCAGCCTTTCCATTTGTATTGACGAAAGCATTGACATTCCGGTGTTGCTGAACGATTTCGACCCCGATGGCGATAACCTTTTTGTTGCAGCCATCCTTGGTTATCCCATGAACGGTACAGTGCGCGTGAACAGCGATCAGACCATCACTTATGTCCCTAATTCGAGTTGGATAGGCGTGGACACCTTCTATTACTTAGTTTGTGACGACAAGATGCCGCCACTTTGCGATACCGCGATGGTGATTGTGGCGGTTTTACCCTGTCGTCCGAACATTTTCATCCCCAATGGATTCTCGCCCAACGGAGATGGGGTGAATGACAATTTTGAAATACCCGGCATAGAATTTTTCCCGAATAATGAATTGAAGATTTTCAATCGCTGGGGAAATCTCATCAGGGAATTCAGAGGTTATGCCAACGAATGGCGCGGCACCAATGCCAGCGAAGAGCCGCTTCCCGATGGCACTTATTATTATATCCTGAAACTCAATGACGATGTGAATACGACATACACCGGTTATGTGGTTGTTCATAGATAAAATAGATGCGCATGGAAACGAAATACAAGTCTCATCCCCGCCCCCTCTCCGAAAGAGAGGGGAGTCCAAGTTGTCTCATTTTGAACAGCCTGAATAAATATTTTATTTTATTCAGTGTTTGTCTTTTCACCGGACTAACATTTACAGTACAGGCGCAGCAGGACCCGATGTACAGCATGTATATGTTCAACGGGCTGGCAATCAATCCCGCGTATGCGGGCAGCCGCGACCGACCCGCCATCACCGCTTTGTATAGGCACCAATGGACCGGATTACAAGGAGCGCCAAGAACTTTTGTGGCAGCCGGTCATGCACCATTGCTGAATGATAAAATCGGGTTGGGACTGACGATTGTCAATGACCAAATCAGCATTTTCAATACCGTTACCGTCATGGGCAGTTATGCCTATCGTTTTAAAATCAAGGAAAAAGGCAGGCTCGCACTCGGTTTGAATGTCACACTCAATAACTTCCGCGCACGCTGGCAAGACCTCACTTTGAATGATGTTGCCGACCAGGCTTTTCTGACCAGCAAAGCCAATGTGGTCAGCCCGAATTTCGGGGCGGGCATTTACTATTACTGGCAGGACAAATTTTATGTGGGCGTTTCGATTCCGCATTTTCTCAACATGAGTCTCAGCGACCATTTGAGCGTGGAAGGCACCGATATGGTGGCGCGTCAGTGGAAACATTATTTCTACACGTTCGGTGTGGTGTTTGATATCAGCAAAGATGTGAAGTTCAAACCTTCGTTATTATTCAAGCATGTGCAAAATGCTCCATTTCAGGCGGATTTAAATGCCGCGTTTCTCTTCAAGGAGTCTTTCTGGATTGGCGCCAGCTATCGCACGGGTGATGCCGTAGTGTTGATGACTGAATATCTTTTTAATAAAGGCGTGCGCATCGGCTACGCTTATGACATCACCCTCAGCGAGTTGAACAATTATTCCTCCGGAACTCATGAAATTATGGTCGGGTATGAATTCATTAAAAAAGATACCTACCTGACTCCGCGCAGGATGAGTTATTTTTAATACGGGTTTGATTTTTACTTTGGAGTTTTAGGGGAGGACGAAAGGAATTCATTGCAACTTTTTGCGTTAATCATGCGCTCGAAATATATAATATTATATTTACTTGTAGGTGTTTGTCAAACAAACGCACAGGTTCCTTCAAGTTGCAATCTGCCGCCTGCACTGTATATAGCTTATCAGGATGAGGTGCCCTATATCGCTTTGAGAAGAATTTACCAAATCAATTCACATTATAAGGATTCTATCCTCATTCCACAACATTATCAGGACAGTATATGGGATGGACTTGCTGCGATTTATAATGCTGCATCCATTCCTGAAAGAGACTCCGTCTTTGATATCTATTGTATTCATCAGTATATAGGGATTAGATACCATTTTCCCAATACCATTAGAATAAACATAGACACCACATATAGTTGGACAAGTTACTGGAGAAATCTTCAAATATCAACAGGGTATTTTCAATTAGACAGTTTTTTGTCTTTTTATGGGTTTGACAGTGTAATAGTATATTATTCACATGACAATTCTGTAAAGCTATCAACAACCAAGAAAATAAATCTAGAAGCGCTTTCCATTCACCTTGCGTCCTACGATGGAATTTACTGGGCTGAACCTGAATCAACAATTGGTGATGGCAATAGAATACTATTTTCTACTGACGGCTTACATAAAGTATTTTCATTTTTTGTAAGATGGGGTGATTGTTTGGCAGGATGCGTATTTAGATATGGTTGGCACTTTTCAGTAACTCAAGATTGTTCGGTGCAGTTTGATAGTATTGAAAGTGGAATTGGAGTATCCACCGCTCTCCCTCTACCAGTCAATTGCAATCTTTCAACAAGCATAACTGACAGTTGTGGCTACATCAACAATCCCAATATCCAGGCTGATTTCAACTATTCCATAAATGCGTTCACCGTTGACTTTACAAATCACACTGTCAATTACTGCATGGCAGTTTGGTATTTCGGTGATGGCGACAGCAGCCATTCGCAACACCCCATACATACTTATTCTGATACAGGTACATATACTATTACACTTATTGTTTGGGCGGGAACTTCAAGTGATACGATAGAGATGCAAATAAAAATTACCGGAACAGTGGGGGTGGGTAATAAACCAGCAACTGCAAATAGTCCACAGATTAAAATATACCCGAATCCCGCTACATCAACCATTCACATTTACAGTATGACATCGAATATTTCATATCTAACTGTCATGAATCTCAGTGGCAAAGACATCCTGAGAACCACTCAAACTGAAATCAATGTAGCACAGTTTTCAAGGGGGTTATATTTTATCAGGTTAGAGTTGGGTAACGGAGAGAATGTGGTGAGAAAAATTGTTGTGCAGTAATTTTTAATTCTTTTTGTCAACGACTTATCAGACAAGACAGTTACCAAATAATAAGGAAAAAGAAGGCAATCGCAAAAGGCAGTCGCATCAATCCTGTGTCAGACAAAACAAAGTAAAAAAAACATATTGACATTAAAATCCATGCCATAATTCCATTACTTTCTCTTCAATCAAGACTCCGCTGCTTTTCACTCTCACGAAATATTTCCCGGAGGACAGTTCTTTTGTATTAATACTGATTTTGATGTTGTATGTTCCGGCTTTTTGAATGCGGTTGTCTAAAATGGTATGCACGAGTTTGCCGGAATCATGAAACACTCCGACAAGCGTATTGCCATCTTGTCTGAGCCGGTACTTCAAGTCTGCAAAGATTTTTTGAGGTCCGTAAGTGGCGGGATTCCCCGGCACAATATTGTACTCCGCGTAATACCACGGGAGGCTTCTCCCTGTCAGTTTTGATACGAGTTGCCTTAATTCTTCAGCCAAAGCGGGATTGGCGGTGTCGTAAATACCACTCAGTTGAAGATTGTCAGTAACACACCAAATTGCATGTTGCGCGGCATCGGTCTGATATTTTTTCTGGCTGAGAAAGGCAACTAATTTCAACAGGTTTCCGGTGGAACCTCTTCCGATTTTAAGCGGACTATTCGTCCCCGGCACAGCCTTCTTAACCTGCATGCTCATCGCATTTACTTTCACATTCCTGATTGAACGCGATGGTAAGGTGACCACACGGTCTTGTGTGACAAGCATTTTTTGCAAAGAAGTGTCAACCGGATTGAATTGCAATCCCGCCTGAATCTTTATTTTCAATTCTTTTCTCTTTAGATTAATGATTTCCAGATTGACGCACTGTCCGGTGTGCATTCCGGTACCGGTAACCGTTACTTGAATCAAACCTTTTTTTATCGCCTCATTAACCGTGATTGGCTCTGAATTTCCGTAGGCAGAAAAAATCAACGCCTGTTGAAAAAGGATTGTAAATAAAAATATTTTGAAAACCTTCATGAACTTGCTTTTTTTATATCGAGAGTAGTCGAATTTTCGAAGAAAAAAGACGTACTCTCTGTTAATGCCGAACATTTTACCATTTCATTATTCGAAAACCTAAGTAGTTTCGGCATACAATTATAAACTGCTTATCTATTGTTGATTTTTATTTACAGCTAAATGAATGCCGCAAATTAATTGGTTTATATGATTACCTTTTTTTAACCCGGGGTAACCTGAATCAAGACATCATTGATTGAAATTTAAATCAAAACATTATCTTTTTTAAAATCAAAAAAAATACACCATCAGAAACATTCTCTTAAACGATTTAATAGAAAATAAGATGATCTTCATTCAGTAATAGTTCATTCCTGTTTCCGAAAGTCAGGGCTAAAGCCCTTATAAACACGGTTGTGTTCTAACCCCCCGCTTAAGCGCTTGCCTATGCACACATCTTTATGGAATATCCGGCAGACTAGGGTTTCGCATCGCCTCCGTCTCAGCCTCACCCCCGCCCCCTCTCCAAAAGAGAGGGGAGTCCGAGCTAATTACAAATTAACAGGAAAAACAGCCTTTTTTTTGCCAGGAAAAAGAAAACAGTTCGGACACCTTCTCCACCGGAGAAGGGCGGGATGAGGCGTGCTCCGGAAAGGAACGAGGGGTGTTATTATGTCAAAATTACATGTGTGCATAGACAAGGCTTAAGCGGGGGGTTAATGGATACCACGTCACCAAAGGGCTTTAGCCCTGACCTAAGTTACTACCGCAGTTTTGATTCAGAATAAACCAACAAAATTCCTGATAGTTTTAAGAATAAACATCCTGCATTTTAACAGGGAATATTTCGTGAACCAAAAAAACATTCACTCCAAAACCATCCGTTTTTCTTAAAACCCATCGCTATCCCTTATTTTTGCGCCCTGATGTGCCGGTTAATTTTTTTCTTTTTCATTTTACTGTTTCTTTCCGGTTGTTTTCAAAAGCAAAACGAAAGTGAAAACAATGCGGAAGAAATCATTTCCGAACAGTATGATGAAATTCCGTTGTTGCAGGAATTGAATCAAAAACTTTCAGAAAATCCCAATCAGCCGGAATTATTATTTACGCGCAGCCAGGTTTTTTTTCAATTAGGAAATTATAACAATGCGCTCAGGGATATCCTTGATGCAATTAAATTGGATGATACCAAAGCAAAGTATCACGCGCATCAGGCGAAAATTTATTTCAACCGACAGGAAATCACCCGTGCTATCAGCGTGCTGGAAAATGCCCTGGAAAAAATACCGGACAATCTTCCGATGATGACCGACCTTGCGAATTATTATCTCTATACACCTTCGCGTGATGACCGCAAAAAAAGCATTCAACTGCTTGATAAAGTGTTGCAGCAAAATCCTTTTAACGCGGAAGCCTATTTTACAAAAGGAATGATTTTTAAGGAAATTGGCGACACCAACAAATCCATTTCCAATTTTCAAACTGCGGTGGAACAAAACCCAGACCACTACAACGCCTACATGCAGTTGGGATTGTTGTTTTCAAAAAAGAAAAACAAACTGGCGATTGACTATTTCAACAATGCCTTGCAGATTGACCCATCCAGTTATGAGGCGCATTACGCAATCGCTATGTTTTACCAGGAAACCGGTGACCATGCTTCAGCCCTGGAGAAATACCGCGACATGATTCTCGACAATCCGCGCGATGAAAAAGCGCATTACAACACCGGCTACATTTATTTTCAGATAGACTCGTTTGAGCGCGCTGCCCGCAGTTTTGAGCAGGCGATGAGTGTAGCGCCCACTTACGCTGACGCCTACTTTATGCGCGCACTCACCGCTGAAGCGGCTGGCGATGTGGATGGCGCGAAATACTTTTACCGCCAAACACTAAATTTGAGTCCAAATTATCAAGCCGCCTATGATGGTTTGCAACGCTTGGAAAACATCTGATTCATGATTAACATCTCTTTCCCTGACGGGTCGGTCAAAACTTTCGAACCCGGTATCACCCCGCTCGACATCGCCAAAAACCTCAGTAACAGCCTCGCCAAAAAAGTGCTCTCTGCGGAAGTGAATGGCGATGTGTGGGATGCCACGCGCCCTTTGCAGCAAGACGCAAAACTGAAGCTGCTCACCTGGGATGATGAAGGCGGCAAATATGCTTTCTGGCACTCCTCCGCACACTTGCTGGCGGAAGCGCTGGAAGCATTATATCCGGGTGTAAAATTCGGCATCGGACCCCCGGTTGAAAACGGGTTTTACTATGATGTTGACTTGGGCGACCGCCAGATTTCCGACAAAGAACTGGAAGCGCTGGAGAAAAAGATGAAAGAACTGGCGGCACAAAACAGCCGCTATCAGCGGAAGGATATTTCAAAAAATGACGCCATCGCTTATTTTCAGGATAAAGGCGATGAATATAAATTGGAACTGCTTGAAGATTTGCAGGATGGTGAAATTACGTTTTACCAGCAAGGCAGTTTCGTGGACCTTTGTCGCGGACCACATTTGCCGGACACCTCGCCCATCAAAGCCATCAAACTGCTCAGTATCGCGGGCGCATACTGGCGGGGCGATGAAAACCGCAAACAGCTTACACGCATTTACGGCATCACTTTTCCTAAACCGGAATTGCTGGAAACGCATCTTCAAATGCTGGAAGAAGCCAAAAAGCGCGACCACCGCAAGCTGGGAAAAGAATTGGAAATTTTCACATTCGATGATGACGTGGGAAGCGGCTTGCCGCTTTGGCTGCCCAATGGCGCTTTCCTGATTGAGCAGTTGGAAGAGCTTGCCAAAAAAACGGAACGTGAAGCAGGCTATCACCGCGTGAGAACGCCCCACATCGCCAAAGAAAATTTATACCTCACCAGCGGTCATTTGCCATACTATAAAGACAGCATGTTTCCCCCGATGGAAATTGACGGGCACAAATATTATCTCAAAGCGATGAACTGCCCGCATCATCACAAAATTTATGCTGCCATCCCCAAAAGCTACAAGGAACTTCCCCTGCGGCTGGCGGAATACGGCACCTGCTACCGCTATGAAAAGTCGGGTGAGTTGTTCGGGTTGATGCGCGTCCGCTCATTGCAGATGAATGACGCGCACATCTATTGCAGGCGTGACCAGTTCGAGCAGGAGTTCAGGGCGGTAAACGACATGTATCTCAAATATTTCAAGATTTTCGGAATCGAAAAATATGTGATGCGTTTTTCCACCCACGACCCCGCCAAGCTGGGAAAGAAATATGTGGACATGCCCGAACTGTGGCTCGAAGCCGAAGAGATGGTGCGCGAAGTGCTGATTAAATCCGGTATTCCCTACAAGGAAGTGTCCGATGAAGCCGCCTTCTACGGACCCAAGATTGACGTGGAAATCTGGAGTGCTATCGGCAGGCAGTTCACACTCGCGACCAACCAGGTTGACTTTGCGCAAGCGCCCCGTTTCAACCTCACCTACACCAACGCGAACAACCAGCCTGAATATCCCATCATCATCCACCGCGCCCCGCTCGGCACGCATGAGCGCTTCATCGGATTTTTGATTGAACACTGCGCGGGCAACTTCCCGATGTGGCTCGCGCCCGTGCAGGCAAGCATCCTGCCCATCAGCGATAAATTCATGGACTATGCCGTAAATGTTTCAAACTTGCTGAAAAAAAGCGATATTCGTGTGACCATTGATGAGCGGAACGAGAAAATCGGGAAAAAAATCAGGGACGCGGAAATGAAAAAAATTCCCTTCATGCTCATCGTGGGAGAAAAAGAACAGGAAGCCGGAACCGTTTCGGTGAGGAGGCATGGAGCGGGTGACAAGGGCAGTTGGAGTTTACAGCAATTAACAGATGCCGTGCAGCAGGAAATATTCGAAACATTCAATTGATTTTTTAACAAAACTGAATATAAAATTTGCGACCACAACCAAGAAGACCATTCTTCAGACCAACCAAGAAGAGAAACCCACACAACATCAATGAAGAAATCAGGGTGCCGCGCGTGAGGCTTGTCGGTGAAAATATCACCCTCGGCATCTACGAAACCCGTGATGCCATCCGCATCGCGCAGGAGCAGGAATTAGACCTTGTTGAAATTTCGCCCACCGCTGACCCACCGGTTTGCAAGGTGATTGACTACCAGAAATTTCTCTACGAACAGAAAAAAAAGCAGAAGGAACTCAAACTAAAATCCTCCAAGCAGGCGGTCGTCAAAGAGGTGCGCTTCACGCCCAACACTGATGACCACGACTTTGAATTCAAATCCAAACACGCGGAAAAATTCCTGCAGGAAGGCGCTAAAGTGAAAGCATTCGTCCAGTTCAAAGGCAGAGGCATCCTCTTCAAAGAGCGGGGCGAGTTACTGCTGCTGAAATTTGCCGAGCGACTCAAAGAAGTGGGCGTACTCGAGCAAATGCCATTGCTGGAAGGCAAGCGCATGATAGCTTTCCTCGCGCCAAAGAAAAAGTGAAGCAATGCGATAGAACACCTTTCTATTCTGAAAAAAAGTTGCCACGAATGCACGAATGAAATACAATCGTGCTCTCCAAGCATTCAGGATTATTCCGAGATGTTGGTTGCGCTCGCTTCGTACGACTATGCCTTGCTTTGACTCTCAGCGTTGCGCGATGTAAGTTCATTACCTCCGGGCGGAGAATGAGTTTAATGTTTAAAGTCTAATATTTAATGTTGGTTGGAAAGATGTTTTTAAGAAACTTTAAACATTGAATATTAAACTTTATACTCACTCCTCCCCCTCCTCCACTTCCTCCGGTTCCTTCATTTTTTCTCCCTTTCTGAGCAGCTTCCTGAATGAATGCCGGTAAATCAAGCCGGCTCCGGTGCGGTAGAGGCTTGCCTGGTTGAGGACGTCATAGCTGCCGGTTTGGAAAACTTTGACGCGGTACCTGCCGCTTTCGGTGAGTTTGTATTCGACCGTGAAGTCTCCGAGCACGTTGGACAAGGCTCCGCGGTCGTCACCGGCTTCGAGGTGCACATTGCCGCCCACGGTGAATTGCAGGCGCTCGTTGAGGAGTTTTTTCGAGACGTCAAGATGCACCTGCGTGACGAGGTCGCTTCCATCGTCCAATTCATATTTCGATTTGTAGGCATCCAAGTCGAAGTTGATTTCGAAGCCTTTGGCGCGGTCGGCAAGGGCGTTCATCTGGTTGGTGAGGAGACGGCTGACGCTCTTGAGCGCTACGTTTTGCCCGGCTGCGGCAAGGTCGGGATTGCTGCCATCTTCCGCGATGAAGCTGCGGAAAAGCAGCAGCCCGAACACCTGCTTGTTCAGCTCGGTAGGGTTTTCGCGGATTTGCGCAAGCTGACGTGCCGCGATGCCGGTAACGGGATTGGTTTGCGCGGGCAGTCGGATGTCGAAGCTGATTTCGGGTTCGAGGATGCGTCCCCCGATTTTGAGGAGCACGCTCACGGGCATCCTGCGCTTGGATGCCGTGATGTCGCTTTCGCTGAGCGAGGCGGACTGCGCAGCAATGAGTTCGTAAGTCGTGGCTTCAACGGTGTGGCTCGCGGTGATGTCGAGTGCGGCAAGCAGCGGGTCGCCTGAGAAAATGATACGGCTGCCTTTCTGTACATCGAACTGCCTGCGCATCATGCCTTGATACGAGAACGTGTAGTTGCCGCTCTCCACAGTATAAGTGCCGGTGATTTGCGCGCCTCCCGCAGGCGACACATCCACCACGAGGTTCGCCTCGCCCTTCACGGTGAGGCGGTCGCCCGTCAGCGGGTCAATGATTATCTGTATCTCCGCCTGTGGCGTGAGTTCGAACAACAGATTGAGGATGACGCCCGATATATTGACTTTGTAATCTTGAATGGCGAGCGTGTCGTCACCGCGTTCGAAAGGCGGGCTTTGAAAAATGATGTAATCATGCTGGCGCAACGCTTCTTCGCCCGTGAGCGGCTGGATGAAAACGCGCGTGCCCTCCTTGGCGGACGCGCTGCCCGATACGTTTGGCAGTTCGGGCGCCCCCCGCACACGCGCGTTGAGCGCCATGATGATTTTGCCGTACAAAAATTCGTTGTCGTCTTCGGTGGTGTTCATGAAAAGAAAACCGTTGGTGTTGAGCGACAAGTCCATGTCGTACTTGGTGAAATAGCGATGGGTAATTGTGCCATTGAGTGTCGCCTTGCCTTTTTCGGCATCAAGCAGTTCGAAATTTTTGAGCGTGAATTTGTCGGGCTGAATTTCGATGCGGTTTTTGTCGGGCAAGGTGAAGCGGCTGTTCGCTGGAACGACATGCGTGGAAACATCATGAAAAGCAAGATGTCCCTTCACGTCAGGCGAAAGCATTTTGCCGGTGATGTCAATTTTCGCGCTGAGGTAGCCAGAACTGTTTCTGATAAACTCGCGCATGAACGGGTCAGCCACCGCGATGTTCAGCCGTTGCATATCCAAGTTCAGCGAAAGCATTCCGGTTTCGGGTTTCAGATTTCCGGTCATAAGCAATTCATTGTCCTGACCGGAAATCTGGAGACGGGCGTCAATGACGGTTCCCTGCCATCCGGCATGAAGTTCGAGTATGCCTACGGGATGTTCATTTACATTAATATCCTCCACTTTTAAATCAGCGGTGAGCGCTAAGTGTTCGAATGAATGGTCATAAGTGAGCATCCCGTTCATCACGCCCGTGAAGGAGAGTTCTTCCACATCAAGCAGGTCTGAAAATTCTTGTAAATAAAAATTATTAAATGTAATATCAACAGGCGCGTTTTTTTCTGTGCTGCGGCTGTGAATTTTAAAAATATGTTCGTCTTGCTGAAAACTTACATTCTGAATAGTGAAATAATCGGGACGAAAATCAATCGCGTTGTCAGCCGCGATGTTCCATACTTCATTATTCAACAACATTTTTTCCGTGAAAGCGAAACGGAGCAATTCATTTTCGATGTGCGTGATGTTGCCATTCATTTCTAATCGGCTCACGGTGTCTCCGTCAATTTTCAAACCCAATGCAATTTGACTGTCATAAAAAAGCGTGTGGAAGGCAAAAGGAATTTTCACTTTGTCATCATAATTAATCGTGTCGAGCGTCAGCGATAAAGCCAGGGTGTCCGCGCCTCCTTTTATTTGAAACAAGATACTATCCGTGCTGATGTTGGCGTATTTAAACTCCGGCACGAACACATTCAAATCCAGCAATTGCTGTCTGCTGTCGAAAGCGAACGTGATGTTCGCGGTGTCCAACTTTTCAATTTCGGGGACAAACATTTGTAAAACTTCCAAAGGCTGACTGATGGCAATGAACAACTCGAATTGTTGGTCAGCCACTTTTCGTTTGTCACCCGCCATGCCGGCAACGGCAGCAGGCAGGAGAGAAATCGCGCCTTCTTTTTCGAGCGGAAAATATTCGCTGACATAATTTACGAGCAGGCGCGGCAGTTCCGCGAAGTTGTAATTGCCGCTCAGCTTTGCCTCTATAAAGGGAGCGAACAGTTCTACCGTTGCACCACCGGCTTGACTAACCTGCGCGAGCGCTTTCACGCTGTCAAGATGCACATGCAGGCTGTCATTCGACAAATGAATATCGCTGAGTGTGGCGTGACCTTCAAACTGCGCCAAATCCGCGCCCTTAAAATCCACTTCAATTTTCGCGCTGATGCCCAGCGGCTGCGCGAACAGGTTCAACTCCGCGAGGTTGACGGTATCCAACGCCATTTCGAAACGAAAAACAGGAACGGTGTCCGCGAGGTTGACCAAGCCGTTGAAATCAAATTTTAAATTCTCGTCATTCATTTTTGCCTGTCCGGTGAATTTCTTTCCATCAACAGTACCTTCAATTTTTAAATCATTGTAAGTGTAGTTTCTGTATCCGGCTTCCAGGATAGTAGCACGAATGTCCGCCTGTATTTCTTCCAAGAGTAATCCCTTGCCGGTAACATTCGCTTCCAAAGAAACTTTTCCGATAGTGGTGTCATTCAGCAGAGTTCCCAACTGAAAATTTTTGAGTTGAAGGCTGCCATCGTATTCCGCATTAGAATAATCATCATTGAATTTTGCCTGCAGGTTGGCGGCAAGGTTGCCGAGTTTTGTTGAAACCGTTCCATCAAATAGCATGTCGCGGATAGTGCCGCGATATTGCCCGCTGACTGCAATGCCGCCTAACCGCTTCACTTCATCGGGCAATTCCGCTCCGCTGATTTTGGTAATAAAATCAGCGGTGAACACAATTTCTTCCATGTTCAATACAAAATAAGCGGCATCAATATCCGGTAATCCTTTCGCGTGAAAATTGAGCGCTGCCCTGTTGTTTTCATCAACTGCAAAAACAAATTTATCTCCGGTGAGGTCAGCCGGTGTGCCGTGAATGTTACCATCGAGCGTGACCGTTCCCAAATCGTTCAGCAACTCATCCGCCACTCCCGGAATAAAAAACGCGACTTCACTCGCTGCCACATGACTTTTTTTAAATGCGGCTTGCAACATCACATTTTCATCCAAAGTCGCCAACGACTGAAGACTGGGAAATTGTAAAAGAATATCGGCATTCAACAGACTGTTTTGCGTTGCAACCAATAAATTTTTAAAATCAAAACCGGCTGTATCAATAAGGATTTCGCCTTTTAATTCTTTCAACTGTAAGCCGCTTTGGTCGGCTACCGCGCCTTTTTTAAAACTACCGGAAACGATATTATTGCCGAAAAAAACCTGCTCCGCCAATAAGGACAAATCCGTCAGGTGCAGACGCGCGTGGTCAAAGCCTTTTTCTTTTGCCGCCACCGCGTTGTTGTCCAATGAAAATGAATTGTTTTCGAAATCAATTTTATTCGCGGAAAAAATCCAGCCGACATCGGGGATGATATACGGGGAGGCAATCGTGTCAGCATCATCTTTTTTTGGTTCACGGGGTTCAATCTGCATGGCGATACCGGCATGGTGCAGCAGAATTTTATCAAACGTAATCTGCTGCGCCTCCAGATCGAAAATTTTTGTTGTCGCGGAAAACTTTCCGATTGCGCCCTGCAAATAAAACCCCGAAGGTTCGAGGGCGATATTGCTTCTCACGTTTTGAATATCAACTCGTCCGATGCCGATTTGCCATTCTGTAGGTTGTTCTTCTTTTTCCTTAGGCGGAGCGTCTGATACATAAGCATCGAGCAAAAACTGAAAGTTGAAAGCGCTGTCCGTTGTGTTTTGTTTGAGATTGAATACGGCATCTTGTAATGAAATTTGTTCAACCAGCACTTTTTGTTTCAACAATTTAAACAGATTAATATCCACCCTCAGTTTTCCCGCAAACAAAAGCGTGTCTTTTTCCAAATCTTCAATGAAAATATTTTCCAACTGCACATTATCCAAAAACCGGATAGCGACCTTGTCAATGGAAATCGCAACGCCCGTTTTCTCCGAAATCACATTGACGACTTTCTGCGCGATGAAGGTCTGCACAGGGGGCAGTTGCAGCAACAGCAGCAACGCTCCAACGAAGATGACGAGGGAGAGCAGGAGCCAAAGTGATATGCGGAAAATTTTTCTGATTAGCGGTTCTTTCTTCAAAATTAACCTAACCGCTCGCTCTCAACCCAACGACACCTATCAGTATGAGGAGGATGAATAACATTTGTGTCATGGAGAAGGGTTGTTTGAAGACTGTGATGTCAATCACTTTTGCAAATGCCATCGCCACGCCCAGCCAGACGGCAAAGGCGGTAGAAGGCGGAATTTTCCGCATGGCAAGCGAGAAGAAAATGATGTTGCCCACTCCGAAAGCGATATAGCCTAATAGTGGCGCCAGCAGCATGAATTGTTCCGTGCCGTTGAAGAAATTACTCCACACGATGGATTTGATTTTTTTGAAATCAATATACTTCAGCGAATACAGCCAGCAGACTTCAAACAGAGAGGCGATAATGAGGAAGAGCCAGTGCAAGTGTGTGGTAATTTTTGGATGAGGTACAAATTTACAACACGGAGGGGCAGTTGCCATTTTGCCAAAGAAATTGCTTCGCTTCGTCTTTAGCAAAGCAACAGTTCAGTAGCAGCATTTTCAGGATTGATCTTAAAATCTATGCTCTCGTAAAACTTTCCTTTTGTAAATTTTTTGAGAGGGGTGTTTCTTCGGTGGTAACGGCTGGTTGTTTTCTTGAAAATAATCCCCCGGCTGCGGAAGTTAAATTTTGCCGCAGTTTGAAAAGGTTGTTGAAAAATGGTTTTTCATACAACTTTTTATAATCAAACCGCTTGAATGCATAGGCATGTTGTAAAAAATAATCTTCAGGATATTCATAGTACAATCCATACTCGCCCGGTTTTTCATTTTTGGGCAAAAAAGCGGTTCCGAAAATCCAGTCCCAGAAAGCGAATTTTGTGGAGTAGTTTTTATAAAATATCCTGCGGTCATTCGCGTGATGCCATTGGTGCATTTCCGGTCCGTTAATCACGTATTGCCACTTGCCGCTTTTCACGTCAATGTTAGAATGGATGTACATGCCCCACACCGCGTCAATCATTGCCTTTATCGGCACGACAGCCGGATTAGCGCCCAGCAAAATAATCGGAGCGAATTCAATGGTTTGGTTAATCAATATTTCAACGCTGTGAGAACGGGAACCGGCTAACCAGTCCACGTTTTTGCAGGAGTGATGCGCTTCATGGGTACGCCACAAAATTTTGTTCGTGTGTTGCAACCGGTGAAACCAATAGATGTACAAATCGTGTGTGATTAAAAAAAACAACACCTGCCAGCCGATATGCCAGTCGCTGATGAGCTGCAGACGGGAAAGACTGAAGCGCTCATCCACCGGCAGGATGATCAGGTCGAAAATCAAAATTTTGAGGAGGTAGCTCTGAATGAGCGAATACCACACGAAATCGAGCCAAAACCCATCGCGGAAAAACTGCAAGCCCTTCCGGTAAGGATACAGCCGCTCCAAAATAATGATTGTTGCGGCTCCAGAAAAGAAAAGGATGGTGGTGATGACTTCTACCGGAATATCGAACATGGGAGTACGAAGTTATCCCGAATGAAATTAAAAAACGAACTGTGATCGGGATATACCATCAGGTGCTAATTAGTACAAGTTTGAAAACCTGTTTACCGATGGTATAAAAAGGACTTTGCAGAATATTTTGCTTGAGTTTAGATGGATGTATGAATATTGCAGGTTGTACCATTTTATTTTAAAAGGGACGAGGGACGTGTGTCGAGGGACGGCATTCGTGATTTAGTTTCTGCACCTATCAGTGGGAAGTATTTACTGCGTTTAACTATTTTTGTAATAAAAATGTATTATGCTTACAACAATCAAGGGGTATTACGATAAGGGGAAAATCGTCCTGATGGAAGAACCGCCCGTAAAGTCCAAGACTAACGTAATTGTGACCTTCCTTACCGATGAAAAAGCGTTATCACTTAAAAAGAGAATTCCGGGAGCATTGAAAGGAAAAGTAAGTATCCCGGATGATTTTAATGCACCATTAGATGACCTGAAAGAATACATGGCTTAATTTTAATCACATGAAAATTACCATCACCCTTGACACCGCCACCAAAGAAGGACAGAACGCTTACGATTATATCAAAAAGCTGAAAGCCCCCGAAAAATCCATTGCCATCAAAAAAGAGCGCAGAAAAAAAATCCGTAAGCTGACGGATGAGGAAATGGCATTGCCCGGACCACCGCCATCACCCGAAGAATTGGAAGCATGGCTGGCGGAGCCGGATGAGGATGAAGCTCTTACTCTGGACGAAGCAAGGCAATATCTTATGGAATCACTGACGAAATATACCAAGCAGAAAAAGAAAAAATCATGAGAATGAAAATCGTTCTCAAAAAAAGAGCTATCAACTCTATTGACAAAACAGCAAAGTGGATTGAATCAAAAAATACTATGGGAAGCGGTAAGCGCTGGACGAATAAGATACTGGACTATATTTTAAAAATTGCACAATCCAATGCCAGTTTTCAGATTTGCCGAAACTGGTCATTGGCTCGCTACCATTATCATTGTTTCCACATTGACGACTGGGTAGTAGCATTTAAGAAAACCCCAAACACTTTTACCGTTTACCGTTTCATTCATGGTTCCAGGCTGAGGTGAAAGTGATTTTTATTTATCAAATCACTTTGTCTTCTTCAGCAGCCACGTTTTATCCGCAATATCACTGGCGTTTTCAATTTCATTGATTAAACTGTCCGGTACGCGCTGTTGCATGGATTTCAGCTCCGAAAGTTTTACGATGTAGCGGAGCAGGTTTTTGTAAATGTTTTTTTGATACGCAGATATTTTCTTGTTGCGCCTCAGAAACAGCTTGAAAGTTTCGGCATGGTTGAACAACGCTTCGTATTCATTCAACTCGAAATAAGATTTCAGCAGCAATGATTTTGCACTCAGCTCGTAGCTGATGTCCGTAAATTCCACTTCGCGCAGCAGCAGCATGGTTTTATCGAAATCGCCTTTGAAATAATTCAGGTTGGCGAGGTTGTATTTGAATGCGTTGTTGCGCACGGCAAGGTGCAACCGGTCTTTGAACCCGTGAATGAAATTTTCAGTCCATTCCGTTTTATTGAGCCGCAGGGCGGTGGTTACGATATTTTTATAATCCCATTGCGAAAGAAAGGCGCCTTCGAAAATAGCTCCGTGTTCAATCAGCAACTCGTAGAGCAGGAACACTTTTTCCAAATAGCCGTTTTTACCGGAGTTTATTTTTTTGATGCAGTAATTCATGGCGTAGCCGAACATCACTTTGTTTTCCGCGGGCGGAAAAGTCCTGGCATGGCTTTCCAGCAAGTTGAGGAGTTTGTCAAAATGATCTTCGTTTTCCGGCTCAAGAAATGTTTGCAGAATAAAAAAATAGATTGTTAATACCGGAATTTCCAGCGCTTTGTTTTCTTTCAAAAAATCAAGCATGATTTGCAGCGATTTCATGTCGAACGGCTCACCCAAAATATTTTGGCGGTTGAGTAGTTCGCAACTGAATTTCAGACGGCTGGCGATGTAATAGGCATCGAGGTCGTGAATGACGCGGTACAATGATTGGGCGATATGCGGGGCTTTACGGCTGACGGCAAAGTTGTAGCTGCGCTGTTCAATCTGATGCCCGTTGAAGTGGTGAGCGATGTCGCGGTGAGGTGATTGCTCTTGACGCGCGTACATTTTCTCCAACTGCCTACCGTAGTATTTGTCCATGCCTTTGTCTTGAAGCGCATCGAGCAGCATGAGGTCGTATTGTGTTTCGTCATTGCGGAAGCGGTCAATCGTCAGGAAATCTTCAAGCAGTCGCGAAAGCATGGACGTCATCGCTCTCAGCTTGCTGTCGTCATATTTGTTTCCGGCATACATCGCCTTGTATGCCGCCTTTTTGGTGAAAGTTTCCGTCTTGAAATCAGGATAATGTTTTTCGATGAAAATGAATAGCTGCTGTAATTTTTTGTTTTTGTTGTGAAAAGGCGAAAAAACGAAATCGCGGAAACGCTGCATTTCGTGCGCATCAAGATGCGAGAGTTGAACGATAAGCTTGTTTTCAAACATTGAAAAGCAAAAATAGACTTTTGCAAAGTGTCAATTTAGTACACGGATATTTTGTATTAATTATTTGTAAATCAATCATTTAATAAATTTTAGCAAACAGAGGAGCAGAGAATTTGATTTGCAAAATTGAAAAAATGAACTTTTTTAAGGATTATTTTATAAATAGATTTACAAGAGTAAAATTTAAAGAATTGTAACATGGAACAAAATAAAATATTACTCATCCCCTTGATTATTTTACTGAATCTTTCAGTGAACCAATGTCAAACCTGGCATCATGTATTTTTCAATTCACCATATGAGTGGAATCATAAAGACAATCAAATTATTGAAGTAAATAATGGTTATATCGCATTTAACCATGCGTATAATAATGCCTTTAAAATCAATAATAATGGTCATTTAATATTGGAAATTCAATTGTCTTTAAGAATTTCAAAATTTCAAACTCAGCCGGCTGCTAATACGATTATTTCATCAGCAGCAGATGGTGGGTTTTATTATTCAGGAGATATTGAAAATTCAATTTTTCATACGACCGTTAATAATGTGAATTTTGTAGATACTGATATTAAATATGCTAAAGTTGACAGAGATGGAAACACCCAATGGATATATACTTACAGGGACACGAATAATTTGCCAACATTCACTTTAGACATTGCTGAAGCAATTGATGGAAACATCTTTTTAGCGGGTTACTCGGCAGATTTAAGGTTTCCAAATTCATGGTCATATTTTATTTTAAAAATTGATACGTTGGGTCAAATTATATGGAGAAAATATCTCAACCAAAGACCTTTATCTATAGATGCAAATTCTGACGGAGGAGTGATTGTGATGATTAGTCCGGAGTTGCCAAACATTCAGCCTGGTTCTTTAATAAAGCTAAATGCTTATGGAGATTCTCTTTGGAGCAAACCACTGGGTTTTAAACCGGACAGGTTATATAGAGCCAGAGATGGCGGATATTTTATAAGTAATAACACAACAATACTCAGAACAGATTCTTTGGGCAATGAAATTTGGACAAACGCTATTCACTCTATTGCCATTGCCCAACTTGATTCTAATTATTTTTATATTGTATCTGCCGAAAAAGACACTTCCTTAATTTTCCCTTACAACAATCATAATAAAATATTACTATCAAAATTTCATTCAGCAGGAAACCTGATTTGGAAAAAATTTTTATACGAAAATCCTTTTGACAGAACGGAACCGGCTGATATGATTACTACGTCAGATAATCATCTGCTTATTCTCGGCAACTCCTTCATCCAAAATATTAACGGAGCAACAATTATTAAAACAGACTCTGCGGGATATAACCCTTTACCTGTAAAAAGAGATACAATATCTCCGGGATTTCAAACAATTAATATTAATAATATAAATTCATATTTTGATGCTTATGGCACATTCTTTTGGGATTATGAAAACACGCGTTTTTTTGTTCCCGGTAATGACTCTGTATCCCCCATTTTTGCAGGGGCATTATGGATAGGGGGAATAGACCCCGGTGGTACGCTACATCTTGCTGCACAAACCTATCGTCAATCCGGTTCTGACTATTGGCCCGGACAATTAGATAACAATGGCGCCATTGACCACCCTCAAAAAATTGCGTGGGATAAGCTCTGGAAAGTCAGTAAAACACAGGTTGACCAGCATCTGTCCGATTATCAGGATAATGGCATCATCAATTTTCCTCAACCGTCAATTTATGAATGGCCCGGCAAAGGAAATTCTCATGCAAGAGGAAAATACGGAATAGCATTGACCGCTCTGTATGATGCCGCTCCTTTCATAGATATTAATGCTAATGGCATTTACGAGCCTCATCTGGGAGAATATCCTGATATTAAGGGCGATGAAATGTTGTGGTATGTTTTTAATGATGCTTACGGAATTCATACTGAGTCCTTAGGAAATATTTTAGGCATGGAATTTCAAATATCAGTTTACGGTTATAACTGCCCGGACGATGACATTTTATATAACACGTTGTTTATAAATTATAAAATCATCAATAAATCAGGGGTTAGCTATGATTCTGTTTTAATTGGAAAATTCATAGATTTTGATTTAGGTTGTTTTAATAATGACTTCGTAGGTTGTGATACTTTATCTAATTCTTTTTATGCCTATAACGGAACCCCGACTGACCCTGACTGCTCCACGCGCGGTTATGGTAATGACCCGCCCATTCAATCTGTCACTTTTTTAAACCAGGATATGTCCTCCTTTACCTATTCCAATAATGATTTTACGATTATGGGTAGTCCATCCGCAGCTAATGAATATTATAATTATATGCGTGGTTTTTGGAGAAATAATACACCTATGACTTCTGATAGATGCAACGGCTTTGGTGGAAATATACCCACCCGCTATATGTTTCCCGGGAATCCCTCTGACTTTCAGTTTCCCTCTTCGTGGTCTGAATGTAGTTGCAATAATCCTCCGGCTGACCGAAGAGGAGTAGGCGCTCATGGTCCTTTCACTTTTCAGCCCGGACAGGTATTTGAAATGACCTTAGCCTACACTACTCACTTCCTTCCCTTCAACGGATGTCCCGATTTTACGCCCTACCGGCAGCGGATTGATTCGATTCAATATTTGTTTGACAATCATTTGCTGCGCGGATGCGATACCGTCATTCTCACCTGCGATGATTCACTATCGCTGGGCTGTGTGTGGCCCGGAGACGCAAACAGTGACGGCATCGCCAACATCCTCGATGTATTGCCCATTGGCATCGCTTACAATACAACCGGGGCTGTACGCCCAAATGCTACCACCGACTGGTCCGGACAGCCAATGCAGGACTGGAGCCAAAACTTTTCCATCATCGGCAATAATTACAAACATACCGACTGCAATGGCGATGGCGTGATTGATTCGTTCGACTTTCAGCCGATACTCGATAACTACGGCTTGATACATTTCAAAAGTCCCGAACAGGGCATGTCGGGTATTCCGTTTTACGCGGAGGTACGTTCGGGTTCATTCACTGCCGGAAGCATAGTTTCAGTGGATGTTTATCTCGGTACGCAGGCGGCTCAGGTGGCTGATTTTTATGCTGTCGCATTTACTGTATCCTATAATGCCTCGGTTTTACAACCCGGCTCGGCAACGATTGACCTGTCCGGCTCATGGGCGGGGACAAGAGGCGTTGATCTCATGGCGATACACAAGGAATTTTCTTCCACCGGTCAGTTGGACATCGGCATCACGCGCATTGACCAAAACAACCGCGCGGGATACGGTTTACTCGCCTCGATTAACTATATCCTGATTGACGATATTGCCGGAAAAGATATGTTCCAATTGGAAACATTAAGCCCGTGGATTTCATTCGCAAAAGCCATTCGCAATGATGAAACTGACATTGAACTGTTCTTAAGCGCCCTGCAACCCGCATCCGGCAATCCGGTTTTAATTTATCCCAACCCCGCTGAAGACTTGCTTTACATCACATTGCCGTCTGCTATGGATTTCAATTCACTGAAAGTCTTCAACAGCATTGGGAAAGAAGTTTTATTTATGGATATTAACGAAAAGCAAAACCTCTCCATCGGCACGGGCGGATTGCCGAAAGGCATTTACTTCATCGAACTGACGGGCGACAAGGGCAGGTTGGTGAGGAAGGTGAGTGTGGTGAGGTGAAAAATGTACTGAGTTGAATAGCGAGACGTTTAGTCAAAAAACAAAGTTATGCCCTTGTTGGTCTAAGCGATGCCACGAGTGAATGTCAGACCAACAACACCGGAGCGCTTCAATTTTTTCACATTATCCTTACTATTCAGTTAAAAACTTACAACTGCTCCGCCTTCATATCCTCCGCCACCGCCACATTTCTCAGTTTTTTCAACGCGCCTTTTTCGCTTTCATAAACACGTTTGACGCCATCGCCCAGCGCCAGTTCGATGTCGCGGATGTCACGCACTAATTTTTTTAAACCACCCGGCTCAATGGAAGCCGACTGGTCGGTGCCCCACATCGCACGGTCGAGGGTGATGTGGCGCTCTATGAAACTCGCGCCCAGCGTGATTGCCGCAAGGGTAGTTGCCAGTCCCGTTTCGTGACCGGAGTAGCCAATCGGCACGGAAGGGTAACGCGATTTCAGCGTGTTAATCATGCGCAGGTTCAGTTCGCTGACATTGCAGGGATAAGCAGAAGTGCTGTGCGCAATCAGCAGGTTGTCCGTTCCCAATGCTTGCACCGCCTGCATGATTTCATCCATCGTGGACATGCCGGTGGAAATCATCAATGGTTTGCCTGTGGCTTTCATTTTATTCAGAATATCATGATTGACCAACGTGGCGGAAGCCGCTTTGTAAAAAGGCGGATTGAACTGCTCGATGAAATCCACAGACGGCTCGTCCCAGCAGGAAGCTAACCAGTCAATCTTTTTTTCCTGGCAATAGCGAGCAATCTCCTCATATTCTTTCAAACCCAACTCCACTTTGAAGCGGTAGTCAATGTAAGTCATCCTTCCCCAGGGCGTGTCACGCTCGATATACCACTGATCTTTTGGGGTGCAGAGTTCCGGTCTGCGTTTTTGAAACTTCACCGCATCGCAACCGGCATCAACGGCAGCGTCAATCAGCCGCTTGGCAATTTCCACATCACCATTATGGTTGATGCCGATTTCAGCGATGATATATACGGGCTGTCCGGCTCCGATAGATTTTCCATTGCTCAATTGCACCACCGGCTTAAGGTCTTTTCTGATTTGCCTGACTTTCATGACGGATATTTAATTAATTTTTTCTTCAACGAAAATAAAGGAAAACAAACGGGAATTCATTGATAAAAATCAAAGGTCGGAACGCTGTACCACCAGAAGGCTGACTAAAATAAACACCGCGATATATCCTAAAGCGAGCAAAACTGTGATTTCAGGCGGCATTACTTTTTCGTTGAGCTCCATCATTTGTTCTAAAGGATTGGCAGGCGGGGCAACCAATTGATTGAATACATGTACCGGTAGATATTGCTCCACATGGTCGGGCAGTTGCCACTTGAGCAGCCTTTCCACGATTAAACTATAACTTAAAAAAATGATAATACTGAGCGCTGATTTTTTGATTAAAAAAGCAAGGAAAATCGCCAGTGAGAGAGAGCCGCACATTTGAAGATAAAACAGCGGAAGGTAATGAGCTTTTTCAAAAGCATTTCCGAAGCCGGAAAAGTGACCGCCCATCAACGCACGGATAAAACCATAGAGAAAAAGCAGTAACGTGAATACAAAAGCATACCCCGCTGCCGCCAGAAATTTCGCCAACACTGCTTCATGCCTCCCCAATCCGTCAATCACGTTTTGCCGGAAAGTGCGAAACGTAAATTCATTGCATACCAGCATGATGAATAAAATGCCCGGCAGCAGATGGAGATAACTTGCAACGAGGGTGAGATGAAACCACACCTCCGGGAAACTGAAAAAGTAAGTTTCGCCCGGAATGGCAAATTGTTCCAACTTGCCGATGGAGGCGGTGATGAGTAGCAAAAAAATCACATGCAGCGCGAAGAATACCCAAAACGCGCGGTAGGGGATGAGTTTTGTAGCTTCTATTTTGAGCAGGCGCATCATGATTTGCGGGTTAATTCCAAAAACTGACTTTCTAAACTTCTGCGCTTCACCGTGAGCAGGCGGAGCGTGACGCCTTTTTCAAAAAAATAACGGTTGATGGCGGCTGCATCTGCCGGTTCGGGTAACTGAAGTATCAGCCGGTCTTTCTCCCGCTCGTAATTAATCAAACCGATGATGGCTTTGGCATGGCGTTCGAGTTCATCAAGGTTTTCAGCGGCAATCTCCACGCGGCTGTCGCTGCCCGTCACCTCGGCAACCTTGCCCGATGCGAGCAACTCGCCCGACTTCAGCACCGCAACATGCGTACACACTTTTTCCACTTCATCAAGTAAATGACTGGCAAGGATGATGGTCTTGCCTTTTTTGCCGATTTCGACAATCAGCTCGCGGATTTCAGCGATGCCCTGCGGGTCTAAGCCGTTAGTCGGCTCGTCTAACACCAGCACATCGGGGTTCGTCAGCAGCGTGGCGGCAATGGCAAGCCTTTGCTTCATGCCAAGCGAGTAGGTACTGAATTTTGAATTTCTGCGATTGAACAAGCCGGTCGTCTGCAACGCGGTGTCAATGTTTTCTTCGCCCGCCTGTTTGATGCGGGCAGTCAGTCGCAGGTTTTGCGCTCCGCTGAGGTAGGGATAAAAGTTGGGCGTTTCGAGCAAGGCTGCAATGTGTTGCCTGCGGATGCTGTGAGAAGGTTGCTGACCGAGCCAGGAAAAAGTGCCGCTGTCGGGCTTCACCACGCCCAGCAAAATAGCGAGACAAGTTGTTTTCCCGCTGCCGTTCGGACCGAGCAATCCGAAGATGCTGCCGGATTCCACCGTCAGGCTGAGGTTTTGCAACGCTTTAACACTGCGATAGTTTTTTGAAAGTTGGGTTGCTTCGAGGACGTTTTCCAAAAGGGGATGAAGTTTTTATGGAAGTTTAAAGTTGGGGTTTAAAAATTAATTTAGCGGTTCGATATCGTTTATTGTTTTTTTATTTTTTTTAATAATGCTTCACCCTTTCCTCCACCCCAACACGCTCGAAGCCGGCTGCGATGAAGCCGGTCGCGGATGCCTCGCTGGACCGGTGTTCGCGGCTGCGGTGATTCTGCCGAAAAAATTTAAGGGAGATGCACTGCATGATTCTAAAATCCTGAAAGTTTCTCAAAGAAATGAACTCAGGCAACTGATTGAGCAAGAAGCCCTTTGCTGGGCGGTGGCTTCAGTTAATAATAAAGAAATTGACGACATTAATATTCTCAACGCATCCTTTCTCGCCATGCACCGCGCGATTGAAAAACTCAAGAAACAGCCGGAAATGCTGCTGATTGACGGCAACCGTTTTAAACCCTATTCCGTTATTCCGCATACCTGCATCATCAAGGGCGATGGGTTGTATCAGAGTATCGCAGCAGCTTCTATTTTGGCGAAAACCCACCGCGATGAATATATGCTGAAACTGCATGAGAATTATCCTTACTACAAGTGGAATGAAAACAAAGGCTATCCCACAATGTCGCACCGGAAAGCGATTGTTCAGTTTGGCATCACGCCCGAACATCGAACTTCATTCAGATTATATCCGGCAGCGGAGCAGTTGGAGTTATTTTGAGTTGATGGGGCAGGTGAAGTGACAAGAGACAGTTTAAAGATTTTAAAGCCCGGTTAAATTATTTTTTACCCTCACTTCGCCCTGCTCCTTACTCTGATATTTATCATCTCTACCACCAGCGAAAAGAAAATCGCGAAGTAGATGTATCCTTTGGGCATTTCAATGGCAAGTCCATCGGGCAATCCTTCCACCATCAGCATGAAGCCGATGAGCAGCAGGAAAGCAAGCGCCAGAATTTTGATGGTGGGGTTTTTATTGACAAAATTTCCAATCGGGTTGGCGGCAAGCATCATCACACCGATGGAAATGGTAACGGCAATAATCATGATTGACACTTCTTTCACCAATCCAATCGCAGTCAGGATAGAATCAATAGAAAACACCGCGTCTAAAATCACGATTTGAACAAGTACGGCTTGCAGGGTGATGGTGCTTCCCGATTCCCGTTTTTCAGTTTCTTTGCTTCCGATGCGTTCGTGAATTTCGGTGGTGCTTTTAGCAATCAGAAACAAGCCTCCCGTCATCATGATTAAATCACGCGCGGTGACAGAATAATCAAATACAGAAAACAAGGGTTCAGACAAACCAATAATCCAGGTGATGCCAAGTAGCAATAAAATTCTGAAAACCAATGCCAGCGCCAGCCCGATGATGCGCGCGCGCGATTGTTGCGCTTCCGGCAGTTTACTTGCCATGATACTAATGAAAATAATATTGTCAATCCCCAGCACAATTTCCATGAGGGTGAGTGTGGCGAGACTGATTAATCCTTCGGGAGTGAAGAGTGTTTCCAAATGTTTCTACAATATAAAACAGAAATGAAATAAAGGGGGAAATGAAATATTCTATCTACACCAACAGCGGACTACGGTCTTTCAGAAGTTCGCGCCATTCGGGCGGAATGCCGTTCAGTTTTTCGCGAAAGCGATCTAATTCCTCTTTGGTTTCGGGAGAGAGCAGTTCATTGATTTCAAACATCGCGACATCACTGAGCATTAAAGGGGGCATGGCAAGCAGAACGTCAGCTCCTTCGCATTGGCAGCAAATCTGAAACTCATCACAGTCGCGATAGTTGATATCCTTAATGAAACAGGTGGATAGTTGATGAGTTACATCATAGGGTTGTTCATTCGTTTTTGTCCTGACTTTCATGAACTGCCCGGCATGTGCTGAAAAGTAGCCCAGCATTTTCAGGTAAGAATCCGTGGAAAGCGTATCCACCATCCCATCATAACATGCTGAACAAATCGCATATTCAAACAAAGTGTCTTTCATATCAAATTTCCTGTTGTATCGAATCGCTTTTTCAATGTGATATTTTTTTTCTGACCGGTAAACTTCCATTTCACATAGCACACAGTGTGACAAAGGTTCACCCGTTGCGTCTGAATGAAATATTTCGGGAATCAATATGCGATGAGCGGTTGGCTGCGGGTATTGTGCGGACATGGTAATGAGTTGAGTTGACGTAAATTAAGTGTGTTTTTTCACTTTCGCCAACATTTTTACATCGGGTGCCAAACCCAGCGCGCCAATTCTTTTAAAGTAATTTTTTTACCATACATCAAAATGCCGGTGCGGTAAATTTTGGCGGCAAACCAGGTCGTGAAAATAAAACCCGCCACCACGGAAATCATGGAAAGCGCGATTTGCCAGGTTTCAGGTTCAAACGGAATGCGGGCAAGCATCACAATCGGAGCGGTGAGCGGAAAAATGGAAGCCCATATGGCAAGGTTGCTGTCCGGCTCCTGGATGGCAGACATCATGATGAAGATGGAAACGACAATTGGCAGTGAAACGATGAGCGTGAGCGATTGCGAGTCGCCCTCATCGTTCATGGCGGAACCCAAAGCGGCATAAAGCGCTCCGTAAATGAGGTAGCCTCCAAAAAAATAAAACAGGAAGAAAAAGATGATTCTGTAGAAATTAATATTCTCCCAGCCCTGAATCGCCTGCGCGATTTCATACTGGTCGGGCGTGCGCGCCAAATCGGGATTACCGGCTAACTGTTGCATGTCCATTAGCTTATCTGCAAACGCGAGTCCCAGCAAAAGATAAACTAATCCAATGAGGATGAACCAAAGAATAAACTGAGTTAGTCCGACAGCGCCAATGCCGATGATTTTTCCAAGCATCAGTTGAATGGGCTTCACTGAAGATGCCATCACTTCAATAATGCGGTTGGTTTTTTCTTCCATCACGCCTTTCATCACCATCGCGCCATAAACAAACAACACCATGTAAATCACAAACCCCATGATGTAGCCCAAAATAGTGGCGATGAGTGTATCCCCTGCTTTTTCTCCGGTTTCTCCGAAAACAACATTTGTCAGACTCACTTTTGTGGCTTCAAGGTCACGTAAAGTTTCCTTATCAATGCTCGCCTCTTCCATTTTTTTCTCCCGCACCACTTTGGCGAGTTGACCTTCGATGTAATCTTTCGATTTGATGCCTAATTGTTTATCGGAACGAAACTGGATGTTGCGGGGATTATTCAGGTCGGTGATGGGCGGAATTACCAAAATGCCATCATAGCTGAGTGATTTATAGTTTTCTTCCAGCCACAATAAACTGGAGTCGCTGAAGAAAAAATACAAAGACTTGTCATCAGTAAATTTGTTTTTGAAAAAACCGCTGGCATCTTTCACCACGATGCGCTTTTTGCTTTCACCATAACCCGACAGTAAAATGACCGTAATGAAAAACAGCGCGAACCCAGCGGGCGCCAGCAAAGTGGTGACGATAAACGAGCGTTTTTTTACCCGCGTGAGATATTCCCGCTGAATAATGAGCCAGATTTTATTCATTGGACCTCCCTACCTCTTTGATAAAAATTTCGTTGATGCTTGGCAAAATTTCATTGAATCCATGAACTTCAATCTTGTTTTCAATACAATATTTCAAGGCTTCATTAGGCGAATGTCCGCTTTCAATTTTAATAATCAACTCATTGAATTTTCGTTCCACCACATTCAACTGTCCGTTGATTTGAGCCGGAAGTTCTCCTGAAAAAATGATACTGAAAATATTTTCCTTAAAGCGGTCTTTGATTTCTTTGACCGGTCCGTTTAAGATGTTTTTTCCATTGTTGATGAGGGCGATGTCTTCGCAGATTTCTTCGACCTGTTCCATGCGGTGGGTGGAAAAAATAATGGCGGTTCCTTTGTTTTTCAATTCCTGGATTTCATCTTTCAGCAGGTTGGTGTTGATGGGGTCAAGCCCCGAAAAAGGCTCGTCCAGAATCAACAGTTTGGGGTCGTTGATGACAGTGGCGATGAATTGCACTTTTTGCTGCATCCCTTTCGAGAGTTCTTCCACCCGTTTTTCATACCAGTCTGTAATCTTGAATTTTTCCAGCCAGAAACTGACACGTGATTTTGCTTCTTTCTTGGAAAGATTTTTCAACCGCGCCAGGTAAATCAGGTGCTCGCCCACTTTCATTTTTTTGTACAACCCGCGTTCTTCGGGCATGTAGCCGATAATTTCATGATGCGCCCTGTTCAGGGGTTCTCCATTGATAAAAATACTGCCGGAGTCAGGAAAAAAAATGCTGGTGATAATCCGAATCAGCGTGGTTTTGCCGGCACCGTTTGGACCCAGCAATCCGAAGATGGAATGCTCCTTTACTTCCAGCGAAATGTTATCATTCGCTTTTTTTTCACCAAAATGTTTAGTGATGTTCTGAAGGGAGAGGATGGACATAAAAATCGTTAGCGATTAAGAGGGCATAAAGTTAACGATTTGAAAAAGGAGAGGTGGAATTGCACTTAATTAAGCTCCAGCCTCAAACTGTTATTGCCCAACTTAGTCAGCATCCTGAAATGCGAACGCAGCGCTGAAAAAAATGAAGGATTGTAGAGGTAGGGAATTCCAAACTCATCTGCCGTTTGTTTGACGATAGGCGCAATCTGGGGATAATGCACATGACACACTCTCGGGAACAAATGATGAACGACCTGATAATTCAGCCCGCCAACATAGAAGGTCAGAAGCTTGTTATTTTCCGCGAAATCGGCTGTCGTTTTCAATTGGTGAATCGCCCATTCATTTTCAATATTTCCGCTTTCATCCGCCTGGGGGAAGGAAGTGCCTTCCACCACATGCGCCAACTGGAACACAATGCTCAAAATCAATCCCGCGACAAAATGTAATGTCAGAAATCCAATCAGCAACTGCCACCAGGTGATGTTTAACACAAGCAAAGGAAGCGCTACCATGTAACCGAAGTAAATAATTTTCCAGAGGATGATATAAGCGATGCTTTTCAGTCTCGCGGATTTCCCCATGCGCTGATGACGGGGTTCGTTATAGCGGACAAACTGAGCGAAATCTTTTCCGGTCGCCCACCATAGAGTCATTTGCGCGTAAAAAAACAATACATAAAACGGTTGAAAAACCTGCAGGCGGTTATGTTTGGCAACGGGAGAAAAACGCATGTTCATCCTGCCGTTGATGTCATCATCATGCCCGTGAATGTTAGTGTAGGTATGATGCAGAATATTATGCTGAATTTTCCAGTTCTCAGCATCGCCTCCCACTAAGTTGAGCGACTGACCGACAATCGTGTTGATGAAACTGTTGGAAGAATAAGCGCCATGATTCGCATCGTGCATCACGCTCATCCCGATACCCGCAAGACCGACTCCCATCACCACGGTCATCACCCACATGAGCCACAACGGCATTCCGGTAGTCAGAATCAGGATGTAAGGAATGAAATACAAACTCAGCATCATCACTGTCTTGAAAATCATCTTTTCATTGGCGTGAGGCGAGAGATTGTTGGAAGTGAAATAATCATCTACGCGCTGCTTCAGGACGGCATAGAATTTTGTTTTGTCTTTATTGACAAAAGAAATTTTTTGGGACATATTTAAAGTTTAGAAAACTCATTGTCGGGTGGAAAGTTAGATAATTGAAACCGGATTAAGGTTTTTTTGTTGCACATGACAACGATGGAAATGTAGTTTTTATTGGAGTGAACGGAATGATTTTAGAATAGAAATAAAACGATTTCAAAAAAAGAAGAAACTCAGATTCCCGCCCTACAGAGCCGGTCATTAATCGCAACCCCCAATCCTGTGTCAGGAGCCGGTTCCGCCAGAATAATTTCCAACTCAGCGGCATCCATCAGCCGGAGATAACTGAATAAATTACGTGCTGCCTCATGCAGATTTCCCGAAGGGGATAAGACCATTTCACGCTCCGCTTCCACTTTCACATTTGGTGTTTGAAACCACAACACACCGGTTTTTTTACCGACATACTTCTTTGCATTTTCAGCGATACTTCCTACTACCATCGGAGTTTTGGGCGCATAATGTGTCAGCAACATGCCTGGTGATTCCGGCTTAGCACCGGATGCAGGTTGATGCAACCTGATATTTTTACCGGCAACTTGCGCGATGGTTTCCATTGCTATTCCGCCTTGTCGCAAAATTGTCAGCGAGTCGTCTTCCACTTTTACAATCGTGGATTCAATACCAATTTCACAAATTCCGCCATCAAGGATGTATGTCAACTGATTGCCTAACTGCGCGGCAACATGCGCGGGAGTTGTCGCGCTGACATAGCCGGAAGGGTTCGCGCTGGGAGCGGCAAGCGGAAAATCAAGCATTGAAAGTAATTGCAGCGTCAGCGGATGGCGCGGGATGCGGATACCCACCGTGTCTAATCCTGCGGTAACAATATCCGGGACGATAGCCGCTTTGGGAAGCACCAGCGTGAGTGGACCGGGCATAAAAGATTCCGCCAAGCGTGTCGCAAGCGGTGAAAAATAACTCACTAATTTTTTTGCGTTGGCTATACTGTCCGTATGTAAAATGAGCGGGTTGAATGAAGGACGATTTTTCGCCTCATAGATTTTCAACACGGCATCCGCATTCAATCCATTGGCTGCCAATCCGTATACGGTTTCAGTTGGGATAGCGACCAATTCATTTTTCTGCAACAACTCTTTGGCATATTGTAAATCAGTTCCGATGCGTGTCATGCAAACAAAATTAATGGAAGTTGAATGCTCTTGGAATTGGAAGTTTGGCTTCGGAGAGTTCTTTCGTATGATGCTCAATTTTTTCCGCGAAAGTTTTTCGCTTTATCTAGCGCAAGCATTGAGGCGATTGCATGGAGCGGATGCCTGCTTGTGCACTGCACGACTGAAGTCTAAAATCTAAAGTCTAATATTTGAATCAAATATCACACACTGGAGATGATATTTTGAGAACAAGGTTTATTCCGATGACACGGTTTTCGGTTTCCAGGGAATAAACGCGTTCGTTTTGCGGGCATAAGCTTCAAACTCAGGATTGCCCTCGTATTTTTTTTCAAGCATCGCCACACCGCTCACCTTCAAAAGCAAAAAAGTCATGAGCAACGGGCTGAATATTGAAAGCCACCATGCACCAGCGGAAATACTCACCAAAAAAATCCCCCACCACATCACCGCCTCTCCGAAATAATTGGGGTGGCGCGAATATTTCCACAAACCATGCTGAATGATTTTACCCTTGTTAGCAGGGTTTTTTTTGAAAACGGACATTTGATAATCACTCACTGATTCAAAATAAAATCCCATGAGCCACACTGCCAACCCTAAAAAATCAAGCGGGGTTAGTCCTTTTAAATCAGAATGATTTACAACTACAATCGGCAGCGCGATGACCAACATGATTGCGCCTTGCAAAAGAAAAACTTGTAGAAAAGCCCGCCACACGGCATGTTTCCCCCATTGTTCGCGCCATTGACGGTAGCGGTAATCTTCGCCTTTTCCCTGATTGCGTTGAAAAATATAAACCGCAAGCCTAAAGCCCCAAAGAAAAATCATAGAAGTGAGGAGCAGTTGTCTATTCGAAAAATTTCCTGAGTAAAAAAGTGTGAATAATGCAATCAGCATAAAACCGATACCCCAGCCAATATCGGCAATACTATTATCCTTTTTGATTTGAGCGAATATAAACAGGAAGCTCACGAAGATGAGAACAAACAAAGCTGAAAGCGCTATCAGTGAAAGCATAAAAGATAAATGAGCGTGCAACTAAACTTATTGCAGTTGGATTAAGCCAACTGTAAAATCTGCAAAAAGAAATTACCGGCTTACTTTCTCAGCAATCATCACCAGCGTTCCTTTTTGTATTTTATCAAACAACTCAATCACATCATTGTTTGAAAGGCGGATGCATCCGTGAGAGACGGGAGTGCCGAGCAGTCCTTCTTCAGGTGTGCCGTGAATGTAGATGTAACGGGCTTTCGAGTCAATGCCTTTGCCTTTGTTGACGCCCGGATCCATGCCTTCGAGCCACAGGATGCGCGAGGTGACATGGTCTTCGGGAACGTCCACCGGCTCGCGGATGATTTCAGCGATTTTACCGGTGTTTTGCCTTGCAACGAAAATCGCTCCGGTTGTTGCGCCCGCTCCGAATTTTTCCGAAACGCGGTGAACACCCAGCGGAGTTTTGCCGCTCCCCGATTTGTTGCCGGTTCCGTTTTTTGCGGATGAAATACGGTAAGTTTTTTCGATAACTTCTTTTTTTATAAGATACATTTCCTGCTTTTCAATATTCACTAACAAAAAAGATTGTTGCTTGTCATAGCCGAACTTTCCGCTTATCATTTTTGACACCGACTGTACCGTGACGGGTTCCGTTTTTTGCAGAAAAAAAGCGAGCATGAAGATGAAAAACAATGGCATATTTAGTTGATGATTTCAAAACCCGTGTAAGGCTGCAACACTTTCGGAATGCGGATGCCTTCGGGTGTTTGGTGGTTCTCCAATAATGCTGCCACAATTCGTGGCAGCGCCAGGGCGCTACCGTTGAGGGTGTGGGCTAACTGGGTTTTGTTATCCTTACCGCGAAAACGCAGCTTCATCCTGTTCGACTGGAAAGTTTCGAAGTTGGAAACCGAACTTACTTCAAGCCATTTTTCCTGCGCTGCAGAATAGACTTCCATATCATACGTCAAAGCGGACGCAAAGCTCATGTCGCCCCCGCAGAGTTTCATCATGCGCCAGGGCAATTCTAATTGAGTGAGCAAACCTTGGACATGTTTCGCCATTTCTTCAAGCGTTTGATAAGATTTTTCAGGATGCTGAATCTGTACGATTTCCACCTTGTCGAACTGATGGACGCGGTTCAGCCCGCGCACGTCTTTGCCGTAAGAACCGGCTTCCCTGCGGAAGCAGGGCGAATATGCCGCGCGTTTCACCGGCAACTCTTTTTCATCTAAAATCACATCGCGAAAAATATTGGTCACCGGTACTTCGGCTGTCGGAATCAGGTAATACTTATCCATTTTCATCTCGTACATCTGAGCTTCCTTGTCTGGCAACTGCCCGGTGCCGAAGGCGGTTTCTTCATTTACCAAATAAGGTGGAATCACTTCTTCGTATCCGGCTTTCAACGCTTCATCCAAAAAAAACTGAATCAACGCGCGTTGCAACTTTGCGCCCCTTGCGGTGTAAACCGGAAATCCCGCGCCCGTGATTTTCACGCCCAGCGCGAGGTCAGCCAGACGGTAGCGTTCCATCAAATCCCAGTGCGGAACCGCCTCGGGAAACAAAGTTGGAATTGAGCCGCCTTCCGCCACTTTTTCATTCTGCTCAGGACTTCCGCCTTCAGGCACAGACGCATGAGGCGGGTTGGGCAGCAATACTAAATGTTCATGTAATTGCAGTTCGGCTTGAGTGAGTTCGTCATTCAGGTTTTTGGAGGTTTCCTTCAGTTCGGCAGCACGCGTTTTCAGTTGCTCGGCTTCCGCTTTTTTTCCTTCTTTGAACAGCTCGCCTACTTCTCTGGCAATTTGATTGGACTCGGCAAGCGTGGTGTCCAAGTGATGTTTCAATTTGCGTCTGAGGCTGTCTATTTCCACCACCGCATCTACTAAGTGAAGTTCTTTAAATCTTTTCTTCCGCAACGCGGTAATCACCGCCTCTTTGTTTTCCGCGATATATCCGGCTTGTAGCATGAATTAAATTTTTTTTGAGCAAAGATACTCATTGGATATGCGGCTTACAGCCTCCATTAGAATTCGGGATTTACAATCCGTTAATAGAAATTCCCGCGGAAAAAGGTCTGACGATTGGACCTTCATCTTTTGCGAACATATTGGTTACTGAATAGTAGAAGAAGAGGTTGAAAGCTCCGTAACCCACTCTGAAAGTGGGACCGAATCTGAATTTCATCAAATCTCCATAACGGTGAGTTCTGAAAATTTTTGTGTCACCGGAGGGTGAAATGGCAGGGTCATTTGACTTAATACTCGTGCGGTTTGACATTTGGATGCCGCCAATCACACCGGCTGCCATTTTGAAACTTTTATTTTTCGGATTCGGCTTGGAGCGGTAACGCAATTCAACCGGAACATCAAAGAAAACCCGCGCCAGGCTGTTGCGCTTATAATCAATGGACAACGGAGTGAAAAAAGTGCCGATAGAATCGTTGGAGTCATCAAGGGCGGAATTATTTTTCACCCAACTGCCGCTGAACCCGAATCCCGGTGCCGCGCTGAAACGGGATTTGCCCAATGGAATGTCATACATGAAATAAGCATGGAACCCAAATGAATTCCATTTAGTGGTGAGGCTGTCCACGTCATGCAGCCAGTTATCAAAGGAGAAACCCAATACCAACCTGTCTTTGGCTTCATTTTCTTGAGTACGCGGTTTTTTTTCAGTTTGCTCTTCTTCTTGCGCGAAAACGGAAAGGCAGGAAAAAAACAATGCTGCCAACAGGAGATTTTTCATTAGGTAGATGTTTAAAAGGATTGCTGAATTTTCTAACGTGGCAAATTTATGTTTTTAATGCGGATATCTGAAAATGACATTGACGCATGAATGATGAAGTTGAAGATAAATGAATAAATAAAGGGATTGAAAATATTTAATCTTCCTTTCTGATGAAAGCGACTTTTTCCTTCAATTTCATTACCGCGTATTCCACTTCGGCTTCCGTGGTGGGTTTTCCCAAGCTGAAGCGCACGGAAGCGTATGCGCTTTTATCATCCAAGCCAAGCGCTTTCAGAACATACGAGGGTTCCATCACTGCGGAAGTGCAGGCTGAACCGCTGGCAAGCGCGACATCATGAATGAGCGCTTTCATCAATTGCTGACTTTCCACGCCTTTAAAAGAAACATTCAAGGTATTGGGAAGCCTGTATTCGCGGCTGCCATTTATGGTGACCTCCGGAATTTCCTGCAATATTTTTTCCTCTAACAGGTCGCGCAGTTGCTTCATTTTTTGAGAGACTGATTCCAATTCATTTACCGCTATCTCGCATGCTTTACCCAGCCCGACAATACCGGGCACATTCAGCGTTCCGGAGCGCAGATTGCGTTCATGTCCGCCCCCGTCTATTTGCGATTGCAGTGTTACCCGAGGACCACGCCTTCTGACATATAATGCTCCGACGCCTTTTGGACCGTAAAATTTGTGTGCGCTCAATGGCATCAAATCTATTTGCAAGTCGTTGACATTCACTTCGATTTTCCCGATTGCCTGTGTCACATCGCTCATGAAAATGAGGTTGTGGCGGTGTGCGATTTCCGCAATTGCTTTCACCGGTTGCAATACGCCAATTTCATTGTTGGCATCCATGACACAAATGAGGATGGTTTTTTCATTGATACACGCTTCCAACTCCTGCAAGTCGAGCAGTCCATCGTTGTTGACCGGAAGATAAGTAACTGAAGCACCTTGTTTTTCTAATTTTTTACAAGCATCCAAAACGGCTTTATGTTCCGTAACCACCGTGATGATGTGATTTCCTTTTGTGCTGTAGGCTTCAAACATTCCTTTTAAAGCGAGATTCACACCTTCAGTAGCTCCGGAAGTAAAAATAATTTCGGACGGTTCACAGTGAATGAGTTCAGCGACCTGCTTGCGCGCCCGTTCAACTGCTTCTTCGGCTATCCATCCATACGAATGTGTTTTGCTGGCGGCATTCCCGAATTTTTCAGAAAAGTAGGGCAGCATGGTTTCCAGCACGACCGGGTCAACCGGGGTGGTGGCGTTATAATCGAGATAAACCGGTGTTCTAAAAATGGACAAGATGTACTACTTTTAAAATGATACTATCAAAAAATAGATTTAGAGTTAAAAACAAATTTTCGTTCTTGTGTCACTCTGAGTTTATCGAAGAGTGGTGAATGCCTATGCCATCCTTCGATAACTCTGGATGACTGCTCTTACTCACATTATTTATCAATCGTTTCTTTCAATCGAATAAAAAATCATTCTTTCAAAAATAAACAAATCAATCACTCGTGCTAAAACTTGAACATATCGGCATTGCCGTGAAAGACCTTGATGCGTCCAACAATGTTTTTGAAAAACTATTCGGCAAGCCGCCTTATAAATCAGAAAATGTAGATTCAGAAAATGTGACTACTTCATTTTTTAAAATCGGAGAAACCAAAGTTGAGTTGCTGGTTGCAAAAAATGAAAAGAGCGCCATCAGCAAATTCATTGAAAAAAGAGGCGAGGGGATTCAGCATCTTGCCTTTTTGGTAAGTGATATTTACACCGAAATCGAGCGGTTAAAATCATTGGGATTCCTCGTGCTTGACCAGCCGAAGCCGGGCGCGGATAACAAACTGATTTGTTTTTTACACCCTAAATCCACCAACGGGGTACTCATCGAACTCTGCCAGGAAATGCCGGATGAAAACAGGGAAGTGGATTAATTTTTTGGCGCTTCTTTTTGCAACTCCTCCCTTATTCCCTCTCTGAGTTGCAGAGCGGGCTGCATTTTCATTTCCTGATTTTCAATTGTTGAGGGCTGTTCTCTTTTCTGCGGGGTGACTCCTTCAGCGCCTGACGGATTCTCGCGGTTGATTTCATTTTGTCTGCCCTGCTGGTCGGGTTTAACGGTTGGCGCTGCCTGAATCACCTTATCGTTTTTCAGTGTTTCCTGACGTTTGAGTTCACCGCCTTCCTGCTTGGGTGAGGAGGTTTGTGCATGAGCGAAAAATCCGCTGAGAAGAATGGTAATTACAAACAAGGTTTTCATAAATTTTTTTATTTGAGTTGATGTTGAAAAATAAAGTCAATAATTATTGCAATTAAAAATCAGTCTAATCGGGCAATGACGGACTTGCCGCCTTTTACTTTTTGTCTTAAACCGATTTCGATTTTGGTGCCTATCGGCAAATATAAGTCAATGCGGGAGCCGAACTTGATGAACCCGAATTGTTTGCCTTGCTCCGTTTCCTGACCTTCTTCCAGGTAATTGACAATGCGCCTTGCCAGCACCCCGGCAATCTGACGTACCAACACCTCAAAACCGTCATCATCTTCAATCACTACAGAAGTGCGTTCATTTTTTACGGATGATTTCGGATGCCAGGCAACTAAATATTTTCCGGGATGATATTTATTGTATTTCACCAATCCGCTGATGGGCGACCAGTTGATGTGTACATTGGAGGGTGACATAAAAATCGAAACCTGCAAGCGATTGTCCTGGAAATATTCAGGCTCGTAAACTTCTTCGATTGCCACTACTTTTCCGTCACAGGGCGACAGGACGATTTTATCATCAGCCTCGATAAACCTTCTTGGACTTCTGAAAAAATAAGCGGTAAATAAAAACAAACCCGCTGAAATGACAGCCGTTATCACGGCAAGGTCAACACTGGAGGAGAGCGCACGAACGGCAATATTGATTACCAATAAAGTGATAAACAGCCCCGCAAGAATCTTATAGCCTTCTTTGTGAATCGTAGTCATAATCGTTGATGACAAATTTTACTTACCCAAATTTAAACAATAAGCAACCATATTGAAACATTCAAACAGAAGGTATTCCGCAATCTTCGCACCACAAAAACTTCTGTATCTCTTTCTTTATCCCAAAATTTGACTTTATACCGAAGTAGTCGAATT
>JBGTCY010000141.1:0-37271 GCA_041748615.1 Chitinophagales bacterium
GGGTCACTGGCTTGTCCGAATATTCGATAGGGAGATTAACCATTTTGGTGATTGTTGTTACTGTTAAAAATTACCCATTTTATCCTCCATTCAAACAAATTATCACTATTTTTCTAATCCTAATGCATAATCACGGTTAAATTTTTATTTTCGGATGAGCAAACAACAAAAAAATCCGAAATTGTATCACTTTACTTCTTAAAAATCCATTTCCATGCGTTCAAAAATATTTTTCACCATTATTATTATTTCAGTGTCAGTGATTGCCGCTGCACAACCCAACAATGTTAATCTCGCTAACATGGCTTGGGAAAAAGGGAATCTTGAGCGGGCAATGAGTTACGCGAGTGAGGCATTGCAAGCGGCTGAAGCGTTGACTCATGAACAATTATTAAAAGCCCGACTCATCCGTGGTAAAGCGGGTGCAAGACTTTCCTATGATGCTTTGGTGAAGGGAACGGATGAGGAAATGAGGGCAAACCGACACATTCCGCTGCAAGCATACCATGATTTGAAATTTGTACTTGATTCCGACATCGGAGATTTAAAAAATGAAGTCACCGCTGAATTTACTAAACTTTCACACGCCTTGCTGCTGTCCGGTTCCGATTTTGATAATGCATTTACTGAAAACAGCGATGATTCCTCGCTTATCCAACAATCCATTGAAAATTATTCAGCTTCAATCGAGTTAGGTCAAATGACGGGAAATGAAAAATATAAAACCTATTACTATCGCGGGGATGTGCTGCTCATGATTAAAGAATATGACATGGCAGTAGTTGATTTCAAAAAAGCGATGGATTTATTCGCTGCCGCGCAACGCAAAACTGCCGACCTTGGAATCGGTGATTTGGGTTATCGGCTTGCTTACACGCTTGCGGGTGTTTTCAATGAGAAGAATGGCGCGCTGGATGTAATTGAAAAGACAAGAAAATTGATGAAAACCGAAATGGAACGAGCGGAATCGCTGAAGGAAAAATTAGGCGAAAGGTATAACGACTACGTGGAAGAATTTGATTTGCTGACCACGGATTTGGATAAGCTGGAGATTTCGATTAAGAAGTGAAAAAGAATTATTGAAAAAAATTACATGCGCCCAGTCAGTTCCCGCACAATTTTCAACTCGCTGAAAAACTCTTTCGCAACAACCCGTATGATCGTATAAGCAGGCACAGCCAGCACCATTCCAAACACACCTCCTGCGGTTCCACCGGCAAGAATCACTAAGAAAATTTCTAACGGATGCGCGCGGACACTGGATGAAAAAATAAAGGGCTGTAAAATAAAATTGTCTAATAGCTGCGCTACCGCGAATACGGAAAATATTTTAGCTCCGAGAATCAACATGTCAGGATAAAGTTCCATCGGCAAGGCTCCGGTTATCCCGAGTAATAACCCGAGTGTCGCGCCAAATAACGGTCCGACATAGGGAATGATATTGAAAATGCCTGCAAAGAATGCAATGAGCAAAGCGTTCTTTAATCCCGCAACTGACAATCCGATGGAAATTACGATGACCAATGTTGTGATTTGAGCGAGAATGCCCAAAAAATAACGCGTGAGCAATCCTTTAATGCTTTTGAAAGTGTTGTCCACATTCTTTTCATGTTTATCGGGAGCAAAGGCTTTCAGAATATTGAAAAAAAGATTTTTTTCTTTCAGGAAAAAAAACAAAATGAACGTGATGGAAAGGTAAGCGATAAAGAGGTCTCCCGTCAGAGTTACAATGCTGCCAAATAAATTGGAAATGTTCGTTATGCTGATAAGGTTTTTCAGTTTTTCGTTGATGTATTCGTTTAATGTATGCTCGCCCAGCATCCCTAACTCTTTCATGATGATTTCTACTCGTTGCAGTGGTTGCTCAAGGGTTGCGGCTAATTGTTGAATATTGATGGCAGCGATTGACTTTGCTTCACTTGCAATCAATGGAATGAATATCGATAGGAATAGCAAAGAAATTACAAGCATTACCAACATGGTCGCTAATGCCGCCAGCGCGCGCGGAATGGAGAAGTTTTTTATCTTTTTATCTGCCAGCCATTCCATTAATGGTTGACCAATTACGGACAGCACTCCCGCAACCAATACATAAGATACAATGTTACTGAAATACCATGCAAACGCAATTAACAAAATAACTGTGAAGAAGATGAGAATCCAGCGGGGTGCGGAGAGCATTCGTTAATTATTTTTTACTTTCTGTAGTAACCTTGTAATAAATTATAGAAGGATGCTCAGGTAAATAGTTCGGAACAAAAGTAGTGAATGAGATTGAAAAAAAACTTTCTGACTTAAATCAATTCTGTGTAAAAATTCTTAGTTTAAATTGGCCTCTTAAAACCATTATTCGGATTAATTGTTAAGTATGCGAGAAAACTTAAAACCACCCATGCTCGAATTATTTCATCAAACAGCTTTCGGCAGCTCAAAGTTGATAACCAGCGCTTACAGTACTTCTTTTACAATAGGTATTAAAACGCTAAATAAAAAATTTCATAATCCGATTTACGCCATCTATGGTTATGTGCGCTATGCGGATGAAATCGTGGATACCTTCCATGATTTCGACAAACACAAATTGCTGCGTGATTTTCGTCAGGATTCTTATAAGGCATTAGAAGAAGGCATCAGCCTGAACCCCGTGCTACATGCTTTTCAACTGACGGTGAAGCAATATGAAATTGATGTGCAGCTCATCAATGCTTTTCTTGACAGCATGGAAACGGATTTAACGAAAAGCTACTATCATGATAAGCAACAATTCAATGAATATATTTACGGCTCCGCTGAGGTAGTGGGTTTGATGTGCCTGAAAGTTTTTTGTGAAGGTGACAAGGAGATGTTTGAGAAACTAAAAGCGCCTGCGAAAAGTCTGGGTGCGGCATTTCAAAAAGTGAATTTCCTGCGCGACATGCAGGATGATTTTCTTGAAAGAGGAAGGGTTTACTTTCCGGGGATTGAATTTCACGAATTTAACAACCACACAAAAAAAATCATCGAAAATGATATTCAGGCTGACTTTGACCATGCTTACACCGGAATTTTGCAACTGCCCGATGGCGCGCGGTTAGGGGTATATCTCGCTTATGTTTATTATTTATCACTCTTTAAAAAAATTAAACAAAGCACTGCTGAAATTGTGAAACAACAACGGATTCGGGTGTCTGATAAAAGAAAGATATCCCTCTTGGTCAGCACGTATTTGCGCAATAGTCTTAACCTTATCTGAGCAATGATGTTCCTGAATTTTTTAATCATGTTATCGGCATTTCTTTTCATGGAAGGCGTTGCGTGGTTCACACATAAATATGTGATGCACGGGAAGTTGTGGAATTTACATGAAGACCATCATGTCCATCAAAACCGGATGTTTCAAAAAAATGATTTTTTCGCGCTGTTTTTTGCCGTCCCCGGTTGGTTGGGCATCATGCTTGGGATGCTCTATGCAATCAATTTTTTGGTGTTTGTCGGTTTCGGCATCACTTTTTATGGCATCGCTTATTTTGTCGTGCATGATATTTTCATCCATCAGCGGTTCAGGATTTTTTCAAAGTCAGATAATTTTTATTTGAGAGCTATCCGCAAGGCGCATAAAGTGCATCACAAGCATCTGAATAAAGATGGCGCTGAGTGTTTCGGTATGTTACTCGTGCCTTTTAAATATTTTAAAGCCGAATGGCAGTCAGGTAAAATGCGCGCCTCCAATGTATGAAATACCCATTTATTTAATCATTAATATATTGGTCATCATTGTGCCGCTGATGCGGAGCTTCGAGCGGAAAATCGCATTTTATAAAAAGTTTAAAGCGTTATTTACCTCCATTTTCCTGACGGGATTTTTCTTTGTGTTTTGGGATATCGTTTTCACAAAATTGGGAATCTGGAGTTTCAATGAACAATATCTTATCGGGTTGAATCTTGCAGGGTTACCGGTGGAAGAATGGTTGTTTTTCATCACGATTCCATTTGCCTGTGTTTTTATTTATGAAGTGGCGAATTATTTCATATACGCCAATCAATATGAAAAATTCTGTCGAGGGTTAGCTGTCACCCTTGCGATATTTTTGCTGATTATCGCCTTAATGTTTCCGTTTAAACTTTATACTTCTTTTACTTTCGGAATGACCGGACTATTTCTGTTGTTTTTGGCGTTTGTGGCAAGGGTTCAATATTTTGCAAAATTCTTTTTAGCCTATTTCATTCATTTATTTCCTTTTCTGCTCGTGAACGGGATTCTCACTTCGATCCCCATTGTGATGTATAATGACGACTTTAACACGGGCATCAAGATTTTTTCTATTCCGGTTGAAGATTCGATATATTCAATGCTGCTGTTGCTGATGAATATTTCAATTTTTGAATTACTCAAAAAAAAGGATTCTGCATTATCAGGAATTCCCGGGGATGTTGAAACTGTTAATCTCAAATAATGACACTGTTTATCAAGAGCATTCTTCCGTATCTTAATAATAGCTTCATCATCTTTTTCTTCATTCTTACTGCATCCTCACTTTTTGCTCAAAACGGAATTATACGCGGTAAGGTTTTTAATGAAATCAATAATGAACCGATTCCCTTTGCCAATGTTGCCATCCAGGGAACAGCCACCGGGACAACCACTGACCTCGAAGGAAAATTTGAACTCACCGGACTGAAGCATGGTTTACTGAATGTGCAGGTTTCTTATTTAGGATTTGAACCCAAATTGTTCACCGAAATCGAAGTGTCCGGCTCGCGCGTGGTGACGTTGAATATCGGCTTGCGTGAAACCGAAAAGAAGATTGATGAAGTGGTAGTGCAAGCAAACCCGTTTCAAAGACTGGAAGAAAGTCCCGTTTCGGTGAAATCAATCGGGAGCAATGAAATCGCGCGGTATCCGGGAGGTAATCGCGATATTTCAAGAGTCATCCAATCGTTGCCGGGGGTGGCTTCCACGGTTTCTTTTCGTAATGACATCATCATCCGCGGAGGCGCTCCCAACGAAAACCGGTTTTATGTGGATGATATCGAAGTGCCCGTAATTAATCATTTTTCAACACAAGGTTCATCGGGCGGTCCGGTGGGAATTTTCAATGTTGATTTAATTAAAGGCGTTGATTTTTATTCAGGCGCTTTTCCTGCCAATCGCGGAAACGCGTTGAGTTCGCTGCTTTCCTTTGATTTCATTGAAGGAAGAACCGACCGCTGGGCTGGTCGTTTCACGATTGGCGCAAGCGAAGTAGCTTTATCGGGTGAAGGTCCCACGTTTAAAAATTCTTCGATTGTACTTTCAGTCAGGCGTTCTTATTTGCAATTTCTCTTTAAAGTATTAGGCTTGCCTTTTTTGCCGACCTACAATGATTTCACGCTTAAACACACAGTAAAATTCAGCAACCGCAGCGACCTCACAGTGTTGGGTATTGGAGCGCTTGATGATTTCAAACTCAATTTTTCAAGCAGTGAAACGGATGACCAGAAATTTTTATTGGAAATGCTTCCAGTAAACGAACAATGGAACTATACCGTGGGTGTGCGTTACCGCTACTTTACAAGCAATGGCACGCTCGTTTTTGTAGCAAGTCGCAATCACCTTTTTAACCGCGCTTTCAAATACCGCAATAATGATGAAAGCGACTCTGAGAATTTATTGCTCGATTATTCCTCTGCCGAAATTGAAAACAAAACACGATTTGAACATACCTTCAGAAAAAAGCGGTTTAAAGTGAATTATGGCGTCAACTATGAAGCTGCGCTTTATACCAACTCCACGTTCAACCGCATCAGTATTGCCGACAGTGTCATCCTCATAGATTATAACTCCCGGATGTGGTTCAATAAATACGGATTTTTCGGACAAGTAAGCCGCGCCTTTTTCACGGAGCGCTGGTCGCTTTCCTTAGGCTTTCGTGCGGATGGCATGGATTATTCTTCGGAAACAAGCAACCCATTCAAACAATTTTCTCCGCGCTTTTCATCCTCTGTCGCGATTACTGATTTCATGAGTTGGAATTTCAACACAGGATTGTATTATCAACTCCCGCCCTATACCGTTTTGGGGTATCGTGATAATAATAACACATTGGTGAACAAAGACAATGGTGTCACCTATATTTCCTGTTTGCATTTTGTCAGCGGACTTACTTTTAATACCAAAAAAAATTCTCAAGTTTCTGTAGAGGGTTTTTACAAATTGTATAACAACTATCCCTTCCTGCTGCGCGACAGTATTTCACTTGCGAATCTGGGGGGTGATTTTGGCGTCATTGGCGATGAACCTGCCGCGTCCGTTTCGGAAGGACGCGCGTATGGCGTTGAATTATTTTTTCAGCAAAAATTATTCAGAGGATTCTATGGAATCGTTTCTTTGACTTATGTGCGCAGTGAATTCAGAGATAAAAACAACTTATTTATTCCAACATCGTGGGATAACCGCGCGCTGGTAAGTTTGACTTTTGGGAAAAAATTCAACCGGAATTGGGAAGTCGGATGGCGATGGAGACTGTTGGGTGGCAGTCCGTTTACGCCTGTGAATGTCGAACAATCCTCATTGGTAAACGTGTGGAACGTGAACAATATGGGACTGCCGGATTTCGGATTGCTGAATACGGAACGCTCGAAAGTCGCGCATCAATTGGATTTCAGGGTGGACAAAAAATATTTTTTCAAAAAGTGGAATTTCAATCTCTACCTCGACATTCAGAATGGATACAACTTTGTTTTTAACGGACCGCCCAACCTCGTGCTGGAGCGTGATGCGGATGGCAACTCACAAATCGAAAATCCAACAGCGCCAATTAACGAGCAGCGCTACCGCACAAAATTTATTGATAATCCATTGAGCCAGTTGATACCTTCGGTGGGTGTGGTGATTGAATTTTAAAAAATTAATCCTCCAGCGGAAATTCTTCTTTCAGTAAATCGGGATGACGTTCCTGAGTTTTTTTCACTGCTTCATCATGCCGCCAGTTGTCTATCAACGCGTTGTTGCCGCTGAGCAAAACATCGGGAACTTTATGCCCGCGAAATTCAGCGGGACGCGTGTAAACGGGAGGCGCGAGGAGGTTGTCCTGAAATGAATCTGAAAGCGCGGAGGTTTCATCATTCAGTACGCCAGGCAGTAAGCGCCCAATCGCGTCCACCAGCACCGCAGCCGGCAATTCTCCTCCGGAAAGCACAAACGGACCGAGGGAAATTTCTTTGGTGATGAATAAATCACGGATACGCTGGTCAACTCCTTTGTAATGTCCGCATAGCAAAATCAAATTTTTCAGCATTGAAAGCCGGTTACACATTTTCTGCTGCATGTATTCTCCGTCAGGTGTGAGATAAATTACTTCATCATAATCACGTTCGTTTTTCAGTTTTTCAATTGCCGCAGCAACAGGTTCTACCATCATCACCATACCCGCGCCTCCGCCATACTGATAGTCATCCACCTGTTTATGTTTGTTGTTAGTGAAATCACGAATATCATGCAAGTGGATTTCAAGCAGTTTTTTTTCCTTCGCCCTTTTTAAGATTGAATGACTGAAAGGACTGTCAAACATCTGAGGAAAAATCGTGAGAATATCTATGCGCATGAAGCGAAGATAGAAGATAGCTGTGTAGTTTGTCGGGGTGAAATAGATTGGGTATCTGACTCTTGAATTTGTCAAAAATCTTATAAAGTAGTGTCATGCCGGATTTGTTCCGGCATTCCCTAATTCAAAATTTCCGGGGTGATTCCTTCACGCCAAAATAGGTGTACGGAATAATAAAGGAATGAATTGGCTTAACCCCAATAGATTTTGGAAAATTTCAATTATTTCAATTCCAAATACTTCAGAAATTCCCCGCGTGTAGTTTCATTTCTGAACTTACCGCTGTACTCGGATGTGATTGTGCGGCTGTTAATATCCTGAACGCCTCTTGACGAAACACAAAGATGGGCTGCGTCTATCAGCACTGCCACATCCTGAGATTTGAGGACAGTTTTGAGTTCATTGGCAATTTGCAGCGTCAATCTTTCCTGTACCTGTGGTCGTTTGGCAAAGTATTGCACAATGCGGTTGAGTTTAGATAAACCGATGACGCTTCCGTTTGAAATATATGCGATATGCGCCTTACCGATAATGGGCACAAAATGATGTTCGCAGTTGCTGTAAAAAGTGATGTCTTTTTCTACCAACATTTCGCGGTAGCGGTATTTGTTATCAAATAACTTCGCTTCTGGTTTATTGTCAGGATGCAGTCCGCTGAAAATTTCTTTCACATACATTTTTGCAACCCTGTAAGGTGTTCCGCGCAGACTGTCATCATTCAAATCAAGACCGAGAATGTTCATGATTTTTTCGAAATGCCCGGCTATTAATTCAATTTTTTCATCATCATTCAATTTGAAGGCATCCCCCCGCAATGGAGTTTCCACCGATGTGCCCACATGCATATCGCCCATTTCTTCGAAGTCCTCTAAAGCGATTTTTATTTTACCGTTTTTGTGACGGATGGAGTGATTGATTCCGTTCAGTAAAGGATTGTTCATGTTTGTTGATTTGAGAAAGCTTAACAAGCATGTGGGGATTATGTTTTGAGGGAGATGATTGAACCGTTTACGATTTACCGCATTCAATTAAATATTCATCTTAAATATTAATAACTAATCTTCCATTTCTTGAAAATCCTATGACAGGATTTACTGAATTTCTTCGATTCAATTTTTACAACTGTGAAGAAATCGCTTCGTCATAAAGCTGTTTCCACTTTGTGACATCTCCGTAATGTTCTCCGTCAACGTTGATTCTGTCGCGGCTCACTTTTCCGAGGTAAGTGTAGGGAAATTTATTCAGCAGAATGTTTTCAAACAATTCCGATTTTTCAGGAGAAACAGTCACTACTGCTCTGCTTTGTGACTCACCAAAGAGGAAAGCATCTTTTCTGACATCCGTGACGGTGCTGATTTCAAAACCAAAACCTCCGGCAATCGCTGATTCGGCAAGTGTCACAAAAAGTCCTCCGTCAGAAATATCATGTGCGGAAACTATCGCGTCCATCATGATGAGGGAACGAAGAATTTCATGCAACTGCGCTTCCTGTTCAATGTCAATGAAAGGCGCGGGTGAGCCGGTTTGATTGTGCCAGCGCACCAAATATTCGGAGGAATTAATGTCATTCATTTGTTCACCCAGCAGGTAAATCAAATCACCATGTTTTTTGAAATCCAGCGTCATGCGTTTTTCAACATGGTCAATGATTCCCAACATGCCGATGGTCGGTGTAGGATAAACAGGTCCTTCTTCTGTCTGATTATAAAAGCTGACATTACCACCGGTGACGGGAGTATCGAATTTTTTGCAGGCTTCACCCATGCCTTTGAGGGCGTTTACAAACTGCCAGTAAACTTCCGGGTTGTAAGGATTGCCAAAATTGAGGCAATTGGTAATCGCCAACGGCAATCCTCCCGAACAAACAATATTGCGGGCAGCTTCGGCAACGGCAATCATACCGCCATTAAACGGGTCGGCATAAACGTAACGAGCGTTGCAATCCACGGTGACGGCAAGCGCCTTGTCCGACTCTTTCAGCCGGATGACAGCGGCATCCGAAGGCGCGTTGGTGCTCAGGTTGTTAATACCCACCATCGAATCATATTGCTCATAAATCCAGCGTTTGGAAGCGATGTTTGGTTGAGAAAAAAGAAACTCAGCCACTTTGCACAAATCATCCGGTAGTGCGATCTGGTCTATATGAAAACTTTTATTTCTTTTGAAATAAACGGGTTCGCGGAATTCACGCTCGTAAACCGGAGCACCTCCGCCCAGCACTAAAGAGTCAGCCGGAACTTTCGCTACTAATTCATCAAACATATAATACTCCAGCATTTCGGATTCGGTTACTTCTCCGATGATGGCACAATTCAAATCCCATTTTTCAAAAATATCCTCAACCGTTTTTTCAAATCCTTTTTTCACCACCACTAACATGCGCTCCTGCGACTCTGACAGTAAAATCTCCCAGGGTTTCATGTTTTCCTGGCGGGTCGGCACTTTATGCAGCCACACTTTCATTCCGTGTTTGCCTTTTGCGGACATTTCGGAAGTGGAACAAGTGATGCCCGCTGCGCCCATGTCCTGCATCCCCACAATAGCATCGGTATTCGCTAATTCCAAAGTGGCTTCCAACAACAATTTTTCCTGGAACGGGTCGCCCACCTGCACAGCCGGCAGATCTTCATGCGAATCTTCATGAATATCTCCGGAAGCGAAGGTCGCACCATGAATACCGTCTTTTCCGGTTGCTGAACCTACAATATACACTGGGTTGCCCACGCCTTTAGAGATGGCGGAAATGGTTTTATCGTGTTGCACGATTCCAACGGACATCGCGTTTACTAATGGATTATGTTCATAACACGCTTCAAAATAGATTTCACCGGCAACTGTCGGAACTCCGAATGAATTGCCATAGTCGCCAATACCTTTCACCACTCCGCGCAGCAGATGTTTTGTTTTTTCGGAAGTAAGGCTGCCAAAACGTAAAGAGTTCAACGCAGCAATGGGTCGTGCACCCATCGTAAAAATATCGCGGTGAATGCCGCCAACACCGGTTGCCGCACCCTGATAAGGTTCAATCGCGGAGGGATGATTGTGAGATTCGATTTTAAAAGCGCAAGCCAATCCGTCACCAATGTCCACTAACCCCGCGTTTTCTTCACCGGCTTCAACTAACAGGCGGCTGCCTTTTCGCGGTAAAGTTTTCAGCCAGCGAATCGAGTTTTTGTAGGAACAATGTTCAGACCACATCACTGAGTAAACACTCAGTTCAGTGAAATTGGGAGTTCTGCCAAGGTATTCTTTGATTTTTTCATATTCTTCGGGAAGCAGTCCGAGTTCTTTTGCTACTTCAACGGTAGCGACAGGTTCAGCTTGTTGTACAGTCATGTTTCAGGATAAAATTTTTGAAGCGGTAAAGTTAATCATTGAGCAGGATAGGGGATGATCGGCTGTTTGAATTGTTATTTGATTTTCGTTCGTTATTCGTTATTTGTTAATTGTTCGTTATTCGTAAATCATAAATCGTAATTCGTTAATCCTCAATCGTTAATCGTAATTCGTCAATCGTTACTCTTCCTCCGTTAATCCCTGACTTTTTCTTCTCAGATATTCTTTGATGAGCAGGTGATATAAAAACACGCCTAAGGAATAAAGTAAAGCGGTGATAAAAAAAACGCCCGCGTAACTGATGCCGCTTGCGCGCATCCACCCGAAAAGCTGCGAACTGATGAACCAACTGCCCGACCAGATGGAAGAGTTTATCGCGCTCATGAGTTCGCGGTTGCGTCTGCCGACAAAGTACATACTCAACTCCGAAGTCACGGGCGCAGCCACATTCATCAGCGGCTGACGAATGACATAAAACAATCCTGCCAGATAAACAGCGTAAGTCCATTGGCTGTAAAACTCCGTGAGCGCCAGCATCACCAGCGCGAAAACGGAAATGGACTGAACCAATGTTACCGCGATGCCATAACCCATTTTGCGTTTGATGGCTGGCACCATCGTCACGCTGATGGCGACAATAAAAAAAGTGACGGAACCTAATAGCGAAAACGCGTCCGCCTGCATGTTGTGAACATTGAGGAAAAAGAGGTTGATGAAAGGGATGGTCAATCCCGCTCCGGTAGCGATGATGAGTGTTGGAAACAAGGCTTTCAAAATCAAACGCCAGTCATAATGACCAATGAAATTGGAAAGCCGCATTTTGACGTCAGTCGTTTCTTTGATGTTAATCCGGTGTACAAAATAGATTCCGAAAAATCCCATCACGGCAAAACATTGCAGCAAAAGTTTTTCATCGAATACATCGGAAAAATATCTTTTTAATATAAAATTTAAAATTCCGCACAGCGCGATGCTCGTGCTGTTGGTGAGAAAAAAAACAACGATGGCTTCCGTGTGAGTTTCTTTTTTTCCATTGGAAAGAATAAACGGCAATGCTGGCACCTGCATGCAGGAATAGGCAATCCCCCACAACGCTAAAGAAGTATAAATCAAATTATCAAGCCGGTGGTCAATCGCGTAGATGATTGCCAATGAAAAAATCGGAGTCAGGATGCTGGCGATATAAAACAGTGGCTTCATTTTTCTGCCCCTGATAAAAATGCCCAGCGGAAATGCAAACAGCATCACCGCGAGAAAACGATAGGAAACAAAATCGGCAATGTCATAATCCGCATAGCCGTTATCCACGAGAAAATAATTGAGCAGCAGGAAAAACGAGGAGTTAATCAGTTGAATGAAAAAATCCGCATACAGTACATTTCGGATGTGAGGTTCAATCTGGAGGTATGGGCGCAGAATACTAAGCAAGCAACGGATTTTGAGGTAAAATTAATATCGGCAGGAAAGAATAGCGGAAAGCAATTATGAACAGCGCATTATGAGCGTATGCCATTCCCGACCTGACCCGTTTTTCGGGAAGCAATCTCCTCTAAGCATGGGATTGCTTCGTTCGTTCCTCACTCGCAATGACGAGAAAATTAAGATCTTTGATAATCAGCTTTTCAAATCTCTTTCAATAAAATTCAGAATTGGTTGCCGTTCTGCTCCGTCAAACCATTGAATGGACTTGTCTTTTCTGAACCATGTCATTTGGCGTTTGGCGTAGTGGCGGGTGTTTTGTTTGATGAGGGAAATAGCGGTTTCAAGGTCTGTTTTGCCGTCTAAAAAATCAAAAAATTCTTTGTAACCTACCGTTTGCAGTGAAGCGAGTTCTTGGAATGGTTTTAGTTTTTTTACTTCTTCCAATAATCCGCGCTGCATCATTTCATCCACGCGCTGATTGATTTTTTCGTAAAGTATTTTTCTTTCCGGAGATATTCCGACTTTAATCAGATGAAACGGACGTTTTTTTGGCGATGACTGATGATAGGATGAAAACGGTTTTCCTGATGTCAGGCACACTTCCAATGCTCTCAGCACCCTGCGCGGATTTTGGATGTCAGCGGCTGAATAATATGCGGGGTCAAGTTGTTGCAGTTTTTTTTGCAGAGCGGGCAAACCGTTTTCAGCCAATTCTTTATTTAGTAATTCCTTGATTTCGCGTTCGCCTTCCGGCACATCATCCAACCCGTCACATACCGCTTTGAGATATAACCCGGAACCTCCCGCCATAACCGCCACTTCTTTTTTTTTGAAAATTCCGTTAAGACAATCCAACGCGTCTTTTTCAAACATGCCCGCGGTGTAATCTTCCTGCACGGAACGGCAAGCGATGAAATGATGTTTAACGCTTGCAAGTTGTTCTTCATCCGGGCGGGCGACACCTATTTTTAATTCCCCGAATAGCTGTCTTGAATCGGCTGAAATTATTTCGGTGTGATATTTTTTTGCGATCTCAATCGCCAGCCCGGTTTTTCCGGTTGCAGTGGGACCTGCAATGACGATAAGATGCTTTTTTTCTTTCACTTCAATTATTTTAAAATTTAAAAGAGGTCATCAGATTCAGGTTCATTCTGAGAACATTCATTGCGTTTTATTTGATTAACTGATACAAAACAGTTTATTTTCATAACTAAATTTATTATCTCTATTGACCGACTAATGCGGGCTAAAGCCCCTAAGGTTTGGGTTTTAAAATGCCCTTCTCTTGGTATATTTTCTACCTAAGGGTCGCCCTTACAGGGCTTTTATAGAGTTCCGTTAGGAACGACCATTTAGTAGTTATAAAACTCAGGGCGTATCCGGAGGATTCAATAAATCTGTTTCCGATTCATCAAACACTTCACCTGTTTGCGACTTGAAATCATCGGCAAAAATATTGTCTGTAAATTTTTTGGGACGCGACATGTTCGGCAGATTACCGTTAGCGCTCACTATGCGCGGAAATTTTTTAGGGTCGGCTTTGCTTTCAGCGGTTCCCGCCAGCATCAGGAACGTAAACTGCGGTGCATCTTCCGTGTTGTAGATGAATCGCTGCGTGTCTTCCATCACTTTTTCCACTTTGGTTTTCAGCCCGTCCACCGGGTTTTCAAAGCGGCTTTCCTTGCCGAGTGTGATTTCATTCAGCTTCTGCCATTTGCTGTTGCTGGTGTAGAATGATGCTCCGCGACTGACTTTTATATTAAACGCTTCCGCAATCGCACGGTGGAGGTCATCAAAAGTCTGCGTGGTTTTCACATCAATCACACGCTCGACATTTTCCAGTTCATCGGGCTGTATTTCAAATCGAATAATTTTCATGGCTTTGAATTATCGGCACAAAATAAAAAATAAGTTTTGACTTCTTTTAAACAAAGAAAAAAATTCAGTGGATAAAAAAAATTATTCAATCATGAAAATCCAAATGAACTTATCATTAAAATACTACATTCCTGCCCACAGGAAAAAACCGGTTTAATTTGACTGGAAATACAAAACACAATAAGCAAATCAAAAATTAGTTCCAATCAAAAAAAAGAAACTACAAACCAATGAAACAGTATGTCAGGATTGATTTGTGTTTGATTTTTCAGCATTGAATCTTATTTGTTTTTTGTGAATTTTATTTTGGTGCTTTAAAAACGATAACTTGTTAGTAAGTTTTTTTTGTAAGCGCCTATTCCCTTTTTCTCACCCCAATCTCCTCCGCCTTTTTCAGCATAAACTGAAATGCTTCCTCATAGTTGTTGGTGATTTCTCCATCGAGGATGGCTTCTTTAATCGCGTCTTTAATCACCCCAACGGGTTTTGAAGGAGGCAGGTTGAAATAGCGCATAATTTCTTCGCCTGAGACGGGCGGTTGAAAATTTTGCACGCGGTCTTTTTCTTCCACTTCAGAAAGTTTTCGCCTCACGATTTCGAAGTTTTCGAGGAAGCGTTTCATCTTAGCCGCGTTTTTGGTAGTAATGTCGGCTTCGCAAAGTTTCATGAGGTCGTGGATGTCATTACCGGCATCGAAGAGCAGCCTGCGGATGGCGCTGTCTGTGATTTCATCGCGGTTAAGTCCAATCGGGCGCAGGTGGAGCAGCACCATTTTCTGAACAAATTTCATCTGTTCATTCATCGGCAGTTTCAGCCTTCTGAAAATGCCGGGAACCATGCGCGCGCCCACCACTTCATGTCCGTGAAAAGTCCATCCGTTTTTTTTGTCGAAGCGTTTTGTCGCGGGCTTGCCGATGTCATGCAGGATGGCAGCCCATCGCAGCCACAGGCTGTCGCTCTTTCGGCAAAGGTTATCGAGCACTTGCAGCGTGTGGTAGAAATTGTCTTTGTGACCGTAACCCCCGATGTGTTCAGCGCCCTGCAAGTCCACCATTTCAGGAAAAAAATGTTTGAGCAAGCCTGTGTCGAAAAGCAGCTTGTATCCGGTGGAAGGCTGCGGGGTCATAATGATTTTGTTCAGCTCAGTGATGATGCGCTCTCCTGAAACGATTTCTATGCGAGCTGCATTCACGGAGATAGAATTCAGCGTTGCGGATTCGATACTGAAATCAAGTTCGGTGGCGAAACGGATGGCGCGCATCATGCGCAGCGGGTCGTCTGAAAAAGTGATGTCGGGGTCAAGAGGCGTTTTGATGATTTTTTGTTCGAGATGTTGCAACCCGTCAAACGGGTCGAGCAGTTCTCCGAAGTTTTCTTTTTTCAGGCTGATGGCAAGCGCGTTGATTGTGAAATCCCTGCGTTGCTGGTCATCTTCGAGCGTGCCGTTTTCCACGATAGGTTTGCGTGAGTTGCGGTTGTAGGATTCTTTGCGCGCGCCAACGAATTCAACTTCTAAGTCACCGAGTTTGAACATGGCGGTGCCAAAGTTTTTGAAAACCGATACGTGTGGTGCGGGTGAGAATTTTCGTGCTACGTTCTGCGCGAATTCAATGCCGCTTCCGATGCAGACAATATCCACATCCTTGGTCGGGCGATTCAGCAGAATATCGCGCACATACCCGCCCACCGCGTAACTGTTAATACCGGTTTCGGCTGTCACTTCGCCAGCCGCTTCCAGCACGACCCGCTCAGTGGGAGGAATTGTATGAAGGAGTTCTGAAAACAAAAAAAATTTTGATTTGCGGGCAAAAATAAAAGGAAACGGGGGATGTAGCTTAATTTATTATTTCAGTACATTTGAATAAATGCCGATTATATCCATTTATTTAAAGGGGGACAGGGGGACAGGGGGACGAGGGACAGGTGTCGAGGGTGAAAATGCACCGACTTTTATGTTGCGCGTGGGGTCACCCTGAGCGGAGTCGAAGGGGAGTGATTGCCACCCCGCAGGGTTTCCCGATTATCGGGACTCACCATGACAACGCAAGTGCAATTTATCCTACACCCGGGGAAGTTTATTTGTGTAAGAAATAAGGCAAGTAGCAATGGAGCGATCAAAATTTCAAACAGCCACCTGATATTCACGCAACGCTTCATTGAGCGAAGTCTTCATATCGGTTGATTTTTTTCTTTTTCCGATAATCAGCGCGCAGGGCACCTGAAATGTTCCCGCGGGAAATTCTTTGGTATAGCTGCCGGGAATCACTACGGAGCGCTCTGGAATTTCCATTTTATATTCCACCGGTTTTTCACCAGTCACATCAATGATTTTCGTAGAAGCGGTCAGCACCACATTTGCACCAAGCACCGCTTCGCGTCTCACCCTTATTCCTTCCACTACGATGCACCGTGAGCCGATGAAGCAATTGTCTTCAATGATGACCGGAGATGCTTGCACCGGTTCTAATACACCGCCAATGCCTACGCCTCCGCTGAGGTGAACATTTTTTCCGATTTGCGCGCAGGAGCCGACTGTCGTCCAGGTATCCACCATCGTGTTTTGGTCCACGAAAGCTCCAATGTTCACATACGATGGCATCAGAATCACTCCCCGCGCCACGAATGAGCCATAGCGGGCAATCGCGTGGGGAACCACGCGCACGCCCAGTTCTTTGTAGTTTCCTTTGAGTTTGATTTTGTCATGAAACTCAAACGGACCGATTTCAGTCACCGTCATCTCCTGAATCGGGAAATACAGGATGACCGCTTTTTTCACCCATTCATTCACCTGCCAGTCATCACCGGCAGGTTCCGCCACGCGCAGTTCACCGCGGTCAAGCAGGTCAACCACCGAGCGAATGGCTTCCTGCACATCTTTGTATGTGAGTAATTTGCGGTCGTTCCACGCGTTTTCTACTTGCGTTTTATAGGCATCCAGCATTGTCTGTCGTATTTTTGCAGCAAAAAAAATCAAATGAACTCAATTATGAAAAAATCATTGTTCACATTGTCCGTCATTTTGTTGGTGGTTTTAATGTTCGGTTGCGGAGAAAAAAAGAGTAAAAATATAAAAGTTTGGTATGATGAAAACCAGACCGCGCTGAAAGAAGAATATGAGGTTGCGCAGTTTGACCCTGAAATCCGCAACGGCAGCTACAAACAATTTTACCGTTCCGGAAAAGTGATGGAGGAAAAAAATTATGTCAACGGTCAGTTGGATGGAGATTTTATTTTGTATGATGAAGACGGAAAAAAGAAAGAGCAAGCCGGATTCAGGGAAGGCAAACTGAACGGCAAGCGTACATTGTTTTTTCCGAACGGAAAACCCGAAGTGGTTGAAACATACAACAGCGGTGAGTTTGAAGGTCCCTACATGGAATATTTTGAAAACGGAAATGTGAAACAAGAAGGTCAATATCTGTCCGGCACGATGGGCAACGCGTGGAAATTTTATTTTGAAAGCGGAAAATTAAAAGAAGAAGTATTTTTCTCCGAAAATTTGGAAAACGGACCTTACAAAGGCTATTTCGAATCTGGTCAATTAGAATCGGAAGGCAGTTTTAAAAATGGCGAAAAAGAGGGCGACTGGAAGTATTACTATGAAGACGGCAAGTTAAACGTGGAAGGCAGTTATCAAAACGGGATGGAAAATGCCACTGAGAGACGCTACAACAGTGACGGAAAAATGACACAGGAAGTGGTTTACAGAAACGGGATGCCTGAAAGCGTGAAGAATTTTTAATCAGCCCGTATCTTTACTGCATGAAGCGGTTGCTTATTCCTTTTGTTTTAATTTTTTTTTGCAACGCGATTTTCGCCCGGCAAAATATTTCAATTACTGCTCCCCCCTCAATGATGGATACGTCTATCACGCGGTTGGCGATTGAAGACGTACAACGGCTGTTGAAACAAGCCTGTGATTGCGAGGTGTCACTCAACAACCCGGATGCGGAGGTCGTATTCGTGTTGCCGGATTTCCCGGAATATTATTCATGTCCTCCGAATCGTTTTCAGCAGGCGGCTACGGTCCCTTATTATCCGTATCCCGCGCATGATTTCAAATGGACGCTTTCACAAAATGGAAACAAAACGAGTATGACATTAGAAGCTGACTGCTGGCAAGGCGTAAGTTTCGGTTTGTACGCGTTGTTGCAAGAGCAGTTGGGTTTTCGTTTTTATCATCCGAGAGAAAGCATCATTCCGCAGTGGGAACAATTTCCTTTGAAAGCGCCATTCACGTTTGAAGGCACAGCCCTGTTTGACAAAAAAGGATTTCACCTGCACACGCAGCATCCGCTGGAACTGACCGAACAGTTGCATGACGGCACCATTGAAAACGCGCTGCATGACATCAAAGAATATTTGGATTGGCTCGTGCGCAACGGGCAAACGTATTTTGAATTTTGTCTGCTGGAAAGCATTGACCGCAACGCCTGGCAGCATCATGCGAAAGCGATGACGAACTACGGGCATCAGCGCGGATTGATTATGGGAATAGACTTATCGCTGCACATGATTCAGCAGAAATCATTTCAGCTTTACAAAACTGCGCCCAAATCTTTTCGCGGAAAGAAAAAACAAATGATTAAAAACCTGGATTGGCTGCTTGCCGGAGGATGGGATGTTTTGAATGTGGAATTCTCCACTGCCGAATTTGTCGGGGGCAACCGGAAGAAAAAAGAATTGCTGCGCCTGCACATACTGGCATGGATGCAGGAAAACAGTCACGCGAAACTGATGGGGCGCAAGCACGTGGTGAAAGACGAAATGGAGCGGTTAGCCAAAGAGCCGTTAGTGATGGACAGCGCTCAAAAAGCGTTGGACAAAGAACGCGGCATCCTCATTCACACGGTGATGTTTTACGACATGACCGAGCCGCAGGCGCCCGTGTATGAAAATGAAAATCTGCGGCACATGTTTGACTTGCTGCTCGAAGAAAAAGAGGTGCGCGAAACGTGGTATTATCCCGAATCAGCATATTGGATTACGTTTGATAATTCCATTCCCATGTTTTTACTGCCGTATCTCAACGCGCGGCTGAGTGATATTGACACCTGCATCAAATACGAGATTCCCGGACACATCACGTTCAGTTCGGGGTGGGAGTGGAGCTATTGGCTGTTTGACTGGAGCATCGCACGCTGGAGCTGGCAATATTCCCGGAATGGCGAAAATCAAAAAAGACATCCGTTAGATGCCGTGGAATTATTATTCCCTGAAGAAAGGTTCATTTATTCCATGCAGCAATGCCTGGATTTGCAGCAGAGGATGCTTAAAGACAGCAACCTTATTCAATGGCTCACCGCGATGACCGTCACCGATGAACTGCCTTTAGGTCTGGCACAGAATTACATGCCGCGTCCGCCCCATTTTTACAAAGATATTTCCAACAACATCCCGCTCGAAACGATTGAGCAAATCCGGAGGGAGGTTTTACCGCTGTTAGATACGTTCGCCAGGAATTCCTTCATCATCGGCTTGGGCATGAAAATCAATCTTTTTCCGAAACGATACCCGCTGATTCGCGAATGGATGGATGGCGTTTTAATTACAGGGCTGAGGGCGCAACATCGTTACCATACTTTGCAATTCTTGCTCGACCGCAGGGAAGCGGAGTTGCTGAAGCAAAAGTTTGACGGCAGTCCTTTGCTTCTGGAAGCGGAGAAAGTTCGTATGGATGCTCTGAAAATTGTCACGGAACGCGAGAGCCTGTACCGCTACCCGGTGGCGTTGTTAGGCAGAAAAAGATACAGCCACACAGCTTATCAATACGGCTATCTCTACCCGGTCAGCAACCTGCATTTCTGGAATCGCGAAGAGCGGCAGGCTGAACAAAATAAATGGAGCCCGTTTTTCATGAACATTTGGGATATCGCGAAAATTGTAGGGTTGAAGGAGTAGGGGGAGATCTATTTTGCAACCATCTTGTGCAAAATTGATAAGTAAGGATATGTCTTTGCGAATTCCCTCATATAACGAAGGTTATGAACCGACACACAATTTTCCAGGTCCCCCTTCATTTATTTTCCTGAAATTTGAACTTGTTTTCTTAACAATAAATTTCAACGCCAAAATTTTCTCCGACTAATAAACAATATGCGACTCTACACCATCAACACCGGATTTTTTAAATTGGACGGAGGCGCCATGTTTGGCGTAGTGCCTAAAACAATCTGGAACAAACTGAACTCCGCTGATGAAAAAAATCTCTGCACCTGGGCGATGCGCTGCCTGCTGATTGAAGACGGTGACAGGTTAGTATTGATTGATTGCGGACTGGGCAACAAACAGAGCGAAAAATTTTTCAGCTACTATGAGCCGCATGGTGATGCAACGTTGGTAGGTTCATTAAAAAAACATGGTTTCTCAACGGATGATGTGACGGATGTCCTGCTCACCCATTTGCATTTTGACCATTGCGGGGGCGCAATCAAAATGGAAGGTGAAAAATATGTACCCGCCTTCAAAAACGCGGTGTATTGGTCTGATGAACAACACTGGAAATATGCTCTTGAACCCAACACCCGCGAAAAGGCTTCTTTCCTGCGGGAAAATATTTTGCCGATTCAGGAAAGCGGTCAATTACGCTTTTTGAAAAAAAGTGACACGTTGTTTTCCGGCTTTGATTTTTTTCTTTCCAACGGGCACACCGGGGCGATGACCATCCCATTGATTCAATACAAAAACACCACCATCGCTTACCTGGCAGACCTCATTCCGTCATCGGCACACATCCCGGTGCCTTATGTGATGGGCTACGATGTGCGCCCGTTAGATACCATGCGGGAAAAAAAGGAATTTCTGGAGCGCGCTGTTGCCGGAAATTACATCCTCTATTTTGAACATGATCCCGTGGTGGAATGCTGCACATTACAAAAGACAGAACGGGGAATCCGGCTCGACAAAATCCTGAAGTTGGAAGATGTAGTTTAGGGTGGGAGCGCGTCATGAAATGAAACGTGACGAATGATTCTACATCAAGGTGAAATAATTATATTTGCACCCTTATTTTCTGAAACAAATTGAGATTATTGAGGAATATTCGTTCTTACATGGATTAAAATAAGGCGAGGTAGCTCAGCTGGTGAGAGCGCAGGATTCATTTCCGCTGAAGCGTGACGGGGGTTCAATTTGAAATAGTTCTTTAAAAAAAAGTAATAAGGCGAGGTAGCTCAGCTGGTGAGAGCGCAGGATTCATAACCCTGAGGTCGGGGGTTCAATTCCCCCTCTCGCTACCATTAATTGATTTTGTGAAGCCTGCATCTCCTGTATTTGCAGGCTTTTTTATTTAAAAAAGTAACAAGCATGGGTAAATTATTCAATCAGGAAATAGCCATCGTGACGGGTGGCGCTTCCGGTATCGGGAGGGCAACCGCTTTGGAATTTTCAAAAGAAGGAGCGAAAGTGGTAGTCGCTGATATTTTGGAGAAAGAAGGCAATGAAACTGTTGCGCTCATATATGCTTCTGGTGGAGATGCCATTTTCGTGAAGTGTGATGTTTCGAGTCAACATGATGTGGAGGCATTGGTGAAAAAAACAGTCGAGAAATATGGCAGGCTGGATATTGCGTTCAACAATGCAGGCATCGAAGGCGACCAGGCTTTCACGGTGGATTGCTCCATCGAAAACTGGGACAAGGTCATTAATGTGAATTTGAAAAGTGTTTTCCTTTGCATGAAATATCAAATTCCCGAAATGCTGAAACGCGGAAAAGGCGCAATCGTCAATTGCTCATCGGTCGCTGGGTTATCCGGGTTCCCGGGCATTCCAGCGTATGCTGCCAGCAAACACGGGTTAATCGGTCTCACCAAAAGCACAGCGCTTGAATACGCTCGTCAGGGTATTCGTATTAATGTCGTTTGTCCGGGAGTGATAAACACACCGATGATTGAGCGTTATCACAAAGGCGACCCCGAAAGGGAAAAACAGTTGATTCGCTCCGAACCAATGGGTAGAATGGCGGAACCTGAGGAGGTCGCAACGCTTGTAGTTTTCCTGTGTTCCGATAAAGCTTCTTTCATCACCGGCTATCCTTACGCTGTGGATGGCGGATATGTAGCTCCTTAGACGAATTTCCGGAATAACTTTTTCTAAGTAACTAAATTTTTGCCCTCATGAAATAGCATTCTTTGACTGGATCGAAATTACAAATTACAAATAAATACTAATTATAAAAAAAGGGAAATTTCAAACCATTATAACAATGAGTCTGGATTGATTTGCGTTTTGGTTTATTTTGATTTGAGTATTATTTGTTTTTTGGTGATTAAAAAAGACAATTTGTAAGGCACGATTCCAAAATATTTCTCAATTTCAATTCATCTAATATCTAAAGTCTAATATCAAATATCTGACAGGAGATAGCACAAAAACAGGGATGTTTTTTTGACTATATTCCTGAGTGAGATTTGTGGTTTAATCAAAATTATTTCTTCCACTTTACCGAGCATCCTACGGCTTGAGTAGTTTTATCCGGAACATCTTTTCCCGAAAGCAGAGCTTCAAGCGCGTTTTTTAGATAATACGTTTTCACTTCAGCGGGAAATTGCCAGTTGTCATCAATTGCCCCGTGATAGGATAATTTTTTATCCTTATTAAACAGGAATATTTCAGGAGTGCGCTGCGCTCCAAAAGTTTTCGCTACTTCCTGTGATTCGTCAAACAGGTAGTTGCCGTTGAGATGCAAAGCCTCGCTCATCGGCAACATGTTTTCAAACGAATCCTCAGGATATTGCATTGGGTCGTTGGAATTGATAGCATAAAAACCCATGTTGTGTTTTGCATATTCATCTGCCAGCGCAGCAATCCGGCTTACATACGCCCGCGCGTAAGGGCAGTGATTGCAAGTGAAAATTATCACCACAGCGTCTTTGCCATGAAAGTCCGCTGTAGAATGAAGCCGATTATCCGTTCCTTTTAATTTGAAATCGGGGAGGGGAGTGTTGAGTTGCATAAGTGTCTGGAGTTATGGTTATCATTGAATTTATGTTGCCGGATTTAAAGCTATTTCATTTTCACCGGTTTAAAATAATGACTCAGAAACAAACAAAGCTAAACACTGATTTACTCATCTCCGGTGCCGGACCCGCGGGCATCGTGGCGGCAATGTTTCTGGCGAAAGCGGGAATAAAAGCGCTCGTGGCGGACAAACATACATTTCCGCGCGACAAAATATGCGGAGATGCGTTGAGCGGGAAAGTGGTGGATGTTTTGAAAAAATTGGATGGCAACATTGTTGACGAACTTGCGCTTCAACCCGCCCAGGTCGGTTCGTGGGGTGTGACGTTCATTGCGCCCAACATGAAAAAACTACGCGTCCCATTCCGCAAGCCGGGCGCGCTCACCGGCACTCCGCCCGGATTCATCTCGAAGCGATTGGACTTTGATGATTTTTTGGTGCGCTACGCGAAAACGCATTACGGAATTGATGTTTTGGAAAACACCGCCCTCACGCATTTTGAAAAAACTTCTGACGGGTGGTTTTGTGCGAATGCGGAGCGCGACTTTGAAGTGCAAACGCGTCTGTTGATTGTGGCGGACGGTGCGCAGTCGCATTTTGCAAGACATCATGCAGGCATGGAAATGGAACCGGAGCACTATTGCGCGGGCATCCGGGCTTACTATTCTGGCGTGAAAAACATGGACACTGAAAATTTCATCGAGCTATATTTTTTAAACGATTTGCTTCCGGGATATTTCTGGATTTTTCCGTTGCCGGATGGACGGACAAATGTTGGTCTCGGGATGCGGAGCGATATCGTGAGCCGGAAAAAAATCAATCTGAAGGAAATGTTGCCGCGCATTATTGAGAAATATCCTGAATTGAAAGCGCGGTTTCAGGATGCCGTTTTGGAAGGTAAAATTGCGGGGTTCGGGTTGCCGTTAGGTTCAAAAAAAAGAAGTATTTCGGGAGATGGTTATCTGCTGACGGGCGATGCGGCTTCATTGATTGACCCGTTCACGGGTGAGGGTATCGGCAACGCGATGTTCAGCGGTATGTTCGCGGCAGAGCAGGCAATGAAGTGTTTGCAGGAAAATCAATTCAATGCGGAATTTCTGAAACAATATGACGCGCGCGTGTATGCCCGCTTGTGGAAAGAACTTTCTCTAAGCAGAAAATTACAGCAACTCACCACCTATCCGTGGCTGTTTAATTTCGTGGTGAACAAAGCCGTAAGCAATACCGCTTTAAGCGAGATGATTTCGTGCATGTTCACGGATATGGAGTTAAGGAAACGGCTGAAGGAACCATCCTTTTATCTAAATTTGCTTTTTACAAAATAAAATAATCATGAAATACATCTTCATCACCTTCTGCACCCTCTTCGTTCTCCCCTCCGCTTTTGCCCAAAAAACCGACAAGAGTAAAAGCAAAGCCATGCAGCCGCAGGATAATAGTCATATCATTTATCGCGGAGCGCCTATCACCGATGAGGGCTACATCACTACAGCCGAATTGGTTGAAGCGATGAAAGAAAATGAGCAATTCGAAACTAAAGTGATTGCCAACATCGTCACCTGCTGTCAGAAAAAAGGCTGCTGGATGCAGGTGGACTTGGGCAATGGCGAACTGATGCGCGTGACGTTTAAAGACTACGGATTTTTCATGCCGATGGATTGTCCGGGCAAGACCGTCATCATGCAGGGAATTGCTTTTTATGATACGATAGATGTTGAACTGCTGCGCCATTTTGCCGAAGACGAAGGCAAATCTGAAGCGGAAATCATGACAATCAAAGAGCCTGAAAAAACGCTGGCGTTTGAAGCGGTAGGTGTGATTCTGAAATAGCGCGGATCAATCCATTCTGTTTAACCCATCCAGCATATTGCGGATGATTTCATTCAAGTCGCCTTTGTTGGGCAACACAGCCATCATGCCATACATGGCGGCTGAGCGTTTTGGCAACCCTTTCTTTTTTTGTTTCCCGAATTTAGAAGTGATGCGGCTCATCGCACGCGGGGATAGAATTTTTGACGCGCGCCTCACTAATCCTACGGTAAGCCTTGAGGAGATTTTATGAAAACTCAGTTTGCGCATTTTGCGGACAGCCGTTTCAAGGTCTTCTAAAAACGTGTCAATGTGAGGCGTGTTTCCATAAGAAATCGTAAAATGTAAGCTGGCTGGATTTTGCTGACGGTCAATGTGCCAGCCTTTGATGGACAGTTCATCGCCTATGCCATAAATATCGAGCTTATCCGCCCCGATGGCAAGCACACAGGCATCCGGTTTTCCGACAATGTGAATGCCGTCAATTTTTTCCACTCTTTGTTGAATTTTATCCGCTGCTTCCATCACCGCTTTTGCCATTTTCAGGTAACCTTCATTTCCCATAAAATGTAGCATTGCCCAGGCGGAAGCAATCACACCACCGGAGCGGCTGCCCGCGATGGAGGGCGAGGCATAAATTCCTCCGGGCCATCCCATGTAAATGAAATATTGTTTTTTCCTTAAATCCGAATTTCTGTATAACACCACAGAAGCGCCTTTAGTGACATACCCGTATTTGTGCAAATCCATAGACATGGATGTGACGCCCGGCACACGGAAATCGAATTTCGGAATCGGGTAACCCAACTGATCGACAAACGGCAGGATGTAGCCGCCCACGCAAGCATCCACATGCAACGGGAGTTCTTTTTCCAAAGCTAATTGTCCCAACTCTTCAATCGGGTCCACTACGCCATGCGGATAAGCAGGCGCGGAGCCGACAATCAAAATCGTATTTTCGTTGATGAGGTTTTTCACGGCTTCCACATCCACCCTGAAATCGTTGCGGAGGGGAGCATGGTGGAGTTTAATGCCGAAATAATTTGCCGCTTTGTCAAAAGCAGGATGTGCGCTCAGCGGCACAATCATTTCCGGCAGAAAAGGCAAACGCTCCCTGTCGGGTGATTGCGCCAGACCGTGTTTCTCCAGCGCGAATTCTTTTGCAGCGCGAATCGCGCACAAGATGCTTTCAGTTCCACCGGAGGTCATATTGCCTACTACGTTACCATCACCATGTAATAAATCAGCCGAGATGGCGACCACTTCCGTTTCAAACCTGCGCAAACTCGGGAAGGTGGAAGGGTTCAATCCGTTTTCAAAAAAGAACCGCAGATACGCTTCTTCCTGCACTTGCGCAGCTTCCTCTCCGGGATAAAATACCAAACTGAATGTTTTACCATCCTGCCAGCGGGCGTCTTTCCTGCTGGCTTCATCCATCATTTTTTTTAATGATTCATGAGTAGTCGGGGAGAGCGGGAATTTTTTCTTTTGTTCGGTCATATTTTATTGAACATGCTGATGATAGAAAGGTTGTCAGGCTGAAAAATAAAATCCTTTAAAATTTCTTAAACGGGAAAATATTTCAACTCCGGCAAGATAGCAACATCCTGCAATTTCATTATTTAAAATGTGCTTAACAATTCAAGAAAAAAATATTTTTTTCGTGCAACTTTTACACTTCTGAATCAGTCACTTGAATAAATGAGATTTTTATGAACATCTTACTCGCGTTCATTTCCGGGGTTGTTTTCTGGACATTGCTTGAATATATGCTGCATCGCTTTTTAGGGCATGTGCACAAAGGGAAAAATTTTTTCAAATCAGAACATTTGACGCATCACATCAAAGTAAATTATTTCGCTCCCGCGTCTAAAAAAGCGATGGCGGCATTGGTTGTCACCATCATTTTGTTTTTTGTGATTCAAATATTCATGGGCATTTTGTTGACAGCCGCCTTCCTGCTCGGATTAATCGGCATGTACCTGCTGTATGAAATGACCCACTATCGTTATCACAGTAAAGAGCCGGTGGCGATGCCATTCATCGTGTTGAGAAAACATCATTTCTATCATCATTTTCACAATCCCAAAACCAACTTTGGCGTCACGACCCGTTTTTGGGACCGCATGTTTGGCACTTTTGTCCGTGTTGAAAAAGTTGTGATTCCCAAAAAATTCTGTATGAAATGGCTGCTTCAGGATGATTTAATCAAACCCGCTTTTTCCGCACATTTCCGTTTCAATTCCTGAATATTATCCTATCACCCACGGCTAAAGCCGTGGGCTATGTTTCTTTTTGCCCGAAGGTAAAACGCTTCAATAGCATACGCTACAAATCAAAGAAAGACATAGACGTATGAAACAAGCGCAACAGTTAAATCTATTGACGGAAAACTTTCGTTTTCATAAGTATTGGAAACCTGTCATTTATGGGAATTGTGCCTATCATTGTTCTTAAATCCCGCCTTGAATTGCGTTTTTTTACCTGGACTATATTGTTATGTTTTTTTGCTGCTCCGCTGTTTGGTTCGGTATTATTCGGCACATTGACGGACGAGGGTGGAAAGCCGCTGGCGTTTGCGAATGTGTATGTGTTCGGCACAACGAAGGGGACGACCACCAACCCCGAAGGAAAATATCAATTGGAGTTGGAGCCGGGAAAATATGAGATTGTTTTTAATTATATCGGTTACTCTAAAAAGACGATGGCTGTGGAGATGGTTCATCAACGGCAGGAGTTGAATGTGACGCTCGCGCTGGAAGATATTTTGATTAAGGAAGTGGTGGTGAGCGCGAAGGAAGACCCGGCTTATGAAATCATTCGCAGGGCAATCGCAAAAAGGCAGTTTCATTATGATGAGGTGGAGAGTTATCGCTGCATGGCATACACCAAAGGGTTGCAGCGGATTGTCAGCGCTCCGGAAAAGATTTTCGGACAGACGGTGAATTTTGACGGTTCGCTGGATTCGAATAATGCGGGAATTATTTATCTCTCGGAATCCATTTCTGAGCTCTCTTTTAAAAAGCCAGACCGCCTGAGTGAAACGGTGATTTCATCGAAGGTAAGCGGCAACAGTCAGGCATTTAGCTGGAACCGCGCGGGTGATTTTTACATTTTTAATTTTTACAGAAATAATATCCGGATAGAGTTTTTGAGCGACCGTGTTTTTATTTCACCGATCGCGGATAATGCGATGCTGCATTACCGCTATCGCCTTGAAGGTTATTTTACGGACAACGGAAAGCTCGTGAACAAAATAGCCGTGATGCCCCGGAGAACGAACGACCCGGTGTTCAGCGGCACCATTTACATTGTAGAAGATGACTGGAATATTCATAGCCTTGATTTGTTCCTGACGAAAAATAACCAAATGAAGTTTCTTGATACATTGTGGGTAAAACAGGTGTATGCGCCTGTGAATGAATCTGTGTGGATGCAACTGTCACAGTGGTTTGAATTTAATTTTAATATTCTCGGCATCAAGGCGGAAGGTTATTTCGGCATCGTGTATAGCGAATATGAAGTGAATGTGCCGCTGACGAAAAAAGATTTTTCCAATGAGGTATTGCGTGTGGATGAAGAAGCCAATAAGCGCGACAGTTTGTATTGGGAGCAGTATCGTCCGATTCCGCTCACGAAGGAAGAACAAATTGATTACACGCGCAAAGACAGCCTTGAGGAGTTGAGACAGTCGAGAGATTACCTGCGTTCGGTGGACAAAAAAGCCAATAAATTCAACGCGTGGGATTTGGTGCTGGGATACAATTATCAAAATTCTTACAAGAAATTGTTTGTGAATTCAATGCCTTACATCGAAGGTTTTCAATACAACACGGTGGAAGGATTTAACTTAAAGCTGAAAGCGGAAGTCATCAAAAATCTTTCGAAAGAGCGTTCGCTTTCGATAGAGCCGGTGGCGAGGTATGGATTTTCGAATCAACATTTCAACGGCAAAGCACGCGTGCGCTATGATTATCAACCGGTAAAAAACGCTTACGCTGAAATTGAGGGCGGCAGGTATGTCTATCAGTTTAACCGCAACGAGCCGATTTCAGAGTTGATTAATACATTTTATTCATTGTTCATCGGCAGAAATTATCTGAAGATTTTTGAAGAAAGTTTTTTTTCAGCGAAACATCGTTTTGAGCCGTTCAACGGTTTGATGTTTTGGGCGGGTGGCAGTTACGGATTCAGGCGCGCTTTGCAAAACACATCGAGCGTGTCGGTGAAAGATGTGGAGAAAGAACCATTTACCGAAAACATCGCATTTGAGTCGCACGAGGCTTTTATCCTTTCATTCAGTTTGCAGTACCGCCCGAAACAGCGATACATTTCAAGACCACATCAGAAAATCAACTTAGGCACGAAATACCCGGTGTTTACATTAAGCTATCGAAAGTCCATACCGGGTGTGTTTGGCAGCGACCTTAATTTTGATTTTCTGGAGTTCAGGATGACACAGCCGATACCGATGGGTTTGTTCGGTAATTCATCCTACTCGGTGAGGCTCGGAACTTTCCTCAACGACAACAGGGTCGAGTTGATGGACTTCAAACATTTCAATGGCAATCAAACGGTTTTCGGCATCAATTATCGCGAGGGTTTTCAATTGTTGGATTACTATGCGGCAAGCACCACGGGCAGTTATGCCGAAGCACATTTTCAGCACAATTTTGACGGGTTCTTTTTCAATAAAATTCCCGGCTTCAGGAGACTCAAATTTCAGGAAGTTTTTAACGCGCGGTTTTTATACACCAAAAACTATGGCGATTACACGGAATTGTCAGTCGGAATTGAAAATATTCTCAGGGTGATGCGGATGGATTTTGTGTTTGGATTAAGCAGCAGGCATGCGACTGTGTTTGGTTTCAGGGCGGGAATTGATTTCCGGCAGCTCTGATTTCACCAACTATTCATGTATATTTGCCAAAAAAATTATATCCATGCGTCTGAAGCTTAAAAAAATATTAGTTCCTACTGATTTTTCCGAATTGTCACAAAACGCACTGAATTACGCGGCAACCATCGCGAAGTTTGCTGAAGCGGAAATCGTTTTGCTGCATGTCCTGGAATTGTATGAAAAGCATTCTCACCTGGAGAAGTTGATTGATTTGCGCGAAGTGGTGCAAAAAGCGGTGAATGAAAAGTTGGTGAAATTGCAGGAGAAAAATGTAAATCTCTGGAACATCAAAATCACAGCGAAGTTGGTCAGCGGAAATGTGCATGAGGAGATTGAAAAATTTTCAAAAGAAAATAAAATTGATTTAATCGTGATGGGCACTCACGGGGTGAGCGGCATCACGGAAATCAACCGCTACATCTTAGGTTCCAATGCATACAAAGTGGTGCATATCTCCCAATGCCCGGTTATCACCATCAGGGAAGCGAAGAAAAAGCCTGTATTTAAAAATATCGTACTCCCGATTGACACCTCGAAAGAAACTACGCAGAAAACCAATTTCGCCATTTCATTTGCGAAAACATTCGGCTCCACGGTGCATGTAATTGGCGTTTCCACTTTCTTTGAAGAGTTTCGCTTTAATCTTTCCGAATTGAGTGCACGGTTGAAGGAGGTAGCGGATACCATTGCGAAAGAAAAAATTGATGTCAAAACCAAAATGATACGTCATGATGATGTCGCGGATTCGGTGATGAAGTACGCGGAAAAAAATAAAGCCGATATGATAGCCATCATGGTGCGTGCTGAGTCCATTAATGAAACATTCTTAGGATCGCGCGCCAAGAAAATTATCATTCATTCAAACATCCCGGTGTTGTCTATCAGACCGAAATAAATCAGGCAATAACTTCCTTTTCTAGCATCTGAAGTCTAATATCTCTGCTAATGAAGGCTTCAAATTGCGGATGTTATTTTGACAACTTCACTTATCTAATCTTCACTAATTTCTGGGTTTTCCTGGTGGTTGGAGATTTTACCCGCAAGACGTAAACTCCCGGCATCAACAGGTTTCCACTGAGTTGATAATTCTGGTCACTCAACCCCGTTATTTGCATCAGTCTTTTCCCGTTAATATCAAACAATTCAATTATGTTGTGACTGGAGTTGTATGGAAAACTGATGAGCACATCTTCGCCTGTCTTGAATCCGTCCGAATTCCAGACGTTAATCACGCATTGCAAAACATTGATTTTTACTTGCGAAAAATTATAGGAGCCACCAAATTCTGAGGCTTCCAAAGTGTAGGTGATGGTGTTTGGCGGTGAAGCAAGTGTGAGGTAACCCTGTGGCGTGCCCAGCCCCGCTTGTGGCGACCAGCGATATTGATAATTGCTGTTGAACACGGTGGCATCACCAATCAGCACGGAGTCGCCCTGGCAAATGGTTTTTTCTTCACCCGCGGAAACTTCAATCGCGGGATTGAAAGTTTTGCAAAGCGTGACGTCTAAAGTATCCGTCAATCCTTTTGAAAGTAAAGCGTAATATATCACACAGAAATTTTCTCCGCCAAACAAATTGTTGTCCGCGTCATACAGCAGCATGGCGGCAGCTTTCATACTCATGTTTGCAGCGAGTCCGTAAAGGGATTGCAACAGCAGCTTATCCGTTTTTTCTCTGCCGATATTATCATGAATCTGCATCAGGGCGGCATTGTAAATCTCACCGTTGCGGTGAATACTCGTTCCAACTAAGTCAGCCGGATAAAGACGTGTGGTTACGGCTGTCCTTCCACTCCAATATTCATTATGCCCATCCCAGGAGAACATGTTTTTCCAATTGAAGGTGTCAATTTCTTTTGAATAAGAAGTAGCGAGATAATCTCCCAAACCCTCGTCAATGGATTGCCGCTCATTGCCTGTATTTGTGCCGGGTGAAGCACGGTAAGAAATGGCATGTCCGAATTCATGCACAATGACATCGGCATCTTCGGCATCATCCACCCCCCCATTTCCAAAAAATAAGCGCGGACCCAGAAAGTGAGAAGAGAATTGCGACTGGTCTTTTCCGTCTAATGCATGAGCGTCCACCCAAACCTGCTGGTCCACTAAATTATCGAACCCAAGCGCTGTGACATAATCCGTGTAAAAAGAAATATGATAAAACGCGTTCACATCTTCAAAGCCGCTTTGCGCCCTCGTGAAATGAAATTCGGGAGTAGTTGATGTTGCCGGGGGAATATTCGGCTGGCTGAAATCGGCAATTCTCACCATCGGATTTTCAAGGATGTAAACACCGTTATCTAATGTAACATCTATCGTCACTTGTTTTCTTTCGGCATTCAGCACTGGCACATCATTGTCATTATCATTCACATAAGGCGTTCCGTAAGGTACATTCGCGCTGGTGACCGGGTCGGGAATAAAAACCATTGCTGAAGCGGAAACTAAATTATGGTAAGTATTAAGGTCACGGTGCAAATAAATCCGGAGATTATTATCGGTAAGCAGCAGCAGATGCTCATCAGTTTTTTCATCCCACAGTTCGATTTCCGCGAGGGCAACGGGTGTTTCATCAATTATTGCCAGCACTTTTCTGCCCGTAACTTCCTGCTCGTTTAAGTCACGTTTTTTTCTGAATGAAGCAATGATGCCTGTGAGGTTCACTGTTTCAAAATTCATTTTTAACGCGCTTTCAGTCCAGTCGCGGGTATCCCATGAATTGTCAAAAACGGATTGAAGTTCATTTGTTTTATTCAGGTTCACTTTCACTTGTGATTGAAAAACAGGCATGTCTGCGAAATGCTGTTCAAACGTAAAGTGGATGCCTCCCGGACTTTCGATTGTATGGATGATTTTTGGTTGAGAGGCAGGTGAAGAAAAATGCTGAAGATTTTCTTCAAGATATTGTATCACTGTAGATTCGATACTTTCTTTAACCTCTAATGAAACTTTTAAAAATTGCGATTGACAATTCCGGTAATAGTAAGGGTCGTTTTGCTTGACAGGAGTATTTTTATTCAAAGGGATTTGTGCAATCGCATTCTGCCGAAACAAAATGCCGAATGCAGTCATCAACAGAAATATTAAGAATTTATAAATTAATTTATTCGTCATATAAAAAAGTAAACAGGAGCTTCTCAAAATTACCAAGAATTTGTTCAAAGCCTTTGGCCCGACTGCGTTCAATTGAAACAACAAACAGGCAGTCAAGTTCAGTTTTTTGTTCGATGAACTCAACATTTTGTTTATTCAGCAAGTTCATGACGGGATGGTAATCAGCATAGTCAAACTCAAGCCGGTAAAATGTTCTGACTTTTTTTTCAAAGATTTCATTCCTGGCGATTGCGTCTGCGGCAGCGCTCCGATAGGCATGAATCAGTCCCGGCACTCCGAGCAATGTTCCTCCGAAATAGCGCGCTATCACAATCAAAATATTCTCCAAACCATGCGAATGGATTTGTCCCAAAATGGTTTTGCCGGCAGTGCCGGATGGCTCACCGGCATCGCTGGTTCTTTCTACAGGCTCATCAATTTCGACTGTGAACGCGTAACAAATATGTCTCGCTTTCGGATGCAGCATTTTCACTTCATCAAGAAAAGATTTACATGCCTGTTCGGTTTTCACCGGAAACGCGTAAGCGAGGAAACGGCTTCCCTTGTCGCGGTAGTCGCCTTCAGATTTTTTGGAAATCGTAAAATAGCTGTCAGCCATAAGTTGCGAATCCCAGCATCAGGATGGATATCACGGCAGCGAGGATGCCCGCGATGCCGAACTTGTTGAGGCGTTCTTTGAAAAACATTGCCGCTATCAAAGTGGAAACCAAGATGATTCCGATATTATTCAGGGGCCACAATGCCGAACTTTCAATGCCGGATTTTTCCAATGCCAGAATCATAAAATAAGCGGAACCAAAATTCGGGATGCCGAGCAAAGCGCCTGCAACCCAAGCGCCTGTGTTCATCCGCATTTTTTTTTGATTGACATTGTAAAGTAAAATTGCCAGGCCAATGATTCCGGAAGTGAAAAATAATGTCATTAAAAAAATACTGTAATCTTCATCCGCTAAATATCCTGCCTGGATATAATTGAAAAAAGCATCGGAAATTCCGCTGCCGACAAACACGATTCCAGGAAGGAGAACTGCCGATTTTTTTTTTGCTAAATCAGATTCCTTCCCGTCATAGGAAGTGAGCACAATCGCGGCTGTGGCGGTAAAAATACCTGCCAGTTTCATTGCAGTAACCTGGTCATTGTATAAGTAAAAAGCGGCAGCCACCGGAATCACAACGGACAATTTGAAAGCTACGGCAGTCACCGCCACACCGTTGAGTTGCGTGGAAACGGCAACCATATAAAATACGGTAATGAAGAGCGTTCCAAGCATAATGCTCATCGGGAACCATTCTTTCGCCATGATTTCAGAAATTGAAATACTGACCGGTGAAGTGAGGACACCCAGCACGCAACACATCCCGTAATTCACGACAATCACCGGCAGCTTGTCAATATTTTTCCCCTGGATGATTTTAAAGACAAGGAGCAGGCAGGTGGAACAAAAAATTGCGAGAAGGAGGTAAATCATTTTTGATTGATTAAAATCGTCAGGGTATCTGTTCCCACTTTTTCTTTAGCAAGTATCTCGCCTTTGAGAGCGGGAGCGGGCAATCCCTTTCCCCAGTGAGTTTCAGCAGTGAAAATCCGGGCTTCGTCCCACAAATCGCGCGTGATAAAACTTTGAAGCGTTTGAAAGCCGCCTTCGATGATGACCGAAAGGATATTCATTTCAATCAAAACACGGAGAATATTTTCCGCCAACCGCTCATCAAAAGGGATTTGCCTGTAACGGAGATGATTCTCCTCCCCTGATTTTTGTTCATTGAAAATCAAAACAGACGTGTCATCCTTGAATACTTTCAAATCAGCCGGCAGCCTTAATGTTTTATCAATCACAACTCTCCACGGTTGTTTTCCATGATTGAGCCAGAAACGATTGGTCAGTTGGGGATTGTCCACCGCGATGGTATTCGTTCCTGCAAGCACCGCCATTTCTTCGCTGCGCCAGCGATGTACCAAACGCTTACTTTGCTCACTGGTCAGCCAGTGCTGGCTTTGATTGTCTTTTGTAAAAAATCCGTCCGCGCTTTGTGCCCATTTGAGAATAATGTATGGTCTTGTTTTCTGATGAAAAGTAATAAACCTGCGATTGAGCCACGCTCCTTTATTTTCCAAAATACCCTGCCGGATTTCACATCCCGCGTTTTCTAATTGCTTGAGTCCTTTTCCTGCCACTAAGGGATTCGGGTCAAGCGTAGAGGTAACAATTTTTTTGATGCCGGTTTGCAGGATTAAATCGGTGCAGGGGGGAGTTTTGCCATGATAACAGCAAGGCTCCAGACTTACATAGATTGTCGCGTCTTTCAGATGCTGCCTGTATTCGGATTTCACCGACCGTATCGCATTCACTTCCGCGTGCGGACCACCGAAATATTCGTGAAATCCTTCACCGATGATTTTATTTTCAGATACAATCACTGCGCCTACCATCGGGTTGGGCGCGGTGTTTCCCATCCCGTTCAATGCGAGGTCGAAACAGCGTTGCATGAAAAGTTCATCGGAAGGGAAAATGAGAGACATTCAGGAAGGTAACTAAGCTATTTTTGCAAAGCTATGAATTTGAATGAGTTTATAATATTTGCAAAAAAAAAATTGAGAGATAACTATGATGAACGGGAATCTGAAAATGTCATCAGGATTTTAATTGAAGATATCACTGGAATACGCAAGCAGGATTTCAATCAGTTCAAGCATCAAGTTTTATTGCAACAAAAACTTGATACTTTGCTTCCTGCTTTAGAGAGACTGGCGCAGGATGAACCATTACAATATGTCATCGGATATGCCGATTTTTTGGATATGCGGTTGAAAGTAAATCGTCAGACACTCATCCCAAGACCTGAAACAGAGGAACTGGCAGACTTAACCATTCGGACATTAAAACCGATTTCAGAAAAAAAAAATCTTTCGATTCTTGATGTCGGAACGGGCAGCGGATGTCTGGCAATAGCTCTAAAAAATAACCTTCCGGAATTGGAAGTCACGGCAATGGATGTGAGTGATGAAACGCTGTCAGTTGCTTCGGAAAATGCACGGACTTATCATTGTAAGATTAATTTTTTGCAAATGGATTTTTTGGATGAAAAGCAATGGGAATTGTTGGGAATGTTTGATGCCATTTTCAGCAATCCGCCTTATGTTTCAGCCGATGAATTTCCAGAATTAATGAACAGGGTTAAAAATTTTGAACCGCATCAGGCTTTAATTGCCAATCACGATGACGCGTTTATTTTTTATAAAAAAATCATGCTCTTTTCAAAAAAGCATTTAACATCGGGAGGACATCTCTTTTTAGAAATCAATACGAGCTATGCTTCAGAAATTGCTTCATTCTACGAAGTAGATTTTGATGTTTCTGTATTGAAAGATTTGCAGGGAAATGAACGAATGCTGCTCGGAGTTAAAAAAGGAGCATCCTTCAGCGAAAAATAAATCATGAAAAGAATCGCCCTGCTCTCCGATACTCACGGACATCTTCCTCCCAACATTTTTCCCTACTTCGAAAGTTGTGATGAAATCTGGCATGGCGGTGACATTGGTTCGATGGAAGTGGCTGACAAGTTATCCGCTATCAAGCCGTTGCGGGCTGTGCATGGCAATATTGATAATGTCAAACTTCAATCCCGGTTTCCCGAAGATTTATGGCTCGATGTGGAAGGTATGAAAATTTTCATGACACACATCACCGGCTCACCGGGAAAATTCAACGCGAGAGTGAAAAAACTGCTTTTGGAAAGAAAACCCAACGTGTTGATTTGCGGCCATTCTCATCTACTGAAAGTGATGCACGACAAGGAATTTAATGTGCTTTACATGAATCCGGGAGCAGCGGGAAATGAAGGTTTTCATCAAATCAAAACCCTGCTTCGCTTCACCATTGACAAAGGCGTGATGAAAGATTTAGAAGTGGTTGAATTGGGTAAGAGAGGTTCCACTTTTGTATCTTAGCAATCCATCAATCTCATCTAAATTCTAAATTCTAATATCTGATTGTCTAAAATCTAACATCTCATTGTCAAAAATCTGAAATCTCAAGTCTAACATCTAAAACGAAAACCCATGCGCCAACTTATCGAGTGTGTTCCAAATTTCAGCGAAGGCAGCAACATGGAAATCATCAACGCCATCACCCGTGAAATAGAAAGTGTTGAAGGAGTGAAACTGCTCAATGTGGATTCCGGAAAAGCAACCAACAGAACGGTTGTTACATTTGTCGGTGAGCCGGAACCTGTCATTCATGCCGCATTTCTTGGTATCAAAAAAGCGGCTGAATTAATTGACATGCGCAAAC
>JBGTCY010000142.1:0-2216 GCA_041748615.1 Chitinophagales bacterium
ACAGCGTGGCTCCGTGTTGATAGAAAAACAAATGTATGAAGTGTGAATGATGTAACATTTCCATTGAATTATGTAATGATTTCACTTAAAGATGATTCAACTTTATCCGTTCAGTTTGTCTCCATTCGGTTTAAAGCCATTGTTGGTCACGTTTGATTTTGCATTGCCCGACCAACAATGAGCGGCTTGCAGGTCTGGCTTGCGTTTTTCCGCATAAACCGCAAGGGTGGAAACAGTTACCACTATGTTAATCAAACAATTCCCCGTGAGAAGTTTCAGAAAATTGACTATTGATATTATAATCCCCATTTTTCCTTCTTACTTTCGAGAAATGATAACCAGAGAGTCAGCTCACCCGCGTGCGCTAAACATCCTTCTTGCCGATGACGACAAGGATGATTGCCTTCTTTTTAAAGAAGCGCTGGAGGCGTTACCGGTGGCTGCAAAACTCACCACGGTGCATGATGGCGAACAACTCATGCAGCGGCTGAACAATCATCAATACGACCTCCCCCATCTTCTTTTTCTCGACATCAACATGCCCCGCAAAAACGGCTTGGTCTGTTTATCGGAAATAAAACACAACGAGCGTCTGCAAAAACTCCCGGTCATCATCTTCTCCACCTCTTTTGAGCAGGAGATGGTCAACCGGGCTTACAAAGAAGCCGCTGATTATTATATCCGTAAACCCTCGGAATTTTCACAACTCAAACAAATTATTCAAAAAACGCTTACACTGATTATACAGGAAAATCGTCCGCTGCCGCAAAATAGAAAAGTTCCTGCTCCAGGGAGATTTCAGATAATCCCCGATTGAAATGAAAAAAGCTACTTCCCTTAGAAAACGACCGGAAAAAATAATCAAGTCCGAAAACTTGTTTCCAGTAGTGGGCATTGGCGCTTCGGCTGGCGGGTTAGATGCGTTTAAACAATTACTGAAAGCAATTCCCGAATCTTCAGGAATGGCGTATGTGCTGGTGCAGCATTTAGACCCCAACCACGAAAGCATGCTGCCGGAAATCCTGCAAAAGGTGACCAATATTCCTGTTTTGGAAATTACAGATGATATTAAAGTGCAGCCCAATCATATTTATGTGATTCCCAGCAACAAAATGATGGTGGCAACGGATGGAGTTTTATTGCTCACCACCCGTCCTGTAAAAAATAAAAACGAACGCAACCTGCCTATTGACCTTTTCTTTACTTCGCTGGCGGAGGTGCATCAAAGCCATGCTATCGGGGTGGTGTTATCGGGAACCGGCAGCGATGGCACCAGGGGCTTGAAAGTGATTAAAGACCATGGGGGGCTCACCTTTGCGCAGGACGAAGCCTCCGCACAGTATGAGGGAATGCCCCATAGCGCGGTGCAGGCAAATGTGGTTGACTTCATTCTTCCTCCTGAAAAAATTCCGCAAAAATTACTGGAAATAGTTCCCAATATTCATAAAAGCGATGAGGAACTGCAAAACCTGCCACAGCAAGAGGAGGAAGTGTTTAAACAGATTCTTTCCCTGTTGCGCGTCCGCAAGGGAACCGATTTCACCTATTACAAACAAACAACAGTGCGCAGGCGGATACTCCGCAGAATGGCGTTGAATAAAATTGATGCGCCATCTGAATACCTTAAAATACTAAGGGAGGATAAACCGGAGCAGGATATTCTGTACCAGGACCTTTTAATTCCGGTAACCGATTTTTTCCGCGACACGAAAACGTTTGAACATTTACGCGAAACCGTTTTCCCGCTGATTATTAAGAACAAACCGCCCGGTGAACTCATCCGTGTGTGGGTGGCGGGCTGCAGCACGGGAGAGGAAGCCTATTCCATTGCCATCTGCTTTAAAGAAGTCCTGGGCGACAACCGCAGGGTGCAAATCTTCGCCTCCGATTTAAGCGAACCTGCCATTGCAAAAGCGCGCAGCGGCATTTATACAATAAAAGAAGTGGAATCTCTAACGCCACAACGTCTGCAGGAGTATTTCAGAAAATCCAACGGACACTATCTTGTACAGAAGAACATTAGGGATATGTGTGTGTTCGCGGTACACAATTTTTTGAAAGACCCGCCTTTCGGTAAAATGGATTTTATCAGTTGCCGCAATGTACTCATTTACATGGAGCCTTACCTGCAAAAAAAGGCGCTCACTACTTTTCATTATTCATTAAACCCAAAAGGATTTTTGCTGCTCGGTAAAACAGAGTCTATCAACGGAGAT
>JBGTCY010000143.1:0-23658 GCA_041748615.1 Chitinophagales bacterium
GCCCTCCATTTCCCAAACTGTGTTAACGCCATTTAATTGCTGGGTTGAAAACAACCCGATGCTGGTACCGGCAAAATAGGTCACTTGATTTCCATCATTGAAGAGATGCACCCAGGGCACGGAGGGTCCGTTGCCGCTGCCATCCGGATTTTCTTCGAGGTTTCCGCTCACATCCGTCCAGTTCGCACCGCCATCCTCTGTGTAAAAAATACTCGGAACTCCATAGTTGGAAAATGAAATCAACAACACATCGGGGTTCAGCCGGTCTGCATCCACGCAACTGAGGTAGGCGTTTGAAGGAAATTGAACTCCGGAAATATCCACCCGCTGCGTATTGTTGGTGCGGCAACTGTCAAGTTTGAACAGCCTTCCATTACCTGTTCCAAAGAAAAGCCGGTGCGGATTCGCTTCGCTGAGCGCCAGAGTGGTGATGGATGGAATTGTGTTGCCGCTGAAATTCAGTGTTGTGCCATTCAGTCGCACCCAGTTTGTTGAAATGGTATTGTATTCATCACCCAGCAATGGAATATCATTCAAATTATCATTGCGCCAGATGCTTCTGCCTGCTGGAAGATATAGGATGCTGTCGGCAGTGGGGTCAAGAATGAAAGGGTTAATGAAAAGATATCCGCTTCCCCCGCCTGTCGGGTCAATGCGCGTGAGGTTGTTCACGGTGCCATCATCACTGATGTCAAATTTGAAGGTCTTTCCGGTTTGCCAACTCAGGTAATAATTGGAGCGGTTGCGGGTAATCGCGCAGTACGCGCCATCGCCATAAAAAATGGATTTCCATCCTTGAAGATAGTTGAGCGAGTTGGTGAAGAATGTTCCGTTATCCTGAAGTCCGCCAATCATAATTTCACTGTCGGTTTCACCCCGCTCAATCGCGCAGGTGTAAAACTGACCGGTGTTGTATCCATTGTTGAGACTGCGCCAAACCACCGTATCCGCCAAAATATTTTCTGTGCGCATGATGCCGCCATCACTTGCCGAAATCGCAATGTTGGGATTTGACGGCAGAAAAATCAACTTGTGCTGGTCGGGATGATGATTTGGATAAATGTAATTTGAAATTTTAGCCGTGTCGCACTGATAGCCGCCAATCCACGCGTAACCGTAAGAAGAGTAACCATTTACCGAGCGGTAAAGATTCGTGCCGCCCAAAAACACCACATCGGGGTCATCGGGTTTCACCGCGATGCAGAGGTCGTAAGAATTTTGTGAACTGAATTTTGCAAAGTCAAATGTGTAAAAACCGGTGCAGTTGTCATTCGGAATGTTTGCGGTTTTATTTGACCAATCGCCTCCGGTTCCTGTTCCGTCACCACTGAGATACCGGTACTTCCAGAGGTGGTGACCGGTCGCTCCGCTGCCCGGAGTTTCAGCAATGAACCACACTTGTGATTCATCCGATGGCGCGATTGAGATTTCAATTCTTCGGTAGTTTGCTGGAAATCCCTGCGGAGTGATGTTTACCCAGATAATGCCGTCCACTGAACGCCAGATTCCCTTTGAAGGAGTTTCACTGCTCACCGTTGCATACAAAATACCTGTTGAGGAGATGGCGATATCCGTATATTCAGAAATCGGGTTCACGGTGGTGTCTAATCCCAACACTGCCTGCCAGGTGATTCCACCATCCGCGCTGCGCCAGACGCCATTGACGACAGCGGCATACACCACATCTTCATTTACATTCACCGGCTCGGTGACGATTTCCCACACGAAATCAAAGTCGCGTTTTTGATAAAGCGTAGTAGGTGTGTTGGAAACGGTAGAGAGCAACTGCTCCCAACTCTCTCCACCGTCAGTGGATTTAAAAATACCGTCACCGCTGAAGCGGGAAGAAAATCCGGCAGCATTGACGATGCCATAATGTTCGCCTGTTCCATAATACCACACATTTGTTTTTCCCGGACGCGTGTCCTGCGCGACACAAGTAACGCTGTGCATCTGATGCGGTGCCGTAGTTTTCACAAAATGTTCCCCTCCGTCAACTGAGCGCCACATGCCCCCGCTCACTTGTCCAGCGATGATGCTATTTTCGTCCGTAACATCCAGTGCCAACGCGCGTGTTCGTCCTCCTACATTATTCGGTCCGCGCGATTGCCAGACATTGGAACGGCTCTGGTTGCGCGGCAGATTTTCCGCAAATTCCAATTCCCGTTTTCGATAGTCTTTCGGAATCTCTCCGGTCACCGGATTGTGCAGACGCATGAATTCGTACTCCTTGTATGCATCCGCGTTTTCAGTAGTTCCGATTCCATAAAGATGCTGAATACGTTCTTTCGGTAATTCAATCTTTGAAAAATTCTCTTTATTGAAATAAAAAAAACCAATCGTTGCTGCCAGGATGAACATCACCGAAAACAAAATCAAATATTTTTTCATGCAATTTTTCTTGGAAAAACAAGATAGGAATTTGGATGGTGATTAAGTGGTGGATGAGTAATTTCAGCAAGAATTTGCACGAATAAAAAAATGCCCGACTTTCACCGGGCATTTTTTAAATCAACATTTATAATCTCCTACCGCGTCATCAGCAATTTTTTATTCACTACATCACCTCTTTCGGTGATGATGCGGTAGAAATACATGCTGTAAGCGACATTGCCGGGATAAAACTCTTCATTATAGGACATGTTACCATCCGCAACACCATCAAACAAGACTGCTACCAACCTGCCTTCAAGGTTGACGATTTCAAGACGCACGCGCATCGTTTCAGGAAGTTTGAATTCAATCACCGTTCTTTCATTGAAAGGATTCGGGATAGCATTCATGTACAACTCATACTTTTCAGTATCATTGAATAATGCGCTTTCATCACCTGAACGCTTACCTATACCACAAGGCGCTCCTTCATTGAAGGTAGTCGGCAATGTGCTTCCGCTGCCGGTGAAACCGTCATGGTAGTTGTCGGTTTTGGAATCGCCAAACCATAAGAAAGGAGTAGCGCCACCGGTGAACTCAATTTTCTGAATATCAATCACAAACGGGTTAGCGCCATTGCTATAGGGAACTTCGATAAATGTGAGGCTGCCAAATCCACTAAACGGATTAAACGCGCTCAACGGAATACAGACTGTAAACCAATCCGTTCCGGGATTACCGATGATATGACTGCTCAGATTTACCGAACCGCTGGATGAGCTTTGCGGACGCACCTGAATTTTGTTCCATTCGGCATTACCGTTTACATCACGCAATGTCAGGCAAATTTGGTTGTTGCCACCCGCTAATACATTTTGTGGTGTACCCCATAATGAAATCGGGTCATAACCAAGTTTGAGTTTTCTCCAACTTCTTACAGGGTTGGTGGTGCGGAGATAGGAGGGTTCATTTCCGCCCTGTTCGTTTACACACACGCCATTATCGCAGTAGTCAATCGTACACGGGTCGCCATCATCGCAATTAATGGGAGTGAAAATACATTTTCCACCATCGTCACATACATCTATCGTGCATACATCTCCATCATCACAAATGGCAGGAACTATCAGTTGCGCTCTTATTTCACCACCGGGATATGCGGTCGTGTGTATGTTGATGTACCATAATTCCGAAAGCAGTTCTGTTTCCTGAACATCAGTTAGAACAAAAGAATCCGAGAAGTTCCCGGATGATACGCCCATCGGAAGTGTTGTTAAGGTGATTTGAGCAGCACCATTCGTTCCCGCAGGGGCAGGACCGTGGAAATGCGCCATGGTCGTGACTCCTTCTAAGCCTGTGAAGGTGACATTGAAGATCAATGATCTTGTAGAAGGGTTATAAATTCCGATTAAGTTTCCGGTAGCCTCGGTAGGTGTGGGCAGAACTTCCTGCGACCCGTCCAGCAAAACATCAATTTCTACTGCGCACTCATCCTCGATGCAACCCGAAAAATCATAAAAGCATTGACCGTTATCACAATAGTCTATTGTACATTCGATGCCGTCATTGCAATTCAACGGTGTTGTATAACAACCTATCAAGGGATCGCAGAGATCAATCGTGCATGCATCTCCGTCATCACAAATGACAGGAATAATGAGTTGCGCTCTTATTTCACCACCGGGATATGCTGTCGTATGAATATTGATATACCATAATCCTGAAAGCAGTTCGGCTTCCTGATCATCTGTGAGAACAAAGACATCCGCAAAATTTCCGGAAGTAACGCCCAGCGGAAGCGTAGTCAAGGTGATTTGAGCAGCGCCATTCGTTCCTGCCGGTGCAGGTCCGTGGAAATGAGCCATGGTCGTGGTTCCTTCTAAACCTGTAAAGGTGGCAGTGAAGCTCAAAATGTTAGTCAAAGGACTATAGGTGCCGGTCAAACTTCCGGTTGCCTCAGTTGGTGTTGGCAATACTTCCTGCGATCCATCCAGCACAACAACAATTTCTACTACACACTCATCTATAATGCAACCGGAATCATCATGAATGCATTGACCACCATCGCACCTGTCTATAGTGCATTCGATTCCATCATCGCAATCGGAATCAGATACACAACAGGCGTTATCACCAAAGCAAACTCCACAGTTATCTTTTGCCCAATCCGGCTGTTTACCCGTTGTGCCGCCCACACATTCACCACATTCATCAATGAACGCTGCACCGTTTCGAACATTGGCGCAATCATAAACGGGGAATGAAACACAATTCGTAGATGAGTTTCCAGTCGCTCCGACTACGGTAAATCCAACTTCGATGATCGGACCGGCTTGTCCGCCTCCGTTCGATCCTGAATAGGCTCTTGCTCTGACAACATAATAACCTGGCTTAGGCGACCAGGGATTATAGTTGCCGTCCGGAGAATCGCCATTGAAAGCAAAAGGCTCTACATTTTCATTGCGGAAGAAACTGCCGTTGAGCCAAAACCGCACACTGCGTACTTGCACAGGTCGCGGCTCGCAAATGTCCGCACGGATATTGAAACGGCAAAGCGTATCCAAACTGATGACATGTCCATCCGTCAAGGGACCTACTTCTCCGTTATAACCTTCATACATCAGTGTGAATCCGCTGATTTCCAAATCTTCACATTCTATACCGCAATCGGGTATCGGCACATAAACACATTCGTTATCATCGCAGTATGCTTCGATGCAAGGGTCATCACTTTCACATACCAAGGCGGTATAAGTTGTTGCAACAACGCTGTCACAACCATTCACCCCAGTGAGGGAGTCATATAATGTAATTGTGGAAACTCCTCCATAGAGGTCAAAGAATTCATCGCAGACATCCTCGTTCAGTTGCGTGAGTGAATTTTGAAGAACAGCAAGGATGGTCGTTACCACGCTATCGCATCCATTTGCAGGAACGAATGTATCATAATAAGTTCCCTGAGTAAACTGCCATTCACCTGCTACAAAAAAACTGTCGCCTTCACAGATGCTCTCGTTAACTGTTGTTCCGGTGTGTGGCTTAATCGTAAGAATCGTTGTTATCACACTGTCACAACCGTTTGCGGCAACCAGCGTGTCATAGTAATTTCCTTCGGTGGTTTGATTACCGCCACCTGCAAAGAAACTTTCTCCTGCACAGATTGATTCATTAACGATGCTGCCGGTATGAGGCTTCAAGGTAAGAATCGTTGTCACAACACTGTCGCAACCATTTGCGGCAACCAGCGTGTCATAGTAAGTTCCTTCTGTGGTTTGATTACCGCCACCCGCGTAGAAACTTTCACCTGCACAGATTGCTTCATTAACGGTGCTTCCGGTATGCGGAAGAACAGTCAAAGATGTAGCAATCACACTGTCACAATCATTGCTCGCTAAGAGTGTATCATAGTAAACACCCTGAATGGTTCGATAAGCGCTTCCTGCAAAAAAGCTGTCGCCTTCACAGATACTTTCCTCAACATTTATCAGGTAATTTGTACTCACCGAAAGGTTCGTAGTGATGATACTGTCGCAGCCATTGGCGGCTGTTAACGTATCATAGTAGATGCCTTCATCTGTTTGATTTTCTCCACCTGCAAAATATTCAGCGCCTTCACATATCGTTACTTCTATCGTCTTAAATGAATGTGGTTTCACGGTTAGGATAGTCGTTACTACACTATCGCATCCATTCGCGGCAACTAATGTATCATAGTAGGCTCCGCCAATCGTTTGATTACCGCCTCCCGCGTAGAAACTTTCGCCTTCACAGATACTTTCATTCACTGTTGTTCCGGCATGCGGCTTAATCGTAAGGATGGTCGTTACAACGCTGTCACATCCATTTGCGGCAACCAATGTATCATAATAGGTTCCCTGAGTAAACTGCCATTCTCCCGCTACAAAGAAGCTATCGCCTTCGCAGATACTCTCATTTACTGATGAACCGGCATGTGGTTTTACTGTGAGGTTGGTGATTACCACGCTGTCGCATCCATTCGCGGCAACCAATGTATCATAATAGGTTCCCTGGGTAAACTGCCATTCACCGGCTACAAAGAAGCTGTTGCCTTCGCAGATACTTTCATTTAAGGTTGTATCTGAATGTAATAATACGGTCAGATTGATTGTAATGATGCTGTCACAACCGTTGGCGGCTATTAAAGTATCATAATATGTTCCGGCTAAATTCTGATTTCCTCTTACGATATATTCTTCGCCTTCGCAGATACTGACATTCAAGGTGGTATCTGCAACCGGTAAAACAGTAAGTGTAGTGATTAATACACTGTCGCAACCGTTTGCCGCTGTCAAAGTATCGTAATACTCACCTGTCATAGTTTGCCATGCTTCACCAACAAACACGCTGTCGCCCGCACAAATTGAAGTATCCAGAAGCCCGATAGCAAGTGGACCGGGTTCCACGGTTACCGTAGCCGTACAGGTACTTGAATTGTCATTATTGTCAATTACCGTAAGAGTTACAATATTTTCACCAATATCCGAACAGTCGAAATTGTTTTGAGTTACATCCAGCGATGCTATTCCGCAGGCATCATTGCTGCCATCATCAATATCCTCCGCGGTAATGCTTGCTTTTCCTTCACTATCCAACTGGATGGTGGTGTCCTTACATTCAGCATTTGGTTTTACCAAATCCACCACTGTAACTATTGCCGTACAGGTATCTGAATCATAAGGACCGGTGACAATTAACTTTACTGGATTTTCACCAACATGGGAACAATCAAATTCAGCAGGATCAATGGTGATGGTTCCTCCACATGTTTCACTGCCATCGTCAATATCGGAAACTTCAATTGAACCCAATCCGTTTTCATCCAGAAAGACCGTTTTATCCTGGCATATTGCTTCAGTAACGCAACAATTTGAAGGAGTGATTTCTTTTGAACACGTAGCTACACAACCTCCATCAGTCACTGTTACGCTGTAAATACCCAAACCCAACCCCGTGATGGTTTGTGTGGTATCTCCCGTACTCCAGATAATTGTTACCGGACCGGCAGGATTCATAATATTTAAAGTGAGCGCGGCATCCTCTCCATTGCCATTACATGTTAATGTGTCAAGAATGATGCAGGACAATCCTAATGAAGACAATGTCACTGAGGCATTATCTTCATCGTCTTCGCTCTGCGTGCCGTCATCATTGCCCGGAGTGGAATCAGGGTCAACCCTGTTGCTTGACGTGATTTGAGCAACATTTTTATAATTACCCGATGCATTTACAATCGCGGTAATGCGTAAAGTATCATTCGCATCATTTGGTAAATCACCGATTTCCCAGGTAATCACATTACCTGCTTTAGATGTTTTAACGCCCCCGTCATCAAAGAGGTAAGTGTAACCGTTAGGCAGCGTATCTACCGCTGCAACATCACCTGCATCTTCCAAGCCGCTATTTCTGACAACGATTGTGAATGTGACCGTATCACCGGGACAAACAATCGGTTTATCCACTGTTTTGGTTAATGACAAATCAGCACGGCAAATCAAACCGGCAATATCCCTGAGGTTGTTTGCCAATGTAGCAGTAGTGAGAATGGTATAGTCGCCTTTGGTAAAATCAGATTCCGGAGAAGGGTATTTATCAGGACCTGAGATGCGCTGAACTCTGTTTTCATTCAGCGTTGGATTCGGCACACCTACTACAAACATGTGTGTACCCAAACCGCGAATAATATCCGCTTGTTTTTCAGCATTACCTACATGGTCAGTACCCGATGAAGTTGATACATTAGGATTGCCGTCTGTAAAGAATATCACTAATGGTGCGAATTCAACATTCATAATCATATTCTTTACCGTGATTAAGGCTGCCTCCCAGTTGGTAGTGCTGTTGGGGCTGTAGTAGTCACGATTCTCGGCTTTCGAACCGGTACCATAGAGATAATCAGAGTAGTCTTGTAAATTATCGTCCGTCACTTCCTGAAAATCGGGGGTGCCTCCAATTCTGGATCTTCTAGCTTGCGTTGCAAACTACACAAAAGCAATTCTTGAACCGGTTCCTTTTAAAGCATTCAATAAACTCATGGTTCCGTTTCGAAGTTGAGTGGCAGCGCTGCCACTCATAGAACCGGATTCATCCAGAACAAAAATGATACTCATCGGACAGACCGGAACTAAGTCGGGATTTTCCGCGCTACAGGGACTAAAAGTAAGATTCACCATTACTAAGCTGTCGCATCCGTTCACTGTAGTTAAGGAGTCTAAATAGCTTCCCGGCAACTTTACATATTGACCATTGATTAAAATACTGTCACCCGGACAGATACTCACGTTCTCGTTTAGGTTAAAATTTTCAACCGTAAGATTTGTAGCAATGATGCTATCGCAAAAATTAGGCAGCACAATCGTATCAAAATAAGTTCCGGAGGTTGTCCGGTTAGCTCCTCCGACAAAATAAGAATCACCTTGACAGATGGCAACATCAAGAATCGTTAACGCGCCTTGCGTTCCTTTTACAATCACATTATCAAAACGATGATAATGGTCATCATTATTTGCAGTCCGGGTAATCACTTGTATTCGCAATTGAGAACCTTTTATTCCTTTAACGCCAATTGTTGAAGCTGTGAAAGCGCCAAAACGGTTTGCAAATTCAACGGTATCTCCGTCAAGAATATAATTCGCGATGATGTAAGCACCACTTCCCAATGCGCCTTGTCTTGAAATATCTAAGGAAATAGAAACACTGCTATGTTCTGAAATATCAATCAGTGAAGAGTTCCAGATTGCGGGATTCCCCCTCGTGTTCCTTGAAGACCATTGTCCGTTTCTGACATCAAAATGATTCGGGTTAGATTGAGACAAATCACGTGACCATTTTGGAGATAAATAAGTACCATTCACGTAACTGTTAAAATCTTCCTTGTACAATGTGGTTTCAAAACAGGTTTCACATACATCTAAAACTTCCAATACTGTTGATACAATGCTGTCACACCCATTTGCAGCGTTGATAGTGTCAATGTATGTTCCTGGTGTATTACGGTATTCACCTGCAAGGAAAATACTGTCTTCATCACAGATTTGAGTGGTTAGGTCGGTAAAAAAGCCAGATGTACCGCGAACCCAGATGCTGTCAAAGCGATGTACTTCCCCGACATCATTATTATTCATTCTTATTACAATCTGCAACGTATTGCCAAAAAGAGAAGTTTGAGAAGCTTTTCTTGGACTGAAATCATCAGAAAGACTCCCGTTTGTTTCAAAGTTAATTTCATTACCACCGTCTAATATATATCGAACCCGAATATAATCACCACTTTCAAGGGTTCCGTCTTCTGCAAGATTTATTGATGCTTCAACATCCACATTTCCGTAACAACTGATGTCCATGATGGAAGAACGCCATATCACTTCGCCTTTTGTATTATTTGCTGCCATCCATTTATTTCCGCCAACTTGCCGGACTTCAAAATAATTTGGTGATTTTCCATTCAGGTCAATGGTCCATTGTGACAATGCTGATGTTGTAGCCCCAACAGTATCACTTTCGAAATCTTCAAAATAAATGGTCGTTTGAGCTTGTGAATTAAAACTCAGGAAAATAAAAAAGACCATCCAAATGGATAGTCTTCCGCCATAAATATTAGTAGGTTTACAACAGTTTGTAATACGGCAGTTCATTGTATTGGTTTTAGGATGAAAAAGAAAAAAAATGGTTTGTCTCGGTATGCAAAGTGATAAAAATTTTGCGCAATCAAACGTAATTGTTGGAAATTATTATACACCTATCATATAAAATAAAAATTATGCGATTTGATTTTTAGGTTCTAATCCTTGTTGATTTCAAGCGTGCCGCCTGATTTTACATTCAAAGTCGCTTCGGAATCAATAAAAATCTTCATACACTCTCCTGTGAACCCGTTCAAAATTTCGGGATAATAAGGTCTTCCGTTGGGGATCGTAACAATAGTGTTCTTGTCCGGAATTTCGCAACTCCAGTTTAAGATATTGTGCCAGTCGGTACTGACATTGCCCGTCCAAAGTCCGCTGATGCCAATTTCGGCATCCATGGTTACGCTGAAATAATCGCCCTCATTCAGATTGACTCCAGGAAAATTGATGATATTTCCGATTAAAGTAGTTCCTTGTTTGTAACGCGATGCGCTTCTGAAGTCATAAGGGTCGCTTTCACTATGAATCAACAATTCAAAGTCACTAGCGGACTTACCGCTGATATTTAAACCGGTTAAATCAATAGATAAGGTCACGTTACCTACTTCACCGATTTCATTCACCGCCCAGATTTTTTGAATCCGGCTATGCACACAGGTAGGCAATAGTGTTGTTACTAAACTGCTCACTGAACCGTTATTACTGTGCCAGACCAAATATTCATCATCGTCTAAATCAGAGGCATATCTTACGCGAACATTGCCATAACCTTGGGCATCGAGATGCAAGACACTATCAGCCATTTTTCCAATACCGGCAAGTTCCCTCCCAAAGTCAGGATGTATTGTAGCGCTATTAATTGAATCAGGAACCGGGATTTTGTATTTGGCGGATAGGTAATTTTCTATCAAACGCTTTCTGGTAGTGTTGATAGGCGAGTTAGAATAATAAATGAACTCCCCAATCATACCTCTGTAATGAGCGTTACCTACATCACACGCACTGTGTAAATGCGTAAACGTATTTATTTCTCTGCCAATTCTGTGCCCTTCGTGCCCATTATGCGTTTTGATTGAAGAATGGGAAACACCATCAACTTTTACACCGTTGAAATACATCTCAATCTGGTGTTCGCTGTAGGTAAGTTGGTGGTCAAATTTTAAGTGTACGATGTAGTTGGTGTTCGCTGTAACAGGAGCGCTTACGTACCGGGCTAAATTTGTATTGCAACTTTGCTGATTATTCCCGCAATTGGAGCTGTTACTAACCCCCCAGTTCTGGTCGCAGGAGTGCAGATGAAAGAATAGATTTCCATTATTAATGTAAATATTCAATCCGTTACGTCCGGAACCACCATCATAGATAGTTTGCCTGGAATTTACATCATTGCCTGTACGAATCACCATGAAATAATCCCGGTAATCAGCAGTGCCGTTTGTGATTCCCGATTCGGTAATCGTGGTGTAAGTGCCATTAGCCTGAGTAAACCTGAAAACCGGCATTCCGTTAATTAAATCAGCACCCTGATTTTGGTAATACGGACGGTCGCCACTGCCTGATGATAAACTAATCGTGGAGTTACCAAAATTGGTCGGATTATATCTCAAACCATTGCTGAATGTTTCTCTTGAGGCATCCATCCAAACCGAAACTTCCTGAATGTCACCCACTCCGCCAGGTCCCTTCCACTCAAATACAGAATAGTCTTTAATGGTGTAAATATGCTCGTGAGGCGTTCCCAAAGTTGCATTCGTTAAATTGGCGTTTTCCAGCAATTCAAACTCCACCGTTTCATTAGGGTCAAACACCGCATCCTGTAGATTTAATATCGGTATGCGTAATGATGTTTCGCCCGGTGCGAAGGAAAGTATGCCGCTTTGCGCACAAATAAAATCCAAATTAGGTGTTGCTGTTCCTCCGGTACGCTCCCATTCAACAGTGACGATTTTGGTACTGGGAGCGCTCAGAACCACCCTGATATCCGGCTCGGCAAAAGTTTCAGGGGCAAAATAAGCTGCATCTAAAAACTGAACGGTTGGGGGAGCATCATTATCAATGATTGTCAGTTCAAAAATGATTGGTTCAACCAAGTCAACCCCGCCCTGCACATTGCTGAGTTCTAAATAAATTGTTTCATCCACTTCATCCAAATTATCATCGATGATTTCAACGGTAATCTGCTTGACGGTTTCTCCGGTTGCAAATGCTAAAGTAACGGGGGTAAATAAATAATCTACATTCAAAGTAGCAGTGCCGGATGGTCTGCTGGTACTGAGGTGGACATCAACAGTGAACTCGTTGGTCGTAATTCCCGAGCGAACCACGTCAATGGTTATGATGCCTTCGTCTTCATTAAAACTTTGAACATCCAATGCAAAACTGACTTCCGGATCATTGTCATTATCATAGATGGAAAATTCCAGCATGGCGGGAGAACCGATGCCCAATCCGGCAGTAGTATTTGCTCCATCAGTGAGATGGATGTAAAATTTTTCGGTGTTTTCAGGGTCGGTATCACCCACAATCGTGAAATCAATGAAGGCTTCATTTTCCCCCATGGGAAAATCCAAATAATCATCTGCTCCAATATAATCGTCTGTCAGGAGCGCGGTGCCGTTCGTAAAATAATAATCAACAGCATGAGGAACTACCGGGATGTAATTCAATTTCACCAACACGCTGTCCGTGGCATCCGTATCATCCTCGAAGCCATAAGATGTCGCGAAAGCGAAGGCAACTTCCGGTTTAATTAATCCAATCGTAACATAAGCGCCATCGGGAATTTCAGATGTTGCCTTGTAAATGCCATTTCCGCTGTCTTCCAATTCATAAACATCTACATTATTGCCCGCGAAATTGCTCACCGGCTCGGCTTTTTTATCCACGATTAAAACATACTTGGTAAATCCGTTTCCCAAAGCTGGTAAGTTGGCTGTATGCACACGAAACTGAACGGGTCCCACATCGCCAATCTGTGTGAAGCGCCACTCTCTTGCGATGCGTTTGGTGTTGGTGGAATTATTCGGAATATTCGTGGTGATTGCGTTCAAGCCTGCACCGTTGTGCCCTGTAAGTAGATATTCCCCATTATCAAGATTGGCAGGCGTAGCGCTGATTTCAAAAATATTGAACCCCTGACTGCGTTCGTGATGCGCGCCATCCTCCTTCCCGATGCCGATTAATTCATTTGGATATAATGTTTTGTAAGGATAAATATCATTGGTGATAATGTCTTCTCCATATTTCGCTCCCAGATAATTTTCCAAGATGATTCTGCGCGCCTTACTCAGCGTATCGCTGTACATCATCAGTTCAGCTAACTTGCCACTAAACGCATTCGAGGCATGGGAGGGTGTTCCGTTACTGTAATTTCTCATATCACTATTGACAGCCCCGATACCCGCAGGATCGGTATGCGAACCAACGGCTCTTAATGAATTTTGAGTACTTGACATGAGTGTGCCATTGACATATCCTCTCATAAATCCACCTGCAGGGTTTGCGTTTGGAGCGAAGAATTCAAAAATGAATATATAATTGCTGTTGGCTTGGATAGGCTCACTGATGTGTTTAGGTGGGGACGACATTACTCCAATGGCTACATCATAGGCGGTAAAATAGAGTCTTCCACTATTAATTTCCATGTTAAAGCCTTGATTATCTCCACCTTGCTCATATAATACTTGACGTGATGTCACGTCAGAGCCGGAATTGAATACTATCGCATAAGTATGATGCGTGTGCGGAGAATAATTATTGACGTCTGTTGAACTTGCAATCTGTAAAAATTCATACTGGTTGAAAATCAGAACTGGCTGACCGTTAATCCCCACCGTAGGGTCATTTCTGAATCTCGGATGCCGGTCTGAACTAGAATGCGTGGCATTATCGGCAATGGCAGAGGGTGAAATATCAGGAATTGTACCGACATAAGCGCCATCAGCGAGTGTCAGCCTGCTGGCATCAAACCACAACCGGCAGGTGCTTTGACTGCCGGTTTCTACACTAACTCCACCGGGACCTTTTTGTGAAAATGCCTGCATAAAAAATGCAAACAGTAAAAAAGCAAGCGGGAATAATTTTTTTCCGGAAACAATAAATGTTTTGAGTAAAATGTACATCATAGGCAGTTGCCGGTTGGTTAATCCATTGATTTTATCAAATCAATCTATTGCAGATTAATTGATTTAGCGTAATGTAAGCGAAGTTCTACGAAAAGTCAAGCAACAGATAAATACATCAGATTTATAATAGCTATGACACAGTACGTAGAATTTTTTTTGGTAATAATGAAATCTATGGAAATATATTTTTTAACATTACAATAAAATCATTTATGTGACCTTTTTCATTGAGTTGAAAACTATTAATATCATTCAAAACCTTATTCCGAAGTGATTCGAGTGAAAATAAAAAAGCCCGGCTCTCACCGGGCTTTTTTAATAATCATTCATCCAAAATATTACCTCGCAAGCATCACTTTTTCTGTAATCACAAGGTCATTGGTTCTGAAGCGATAGAGATAAAAACCTCCTGCCAAATCACCGGGATTGAAAGTTTCACGGTAAAGTTGTGAAGCATTTACATTTCCTTCGAATACGGTCGCTACTTTCATTCCGGTAACATTAAAAATTTCAAGCGAAACTCTGGAATCTTCCGGCACGCTGAAATCAAATGTCAACTGGTCAGTGAACGGATTCGGAAATGCCTGAATAAAGACATTCAGACCTTCAATGCTTGGCAGAAATTCCATTTCATCTTCATGCTTGGGCGTTCCTCCGCTGTTAATCACGGTAACATTAATCGAACTTAAAGTACCTGCCGTTCCGCTGCCGTTTGCGCCAGCGTGAGGAATTGCTTCAATGAAATAATCTCCCACGCGAACATGCCATTTGTTGTAGTTACCGAATTTATCGCCCGCCATCGCGTAGGGAGTTTCATTCTCAATCCGGTATTGGCGTGTATTAATTTTAAAACGGACACTTCCCAATCCGACTTCCGAACAAACTTCCGCACGGATATTCACAGAAGGATTTACCGCCAAATCAATCACATCACCATCATTCAAAGGACCCAAATCAACATTGCTGGCTGCATCCACCAAAGTAAATCCCACCACCTGCAGACCGGATACATTCGGACCAAAGCAAACGCCATCGCAATCCAATTCATCCGGCTGACAGCAGGTTCCGTTTGTATCTTCTACCGCGCTGCCGCCCAATACACCGTTACAGTCAAATACACAATTACCGAAATCGGTAATTTCACTGGCACCGAACGCGCCACCGCTCGCAACCACAGCGCCATCAAAGGTTACACTGTAGGAACCAAAACCCCAATCGCAGCAGATGCCATCGCCAAACGTATCAAAAATTCTGAATTCATAACAATGCGTAGCCGGAACACAAAGCACCCAGCGATAGGATGTTTCATCCGCGAGTGAACCTGTGAAGATACTTGCCACGGAGGTGTTTTCAGTCAGGTCAAATATTTCCCAGGAAGTTTCGACTCCAAAAAAGTCGGTAGTTACTTCAATCGTGAGAAAGACACAATCATCATCAATCACCTCGAAGTTGATAATATCAGTCAATCCAGCCAATCCGCCAGAGCCATTGGTGCCGTTATAGGTATTGGTGGTTAACTCATAAAATCCAGGTGTTACATTCCACGGGCGATAGTTGCCGGTGGGGTTATCCCCGGTGAGTGAGTAAGGCGCGATATTTTCCGTTTGGAAAAGATTGCCATTCACGTGAAAACGCACACTTCCTACTTCGCGGCAGGTGTTTGCCCGAATCGTGAAAGGCGGAAAATTCCGCAGGTTGATAATGTCACCATCCTGTAATGGACCAATGTCCTGATTTGTTGTAGAATTCACCAAGGTGTAGCTTGTAACTACATTGGTCAATCCCGGGTCGAAAGCGGTAATGGTTCCAGTTCCCTTCGTACCGTCAAACCCATCCAATTGAACATAATAGGTTTCACCCGGTATCAGACATTTCAATTCCACCTGAGGACAAAACTGGCATCCGGTGTAGCTATCATCATTAGCGCCCACAACTGTAAATGTTGAAAAGTCAGCGCAATTTTCCACGCTGTAAACCGCTAATTGCGCATCAATCCCTTCCGCAAAAACAATGACATATCCGCTCAGTGGCGCTACGAAAGTGAACCATTGCGAGTTTTGAACTTCCGTTTCAATGTTACACCATCCGTCCTGCGATTCGCAGGAACCTAATCCCGGCAATGAACCTGCTCCGGGAGAAACTTCACCCGGCTCGGCAGTTGTGAAGCGAAGGTCATAAGGAGCGCCAACACCCAACGTCAATGGTTCGGCAAAACAGACATTATCATTCGCAGGCGGAGCCGGACAATCTACGGAAGATACATTCATGATGTAATCACCGGGCGTGTTGAAGTTGGCATCCGCAACCACGGGTAAATAATAGGTACCGGCAGGAATCCCTGTAAAAGTAACCGTAAGGTTTCCGTCAGGACAAGTCACAAAATCAAAATCGCCAGCAGAAAAAACGCTTGCCGGACAATCCGTGTAAACAACAAAAGCTGTTTCCATAATACCGGCACCCGTACCACAATAATCCATTGTGAGAATATTGCAATTGCCCGTTAGCGTTACTGCTTCCCAGACGGCAGTAGCGCCCAAAATATTTGTTTCTTCAAAGCTTGGGGTTGCACCGATGGTTGTACCTGTGAAAGTAGCCGGAATGCCATTTGTCAGTACAACAGGCGCAACATCAGCGCAATTATCATTCGCAAGTAAAATCGGCTGACAGGTAATGGACAAAGTGAAAGAACCCGTAGCACCGCCAAAGCCATGTACTAAAACCAAATATTCACGTCCTGCTTCTGAAAGGAAACCAAGCTCGGAAGTAAAGCCGAAGCAACCGGCAGCATCGTCATTTCCGGTAACACAAGTTAATGTACCGCAACCATCCGTGTAAACACTGAGCTTGGTATCAAAATCCGCGTTGTTGCAGGTGCTGACAATTACAAACTCTCCGGTGCCTGTGTAAGAATACCAAACTCCGGGTGAAGTGTTGGAGGTAACGCAAGTAGCGGCATTGTCAGCATTGGTTCCGATAGTAGAGCCTTGTATCAACTGACCGCAACTGATTGGAAGCGCGTCTGTACAATCATCGTTATTCGCCAAAGCCTCGCAGGTAATGGATAATGCGAAATCACCAACTGCACCCCCGAAGCCATGTACTAAAATCAGGTACTCTACGCCATCATCCGTTGGAAAAGAAACTTCTGAAGTAAAACCTGCACAGCCGGTAAAATCATCATTGCCTGCCACACACGTTAAGTTGCCGCAACCATCCGTGTAAACTCCGATTTTAGTATCAAAGGATGCGCTGTTGCAAGTGCTTGCAGTCACCAAACTTCCGTCTCCAATCAATTTGTACCAAACTCCCGGAGAAGTGACACTTGTTCCGCAAGTGCCCGCGTTGAAATCAGTTGTTGCTCCGGTTGTGGTTCCAAAAACCAAATCACCGCATTCAACCGAAATTGCGTCCGCGCAATCATCGTTGGGTACCGTAATCGGTGCGCCTAATGTAGGAATCAAACACCATTCATTTAAGATGCCGTCATCACCGTCAAAATTATCCGTGACAGATAGTGTCCAAATTCCATCCGGAGATTCCCCGATAAAATTTGCAAGCGCCTGCAAGGGAGAAAAAGTACCGATAGGCGGACAGGAAATCGGTGAAGTGCCATCATCAAAAATCGCATCCATGTTTTCCTGAAAAGAACAATTATCATACAGCAAAATCGAGGTACCGGACGGGCTTTCAAGGAAAATCGTCAAATCTCCAATCCAGGTATGTGTGATGTTGATGCTGACATTCAAGTCAATAATGACATCCGGGGAGCCTGTATTTACTACAATCTGGTCAATCGTTGTTGGATTGTTAAAGCTGATTAAAGAGCCGGGGTTGCTACACAGGTTTCCACCTCCACCACCACCACTACAAGTTATGCTGATTTCAAAATTACCTACCGCACTGCCGAATCCATGCACGTAAAAGAAATATTCCACTCCGTTCACTGACTGAAAAGTAACTTCTGAGGCGAGTCCGCAGAAGTCATCATTGCCGCCCACACAAATCAGGTTTTGGCAATCACCTTCAAAAACTCCAAGCTTTGTGTCATAATCCGTTCCTCCACCACATAAACTGACCGTGATACTTTGCCCGGTTCCTACAAATGAATAGAATACTCCCGGTGCCGTAGCGGAGGTTCCGCATAAACCAACAGCAGTTGGGGTTGCATCAACTGTAGTACCAAAGAGCGTTTCACCACATTCAATCAGAATGGCATTGCTGCAATCATCATTTGGCGGTACGGCAAAAACTTTGGATAGAAGAAAAAATGAAATGAAGAAAAAAGAAACTGAAATTTTGAATAAAAATTTTTGTTGCTGAATGCAATCTTGCAAACAGACAACTGACTTGAAATGGTGCATGTTTTTCATGGAGAATAATTTTTTTAAGGACAGAGTGAGTTATTATGCTTGTAAAAGAAACTAAAAAACTAATGAGATTTACGAAATTATTGGAAACATTATTTGTGAATTTTTTTATAAGCTATACTAGTCATCAAATCTGCAAGGCAATGTATTTAGCAATCGTAGGTGTATCAACTATTGCAGTTTTTGAAAATATTCTTTAGCAAAAACCTTATTGCCGTCCCTCGACACCCGTCCATCTTCCCTATTAGAATATAATTGTATAATCTGCAATAACTCATACACCCTATCGGAACAGGATACCGATTCCCAAAAAAAAATTCAACTTTAAACACAAATCTCAAAATCATGAAAAGATTAAAACAACTTATCACAGTGCTTTTTTTGTCCATCCCGTTTTTATTGATGGCGCAAGTGCCGCAGAGTTTTAAGTATCAGGGTGTGGCGCGGGATGTTAACGGTGCGTTGCTGGTGAATCAAAACATCAGTTTACGGCTGGCAGTGATTGACAGCGCTGGCGGTGGGGTGCAGGTTTATGAAGAAACACACAAGACTTCAACTAACCAGTTTGGATTATACACAGTGCAGGTGGGTACCGGCATACAACCGACAGGGGTTTTCGCCAACATCCCGTGGCAAACGGGTAATAAGTGGTTTGCTGTAGAGTTAGACCCGAACGCGGGTTCCAATTTTACTTTCATGGGCAGGTCGCAATTAGTCTCTGTACCTTACGCGCTGATGGCATTGACTGCCGTTAATTCGGATGACGCGGATGCCGACCCCACCAATGAGTTGATTTCAAATGTTTCGTTCAATAGCGCGACCAATGTCCTGACAATTTCTGATGCAGGCAACACCTTCAATATTGATTTGAGCAGCCTTGCAGGGGGTGGAACTTTAACCGCAGGAACCGGCATCAGCATCAACAACAATATTATCTCCAACACAGGTGACCTGAGCAATACCAATGAACTGAACACAGCCTTCAATTTTAACCCCGCTTCCAACGAACTTTCCATCACGGACGCGGGCGGAATGTTTACGGTTGATTTAAGCACGCTCTCAGGAGGCAGCAGCCTCACTGCGGGAGCAGGGATTGATATTTCAAACAACATCATCACCAACACGGGAGACCTGAGCGCTATCAATGAATTAATTACCGGCTTCACATTCAATCCGTCAACGAATCAACTTTCCGTCACGGATGCGGGCGGCATTTCAACGGTGGACCTGAGTTCGCTTGCCGGAGGCAGCAGCCTCACAGCGGGAACAGGAATTGATATTTCCAACAACATCATCATCAACACGGGCGACCTCGACCCGACCAATGAATTCAACATCGCGTTTGATTATGATACTTTTTCAAAACAACTCACCATCACGGATGGTGGCGCGAGCTTATCCGTTGACCTGAGCAGTCTTGCCAGCGTTGCATCAAGCGACAACTGGACGATGATTGGAAATAATCTGTATAACAACAACAACGGCAATATAGGCGTGGGAACCACTACGCCATCCGCTAAGCTGCATGTAGCAGGGAATGACGGTTTGCTTGCAACAGGGGTGTTCGGCACCGGAACAATTCCGGTAAACGGAGCCGGAACACGCCTGATGTGGTATCCCGCAAAATCCGCTTTCAGAGCGGGAAATGTTTCCGGCACGCAATGGGATGACGCGAACATCGCAAACTATTCCACAGCTTTCGGAAAAGATACCCGCGCCAATGGTCCAAGTTCATTGGCTGCCGGTGATGGCTCGATCGCTTCAGGCAGTATTTCCACAGCGCTCGGACAAAGCACCAATGCCTTTGGCGACCTTTCCACCGCGATGGGTTCAAACACCAACGCGGTCGGCAACCGCTCAACCGCCACCGGATTTTCATCCACCGCTGCCGGTGAAAATTCTTTTTCGATGGGCAATCAAACGATTGCTGCCGGAGTGAATTCTTTGGCACATGGATTCAGAAGCACAGCCGCAGGATTGAACTCCGTGGCATTAGGTAATTATGCCAACACCAATAATAACAGCGGCTGTTTCATGTTCGCTGACAATGCCGCCAACGTCCCGCTGAACGCGACAGGCATCAACCAATTCATCGTGCGGGCAAGCGGTGGCGCTACTTTTTATTCCAATGACTCTTCTAGCATCGGAGTAACATTAACGCCCGGAGATAACAGTTGGTCAATCGTATCCGACAAAAGCCGAAAAGAAAATTTCAGACCGGTGAACGGGGAGTTGATTCTTCAAAAAATAAATAAAATGGAATTGAGCACCTGGAATTACATTGGTCAAAACCCTGCTGAACACAGGCATTACGGACCGATGGCGCAGGATTTTTACGCGGCTTTCGGATTTGACGGAATCGGCACAATCGGTAGTGAAAAAATGATTGCTACTGCCGATTACATTGGGGTGAGTTTCACGGCTATCCAGGCTTTGGAAAAAAGAACAGCAACGCAGCAACAAGAGCTTGAACAGCTTCAACAGGAAAATCAATTCCTGCTGGAGCGCTTGAATGAAATCGAAAAATTATTGATTAGTGCAAGTGAAAATGCGGCTTCTGTGAAGTGAGTAAAGTCATCATCATTGCATTTGATACAATTTAATTTTGAAGAAAAATATGGCATGAATATTCTCATCATCTACGGCACTACGGAAGGTCAAACCCGGAAAATCGCGACTTTCATCAGCGAAGTAATTCAAAAAGCCGGACACCTTGTAACCCTTATGGATTCCACGATGGAACCACCAGCGCCTACCGCTTTTGACGCGGTGATTCTTGGCGCTTCCATCCATGTTGGAAAACATCAATCGGCAATCACGCATTACGCCAAACAACATCATCTTACTTTAAATAAAAAAAACACCGCTTTTTTCTCCGTGAGTCTGACTTACGCAGGAGATGAGCCGGAGTCGCTTAAAGAATTAGAAAAAATTATTTATGATTTCTTAGAAGAAACAGGATGGGAACCGTTGATTATTCAAAAAGTAGCGGGGGCGCTGAAATACACTGAGTACGATTTTTTTAAAAAATTCATCATGCGGCTCATTTCAAAACGAGCCGGTGGCGACACCGACACCTCTCAAGATTATGAATATACCAACTGGGATGAAGTGGAGAATTTCGTGCATGTTTTTTTGGGGGAAACCACAAGTAGTGCGAAATAATTTACACATCTCTTTTGACTTTTAAGTACCAAAAAAAATTAACTACAATTCTAAAAATTCTAAACACAAAACGATATAGATACACTAGTTACGCGAGTTTGAAGTTTTCTTTTTTGTTATTGGAATTTATTTACGATTTGCATTTTGTGATTTGTAATTTCATTCCTTGTCAAAAGACTGATTTTTTCCCGTAGGCGAAAATGAAATAACTTTTCATAAGATTGTTCATCACATTTTATCCTTGAAACCTTATATTTGTAAGGAATTTTTCACATTCTTCAATATGAAACAACTTTTTTTCCCATTGAAACGATATTTTTTTCTTTTCATCTTCTTCATTTCAATAACAGTACAAGCACAACAGGTCGGTATCAATATTTTATATCCTGATTCCAGCGCTATCCTGCATGTTGAATCAACCGAAAAAGGATTTCTGTGGCCCCGCATGACCACTACCGAGCGCGACCTGATTCAAAATCCAGCTAACGGACTTACCATTTTTAATGTGGAAGATTCCACGATTCAATACTGGAATACTGTGTGCTGGCTGAATGTGTATCAGAAAGATTGCAATGACTGTTATTTTTCACTCAGCGCCAGCGCTATCGCGGATACCATTGACCGCACAGTGCGCGATTCCACCAATATTCAACTCACCATTAATCAAAACGCGGGGAATCCTCAAAACATCGCTTTCGCGGTATTGGGGATTCTGCCAAACGGCATGACGGTGGACATTATCCCAAACCCGCTCTTTTCATCCGGCACAGCTGATGTAACGATTCGCGTAACACCATTTACTCCCGCAGGAACTTATCCTGTTATCATCCAGATACTTTGCGGCTCCTATTTTCAGAACTTCATCTTTTCAGTGACATTAACTCCTTGTTATTTACTGACGATTGGTAACAGTTTGAATAATTACAACACTTCAGTTGATTTGTATGCTACGCATCCTTCTGCGCCAAACAACAGTCCGGTGTGTGTTGTTGTGACTGTGAATCCCGGTGTGGATGTCACTTCGGTTTCGAGCGCTCAACCTTCTTTGACCACCGGCACGCTACCGGCAAATTCAGTAGTTGCTATTGTTAACAATGGTAACATCCTGGGCAAAGGAGGCGATGGAGGCACTGCAACCAACCCCGCGACAGGTTCAACCGGAGCCGGATTTAACGGAGGTGATGCCGTAAATCTCACCGTGAATACAACGATTCAAAATAACTTTAATATCTATGGTGGTGGCGGAGGGGGAAGCGCGATGGCGTTTGCGCTCACTTTCACTATTCCAATTATTAACCAGACACTCGGAATTTTAATCGGAGCAGGCGGGGGCGGTGGTGCCGGTGGCAGTTTGGGCGGCAACATTCCTGCATTGATTGGACTCACATTTTATTCACCCGGCAACAACGGCACAGGCACTCAGTTTGGTGTTCCTGGCAGAGGCGGACTTTTAATTGTGCCTATTGCTACGCAACAGGGTCCCGTTACGATTAGCATTAATCCCAACGCAATTGGCGGTGATGGTGGAGAATATGGCGCTCCGGGTTTGCAAGGGGTTTTTCAAGTCACAATCTCAATCACAGCTACGATTAGCATTCCTTTTATCGGACCAATTACGATTCCGATTGTCAACAATTTAAATATTCCGATTCCTGTTCCTATTCCTCCACCGGGTAATGGAGGTTTCGCTGTGAAAAGAAACGGATTTACTACCAATATTCCCGATAACAGTTACAATACTTCTTTCCTGAAAGGAAGAGTCGGTCCTTAAGGTGAATTTTAATAAAGCAACTATAAACAAACAGATATGTCATTCTCCAATAAAATAAAACTGATTCTCTGCTTCTTCATCTTCAATATTTCGGTGATAGTCGCTCAAACTTCTTTTGAAGGTGTTTTGGAAGTTGCTACTTACACATTGGAAAATAATGATGAAGCGCTTGTGAAATGGTATGCCAAAAACGGTCATAACCGCATGGAGGTAAA
>JBGTCY010000144.1:0-13878 GCA_041748615.1 Chitinophagales bacterium
CGGATTCACCTGTTTCAAATCAAAAATCAATTGCGCCAAATCTTCAATGGAATAAATATCATGATGCGGAGGCGGGGAAATCAAAGCGATACCGGGAATCGTGTAGCGCAGCGTAGCAATCAGCGGTGACACTTTTGAGCCGGGCAACTGTCCTCCTTCACCGGGCTTTGCGCCCTGCGCAAGTTTGATTTGCAATTCATCGGCATTGCGCAGATATTCCGGAGTGACGCCAAATCTACCGGAAGCCACTTGTTTAATGCGGCTGTTGCGGATTGTGTTGTAGCGTGCTTTATCTTCACCACCTTCACCGCTGTTGGACATGCCCCCAATCAGGTTCATTGCTTCGGCAATCGCTTCATGCGCTTCAGGCGAGATGCTGCCGAGACTCATCGCGGCAGAGTTAAAACGGCAAGTTATTTTTTCAATGGGTTCTACCTCTTTAATTGAAACCGGTTTTCGCTGAGGTTTTAATTCCAAAAAGTCACGCACCATGCGCAACCCGCGACTATTGATGCGCTTGCTGACAAAAGCATAATCATCCGTTGATTTCGTCCGCGCAAATTTTCGGATTGCCAATGAAACATCCGGAGAAAAATCATGATACTCTCCTTTCGACATGAATTTATAAAAGCTTCCGACTTCGAGCGCGTATTGATTGAGATAATGTTTTTTGCCAAACGCCTTTTCATGATACTGCCCGATGCGGTTTTCAATATCAGTATAATTCAATCCGGGTATCAACGCGACCGCGCCTTCATAACAATCATCTGTGATTTCCTTGTGCAAGCCGATAATGTCAAACATGCTGCTGTGCTGATAACTGTCCATCGCACAAATGCCCATCTTCGACATAATTTTGAGCAAGCCGGCATTTAAAGCCTTGTTCACGTTTTTCAACGCGAGTTTTTTTCTTTTGAGTAATGAGCCGTTGAGTTGCGTTGCTTTTCGTTCGATAAACTGAAGCGCGGTGGCATAGAGCAAATAAGGATAGACCGCAGTTGCGCCAAATGCAATCAACACCCCGCAGGAATGTGCATCAAACAATTCGCCCGATATTGCTATCAGTGAAACTTTGCGTCTTAATTTTTTCTTCAGCAAAAAAGTGTTGAGATAGCCGATGACGAGCGGCATCGGAATCAACGCCTCATTTTCAGAAAGCGCTCGGTCATCCAGAATAATCACACTCACATTTTCTTTTTCAATCGCACCGGCTATTTTATCCCCCAGCTCATGCAGTGATTTTTTCAGGTCTGTGGTAAATGTGGTTTGAAAAAAATCATGTTTATATTCTTCACGGTAACTTTTGTTGCCGGAATTTCCGAATGAAATAATGGCGTCTAATTTTTCTTTAGAAAGAATCGGGCTGTTCAATTTAATCCCGGTAGCATTTTCGGGTAATTCCTTTAAAATATTTCCACGCGCACCGATGGTGACACTTGTGGACATGATGAGTTTTTCGCGGAGCGGGTCAATAGGCGGATTCGTAACCTGCGCGAATCGCTGCCTGAAAAATTCCGTAAAATTGCGCTGCATTTCACTGAAACAGGCGAGCGGAGTGTCATCGCCCATCGAGCCGGTTTCTTCCCTGCCCTTCTCAGCCATCGGATGAATAATCGCCTCCACCACTTCATTGGTGTAATTGTGATAGCGTTGCATTTCAACCAGGTTATTCAGCACATAATCTGAATATTCAATAAAATTTTCTTCGACATGTTCGGCTATATAAATCTGGCGTTCATTAAGCCATTTGTAATAGGGCTGCGAGTCGCGCAGAAAAGAACGGATATCATCGTTCTTCAGAATTTTTCCGAAGCGCGTGTCAACGGCAATCATTTCTCCGCTATTCAAATTACCTTGTTCGGCAACCAGTTCTTCCGGAATATCGAGCACGCCCAACTCGCTTGCAATGAGCAGGCGGTTGTCTTTGGTGATAATATATTTAGCAGGGCGTAATCCATTTCGGTCCATCACGCAAGCGATGTATCTGCCATCAGTAAAATTGACCGCTGCAGGACCGTCCCACGCCTCGTAGCAGGTGGACATGTATTCGTAAAACGCGCGGATTTTATTGTCAAGTTTGGGAAGGTTTTGCCACGGGGGCGGAAACATGCAACGGACGGCTTTGAAAAAATCCATTCCGTTGGCAATCAGGAATTCAAAGAAATTGTCAATGCTTCCGCTATCGCTGACTCCCGGCTGCATCACCGGCAATATTTTTTCCAACTCTCCATCAGAAAATTCAGGACTGTCTGGCGCTTCCGTATTCACGCGCATGTTGTAACGGTTAGAAGCGATGGAGTTGATTTCACCGTTGTGTGCCAGCGTTCTGAAAGGCTGTGCGAGCGACCATTTCGGTAAAGTATTCGTTGAAAAGCGCTGATGAAAAAAAGCGAAACTCGTTTCAAATAATGGATGACTGAGATCAGCGTAAAAGTCAGTAAGCCGGTTGGGCATCACCAAACCTTTGTAGCTGATAAGCTTGTCTGAAAATGAAGCGATGTAAAAATTATCATCAGCGCTCAATGCCTTTTCCACTTGTCGTCTTGTGAGATACAAAAAAGAAGAAAACCGTGAACTCGATATGAGCGAAGCAGGTGTAACAAAAGCCTGAACAATGGTTGGCATACTCACAAATGCCTGCACACCCAAAGATTTGGTATTGACCGGAACGTCTCTGAAAAAAAGCACTTTCAAATCATTGGATTCGCAAATCTCTTTGAAAACTTCGCGCTGCCTGTTGTTGGAGAAAAAAATCATTGCAACGGCATAGCGGGCAGGCAAATCATACCCGACTTCTCGCGCGGTTTCTCGCATAAAAGTATCAGGCATGGAAAAAAGAAAGCCGCTGCCGTCACCGCTTTTGCCATCGGCAGCGATAGCGCCCCGGTGTGTCATTCTGCCAAGCGCGGTAATCGCGTCATCAGTGAGTTGACGGGAGGGGATGTTTTTAATATTCGCGAGCAACCCGATGCCGCAGTTGTCTTTTGATAAATGAAATAGTTCGTGCATATCGCACTAAGCGATTAAATAATTATAAAATGAATTTGGGAACCCTGCTACGGCAATTAATCAGGGTGTGACCATTAAAGTTGTTAAAGATAATAAATTTCAGATTGCAGGGAATTTTAAGGTCAAATGTTATCATTCAAATTCTATTTTAGTTGTTCCTGATTTTTGCCTGAATCACGTTGCAATATATTCTTCAAAAGGAAAATTGGTGATTCAGCAATAACACGCTTGTCGAATCACCAATGATATTTTTCTCAATTAAAAACTTTAGTTTGGCTTTTTAAAAAATCAGTATGAAATTTATCGGTAAACTTTTAGTCAATACTCTTGCCATAGTGCTGACGGCAGAACTGTTGCCCGGCATTCATGTGGACGACCCATTAAATGCCCTGTTAGTGGCGTTGTTATTGGCAGTGCTCAATGTCACCCTAAAGCCCCTTTTAATCATTCTCACCATTCCATTCACCATTTTCACCTTCGGTTTGTTTTTATTGGTCATCAATGCACTGATGATATTATTTACCGAATGGTTGATTGAAGGATTCACTGTGGATGGATTTTGGTGGGCGTTGTTGTTCAGCATCATTCTCACGATTATCAATTCCATTCTGGAACAACTTGTTTTTACCACTCAAAAAAACAGGAAAGAAAAGTATTAAACGATTTATAGCTGACCTTCAGCAATAAACTGTTAAACTTTTCCGCTGAGAGGGAATAAAACAAAATTTAATAGACCAATCTCCATCCAAATACAGGCGAAAAATAACTTCAGCGTTTGAGAATTAATCTTTTTGACTTTGGAATTTATTTGTGATTTAAAATTTGCTTTTTGGAAATTGCCCTCGATTTCATTTCCGTTTCCCCGGATTCCTAATCTGTGAATCTGTGGCAATTCAGATTTTATTTTCACCGGAACCTATCCCAAATTGACTGGTGAGGATATGTCGCTTTGATGTTAATCTGAGTTTTCAAAACCGGGTGTTCAAATGAAAGTTGTGCGGCATGTAGGGCAACAGATGCATCCGGCAACGGCTCCGGAAAGCCATATTTCACATCACCAGCTATCGGGCAGCCAATCGCGGATAATTGCGCCCTGATTTGATGATGGCGACCGGTTTCCAAATCAATCTCCAGTAAAAAATATTTACCGACTGACTTTGTCAGTTTATAACTCAGCTTTGACGCTTTCGCCCCCTGCATTTCCTGACTGAAAACGCGTGTGACGTTGAAATTCTCCGCCCGTTTCAAAAAGTGTGTTAAAACTCCTTCGAGTTGAGCCGGTTTATTTCTGACGATGGCATGATACTTTTTTTGCACTTTTCTGTCGCGCATCATGGCGGTCATGCGTTCGAGCGCCTTGCTGGTTCTGGCGTATAAAATGACACCCGTCACCGGTTGGTCAATGCGATGCACAATTCCCAGAAACACCTTGCCCGGCTTGTCGTATTTTTCTTTGAGATAGGCTTTCACCGCGTTTTCCAGCGACTCATCTTCCGGTTCATTGGACTGTGCCAACTCACCGGCAATCTTGTTGACAGCTATCAGATGATTGTCTTCATATAAAATTCTATTCTCCATATTCGACATCCGTTTTTTTAATTTTCAAATTTATGGATATATTGCCGGGTAAATAGAAACCTGGATGATGCAATTGCAAAAGAAAATTGGATTGATAGAAGGTATCGCGCTTGTGACCGGAGGAGTGATCGGCATGGGCATCTATGTGATGATTGCCTCTATCACAGTGAAAGCGGGCGCAGCGGTCTGGGCGGCAATTTCCCTGGCGCTGATGATTTCATTGGCAGGCGTGGTGCCGTTGATGCAAATTTCCAGCGCGCTGCCGATTGCCGGAGGCGGGTATTTTTATTGCAGCCGCCTGTTGCATCCCTTTGCCGGCACGTTGGTTTCCTATTGGGCAATCTTAGGTGGCGCTTCTTCCACCTGCGTAGTGGCAGTAGGCTTGGGTTCCTATCTGAAACCATTTATGCCATTTGAAGCATCCCCGCATTTAACCGCGGGAATTTTGGTGATTGGTTTTTATATCTTGTATTTATTTGGTTTAAAGTTGGTGACCTGGCTGCAAATCGTCATGAGCGCGCAACTCATTCTCGCTTTAATTTTTTATGTATGGGGCATAACTTCGCAAACTCCCGTAACAGTGGGCTTCGACCTGCCCAATGGCGCGGGCGGTTTAATTATGGCGGTCATCCTTGCTTTTAATGTGTGTATCGGATTTCAAATCATCACGGAGATGGGCGAAGAGATGCGGGATGCAAGGCGCAATATCCCGCTGTCATTGCTGCTGGGCGGTATTTCCGTTTTGGTCATCTATCTCGGGGTTGGCTTAGCTTATCTTGCAGCGGTGGGCGACCGGGCAGAAGCCTTCAGTAAAATGAACGCTCCACTTGTGGAATCAGCCCGCATTTTTTTGCCCGCATGGATGCTGACATTTATCGGTATAGGTGCGGTGAGTGCTGGATTGACTTCATTTAACGCGGCTGCCATCACATTGCCACGTGAACTTTACGCTCAAGCCCGTGACGGTATCATCCCGCGCTTTTTTGAAAAACTGAATCCGGTGAGCAACTCCCCTACCCGCGCGGTCACTTTGTTTTTCTTCGTGGTGGCGATTTTATTGGTTGCCGGTTCACAGTTATTTTCAGAAGTAAATAAAAGCATTGACTTTTATGGTTTCACCGCTGCCTGCGGTGTGATGATGCTGACGGTGTTTGTCAGTATCGCTTCACTGCGGTTGCCTAAAATTTTTCCCGAACAATATCAAAACGCCTATTTCAAGGTATCGAAGGGCTGGTTAAGATTTTTCGTGACCGCTTCCATTCTTTCTTCCATCGGATTAGTCTTGCTGTTGTTTATGGAATCAACCCTCATTTTCTATATCTATGCCGGATATACCTTTGTTGTGAGCGCTTATTATTTATTGCGTCAGCAGTGGATGCGAAAAAAAGGACTACCGATGGGTGAGGTTTTTCAGCCTTACAAAAAGAATTGAATTACCGGAGAATTCTGAAAATCAGAAAATCGAAGAAGAGAAAGAAAGTGCCCGGGAAGGGAATCGAACCCCCACGATGTTGCCATCACTGGATTTTGAATCCAGCGCGTCTACCAGTTCCGCCACCCGGGCTTTTAATTAGAGCAGCTTATTTGTTTTCAAAAGTACATGTCAAAAACAGGATTGCGAATATCGTAATTATTCGGACTGAAACAAAAAAGATTTTCGATTTAATGCCCGGAAAATGATTCTTCCGCTACCGGCTCAGGTTTTTTTTTAGATGCAATAGCCGCTTTCACAAATCCCGTGAACAATGGGTGAGGATTCAGCACAGTGCTCTTCAACTCAGGATGAAACTGTGTGCCAATAAACCACGGGTGATTTTGCAATTCCATGATTTCAACCAACCGGCTATCCGGGTTGATGCCGGCAGCGATCATGCCTGCCTGTTCAAAGTCTGCCAAATAGGTATTATTAAATTCGTAGCGATGACGGTGTCTTTCCGAAATTTCTGACGTTCCATATATCTTTTTTGTCAGCGTGCCTTCGGTCAACGAACATGGAAACGCACCCAGCCTCATGGTGCCGCCTAACTGAATAATGGATTTCTGATGTTCCATCATATCAATCACCGGATTGGGAGTATGCTTATCTATTTCAGTTGAATTGGCGTTTTCAAGTCCCAACACATTTCGGGCGAATTCCACAACGGCACATTGCATTCCCAGACAAATTCCAAAAAACGGAATGTTATTTTCCCTGACATACTTTATCGCGGTGATTTTACCTTCGATTCCCCTGTTGCCAAATCCGGGTGCAACCAAAATGCCATTGAGATGGGAGAGTTTTTGATGCACATTTTCTTCCGTCAGGTTTTCGGAATGGATGCTTTCAATGGTCACCCTGCATTCATTAACCGCTCCAGCATGAATGAATGATTCAAGAATGGACTTATAAGCATCCTGTAGTTCAACATATTTTCCGATTAACCCGATTCTGACATGCGATTTCGGATTTTTTAGTTTGTACAAAAAATCTTTCCAGGACTCAAGGTCGGGATTGACTTTGGAAGAAAGTTTCAGTTTTGATAAAACAATTTTATCTAAGTTTTCTTTTTGTGTTTCCAGAGGCACATCATAAATTGTTTCGCAATCGCGCGCCTGAATGACTGAATTGATGTTTACATTGCAAAACAATGCGAGCTTCCGCCTGATGTCTTTGGTAAGCGCGTATTCAGTGCGGCACACAAGAATATCAGGCTGAACCCCGGCTTTTAATAATTCTTTCACGGAATGTTGTGTCGGCTTGGTTTTCAGTTCTTTAGCAGCTTTCAGATAAGGAACCAAGGTCAATAAAATCACCAAACAGTTTTGAGGTCCGAGTTCCCAGCGCAACTGGCGCAATGCTTCAATATAAGGCAATGATTCAATGTCACCCACCGTACCGCCCAACTCCGTGATGATGATATCATAATTCCCCTCATGACTCAATAACAACATCCTTCTTTTGATTTCATCGGTGATGTGGGGAATCACCTGCACCGTTTTGCCGAGATAAGCGCCTTCACGTTCTTTTTCAATCACATGTTTATAGATGCGTCCGGTAGTTACATTGTTGGATTGTGTAGTGGCAATATTTAAAAAACGCTCGTAATGCCCCAGGTCAAGGTCGGTTTCAGCGCCATCTTCGGTCACATAACATTCTCCATGTTCATAAGGATTCATCGTGCCCGGATCCACATTGATATAAGGGTCGAATTTCTGAATGGTGACTCTGTAGCCCCGCGCCTGTAATAACTTGGCAAGTGAAGCGGCAAGGATGCCTTTCCCGAGGGAAGATGTTACGCCACCTGCTACAAAAATGTGCTTCGCCATCGGGTTGTAAGTTTCGTCAAAGTTAAGGAAATGTCAAAGGTTTTTTTTGAAGCATCCTTCAACTTTTCGATTTTCCGCCAATAAAAATCAGAGTTGTCGAGGTTGATTATCTTTGCCAAAAAAATTAAACCATGATTGACACAACCGTTCGCTACAAAGTACGCGATATTAATCTTGCCGATTGGGGCAGAAAAGAAATTTCACTTGCCGAAGCGGAAATGCCCGGATTGATGGCATTGCGCGAAGAATTCGGAAGCAAGAAACCTCTGAAAGGCGCCCGCATCGCAGGTTGCCTGCACATGACCATTCAAACTGCCGTACTCATTGAAACACTGGTAGAATTGGGCGCAGAAGTGACCTGGTCATCCTGCAACATTTTCTCCACCCAGGACCATGCTGCCGCAGCGATTGCAGCGAAAGGCATTGCGGTGTTTGCCTGGAAAGGCATGACGGAAGAAGAATTCAACTGGTGTATTGAACAAACCTTATTTTTTGGCGATGAAAGCAAACCGCTCAACATGATTCTTGATGACGGAGGCGACCTGACCAATGTGGTGCTTGACCGCTATCCTGAACTTGTCTCCGACATTCGAGGACTTTCCGAAGAAACAACCACCGGTGTGCATCGCCTCTATGAGCGTATGAAAAATGGTACTTTACCCATGCCCGCGATTAATGTGAATGACTCAGTCACGAAATCAAAATTTGACAACAAATACGGCTGCAAAGAATCATTGGTTGACAGCATCAGGCGTGCTACCGACATCATGATTGCCGGTAAAGTGGCGGTTGTTGCCGGCTACGGTGATGTAGGCAAAGGCTCCGCTCAATCTCTACGTGGCGCTGGCGCGCGGGTTATCGTTACTGAAATTGATCCGATTTGCGCGTTGCAGGCAGCGATGGATGGCTATGCGGTGAAAAAACTCGAAAATGCCGTTGCCGAAGCGGATATCGTGGTGACAGCGACAGGCAATTGCAACATTGTCAATGAACGTCATTTCAGAAAAATGAAAGACAAAACCATCGTGTGCAACATCGGTCATTTTGATAATGAAATTGATGTTGCCTGGCTTGAAAAAAACTTTGGTAAAACAAAAGATACCATCAAGCCTCAGGTGGACAAATACACGATTGACGGGAAAGACATTATCCTGTTGGCGCAAGGTCGTTTGGTTAATCTTGGTTGCGCAATGGGTCACCCTTCGTTTGTTATGTCCAATTCTTTTACCAACCAGGTATTGGCGCAAATTGAATTGTGGACCAACAGCAAGAAATACAGCAATGAAGTTTACACACTTCCCAAATATCTTGACGAGAAAGTCGCCCGTTTGCATTTAGCTAAGATTGGCGTTGAATTGGAAGAACTCACCCAGGAACAGGCTGATTATATTGGTGTGAAAAGGGAAGGACCTTTCAAACCGGAATATTACAGATACTAAGAAATCTCAAAGGTTCCGCAATTAAAAGCCTGCAATCCAACACTGTTTTAGAATTGGATTTCAGGCTTTTTTATTTTCACTATTGACCAACTAAAAAAATTATATTGGGCTAAAGCTCTGTTGAGACGGTCATTCTAAAACCCAAGCCCTTCAGGCTTTAGCCCGCATGAGCCGGTCAATCCTATTTTATTTTTTTTTTACAAAAAATAAAACACCGCCATCGAAGCCACGCCCAATGCCATCAAGACTTTCATCCATTTGCTCAACCGTGCAAAATCGTCCTGAGTTGTTGCGGGAACCAAATAAAACAACATGCCCGCTGCAGGCAACTGTAATGCAATCAAAATGTAAGAAACCTCCATCAGCAGGTTGTCGCGGAAGAAATATTGCTGCGCGATAAATAACAATCCAATCATCATCAAAGTGAGTGATGCGATAATCACTTTTGTGGTTTTTAATCCCAAAACAATCGGTAGGGTTTGACAGCCATACTCGCGGTCGCCTTCTATATCTTCAGCATCTTTGATGATTTCACGGATGAGCGTGGCGAGAAAAGCGAAGATTGCATAACCCACCGTAAACCGCATGATTTCTTTTCCCGCTTCAATGGTCACTACATTACTGACGGTGAACAGTTTGGTTTCAGAATAAGCCACCACTAACGGAACCGCAGCCGTCACCAAACCGACAAGAATATTTCCCAGCAGAAAAACTTTCTTATAGGTTTTGGCATAAAACCAAAGAATGCCGGCAATCACCGGAAATATAAATCCAAGCCGGACATTTCCCGCAAGCCAGGCTGAAAAAATTCCGAGTGCCACCCCGATGATGTTAAAAATCAGATGCAGTCTGAACGCTTGCTGACGGCTGAAATATTCTCCGATGGTGACGCGCATGGGCTTGTTCACCCTGTCCATGCCGACATCAAAATAATCATTGATGATGTATCCGGCAGCGGCAATACACAATGTGGCAGTGACAAAAATATAAAACTCTATTCCGGAGAGCGCGTGTTCAATCTTGTAGTTAAAAAAAACAGGGTCAATAATAAACAAACGCACAAAAAACTGTGTGAGCGCAATCATCACCAGATTTTTCACTCTGATAATCTGCATGAACGCGGCAAGACCTTCGCTGTACATAAGTTGTTAAATCTCTGTTTTTTTGTAAGCGTTCAAGAGGCTTTCCGTCATCACTAAGTAGATTTCACGGTAGTCCGCAAAGTCGCTCAATTGCTCAAGATGCTGTTCAATGATTTGCATGTCGCCACGTTTTGCCGGTCCGGTTTGAACGCTGAAGGGCGAATGTGATTCCACTTTCCGGATGGTCTCCCGAATCAGCGGCATCAAAATATCAAGCGTCATGTTTTCCTTTTTCAGCAATTGCGAAGCGGCATGAAATAAATGATTGGTGAAATTATTCACCAGCACAGCCGACACATGCAATCTTTGTCTTTGCTTCAATCCGGCAGGCAACACCTGGTCAGAAAGGGACAATGCCAAAGATTTTAATTCTTCATTCACTTCTTCGCTGGAGGCTTCAATGAAAATCGGAATTTCACGGAAGTTAAGATCAATGCCTTTGGTCATGGTTTGCAAGGGATAAAACACGCCAAACTTTTGAGAGGCAGGCTCTAAGGTTTCCATAGCTGTCATCGCGGAAGTATGCACCACAATTCCCTTCAGCAAGTATAATTGCTCGGCAACCTCTTCCACCGCGTCATCACTCACCGCGATTACATAGAGAGTCGCGTCCTGCCTGATGTTCTCAATGTCATCTGTAAATTCACATTGACATTCATTCGCGAGAAACTGGGCTGAAGATTCCGTGCGGCTCACTATCTGCATGATTTCATGTCCGGCTTTTTTAAATTGCCGCGCAAGATGCCAGGCTACATTTCCCGCGCCAATCATCACGATATGATGTTTATTCACTGTTCGTTTTTTTTTAAATCAATTAGCTGCCAAAGATAAATATTACCGCCTTTGGCGTTCATAAAAAAATCCGGCACCCGGAATTTTATGGACGGGTGCCGGACGAAAAATCACGCTATTGATTTCTCAGCATTTGGGTTTAGGACTGTAAAATGAGATGATTTTCCATTCACCATTTACTTTCTTCACGGATAATTCGCGGTCAAGGCTCGCGGATACAAAGTCTTCCAGGATGAAGCCCTTTCTACCCCCCTGTAACTCAACTTCATACCATTGTTTCCCGTTCACGAAATGAAAATCGCTACGTAAACCGGTCTTCATCGGGTCAACATATTTCAAGGGTTCGAAACTTGCCTGTGCCACCACTTTGGAAGAAGTGGATGGCTTCTCTCTGATATTTACATTTTGTCCCAAGACCAATAGATACTGACTGCCTTTATCATGAAATGAACGCAGGTAAGAAGGCGCCTGAAATATCACTTCGCCTTTTCCGGCAAGCCGGTAAATCGCGTCTTTCATGGTGTTTTGTGAAAACCCGAAAGAAGCAACCCGGTACATTTCGTCCCAGAGTTTATCCGCTTCCGTTTTACTTTGTTTGAACTCATTCAATAAACAAACTTTAGACGCATAACTACACGCTTCATCATCCACATGCACATTATCCGCGAGCAGCATGGAAAGTTTATCGGTGTCTTTTTCAAGAATCGCTTCCAGCAATTTCACTTTAAATTTTAAAAACGATTGGTCGCGAAAGGATTGGTCATAAACCATTTGCGCAGAAGCTGCAAGGGAAACTGTGAGGGCGAAAGCGAGGATAGCGGCTTGTGTTTTCATGGCAGTAGTTTTTAATGATTAAAAATTTAAATGAAAAACGCAGCCTGTTGCAAACCTATTTCAAAGAAAAATACAGTTAGGATAATTTAACAAAAAAAAAGCCCTTCTATAACGGAAAGGCTTTTGTTTGAATAGGATTATTTACATGAATTAATTCAGCTTGAATGATATTCCGATTTGCACTGGAGCTGCAATCGGAGCGCCCACTTCGCCCATCAAGCCAATCCGCTCGGAAAAATACCAGCGAACACCCATGGAACTTCCCCATCTGAAACGATTCCAATGCCCACTTGATAATCCCGGACCCCAGTCTGAATTGGTAAAGATTTCATACCCCAAGCCTAAAGAATAATAAATATCTAACACATCCCCTTTCAAATCTTTGGCAACTTTATCATCCAGCAACTGCCACCAGTTGAAAGTGCCGCGTGCGCCAAATTGAACTCCCAAATAATTTGAGTTGATTAACAAACCGGCAAATGGTCCGACTCCGGCATAATCATGCACTGCAAAGTCAGCGTTGAAAGCCACAGGAAAGGAATAAGACCTTCCGCCCCAGTATCCCCAATTGTAATATCCCCAGTTTCCGATACCGATTGATGGTGTCAGAATTACATTTCCCTTTTCATGAGCCTGAGCATAGGTTTCATTATTGCTAAAAAAGAACAGACCCGAAAAAAGTACGCAGACAAGTAAAAGCGTTTTCATATATTTTATGGTTTTATAAAATTGAAAAAAGAAGTACAAAATTATAAAGATTGTGCTTTACTGATTTTGTCATTTATCAACAGGGCTAATATTTCGTACCCTCTACTGTTAAAATGACCGTCCATCTGCCAACTGACAGCCTTCCAGTCTTCAGCAGAAAGCAATTTGGTTTCAAAATCAGGTCGGAGATTCCAGGTCGGAATTCCTATTTCATTTAATATATCTGCCAGCGGGTCTATCATTTTAAAATCAATTCTACGGTCTAAATTTTTATAATATTCCTGCGGTACCGGTCCGACAAAAACATACAATTTGACATTTTCATGCTCGCATATTTTATTGATTTCAATAAAAGCATCTTTTATCAACAAAAGATTTTCCAGCATTTTTTCAGTCCTGTTTTTATTTGAATAAAACATGAAATCATATCCGAATCCTAAATGGATGATTGCCCGGAATAAATGAGAATGAATATATAACGGATAAAAACGTGGAGGATTCAAATAAGAAACAGTACTGTCGCTTTGAAAACGATTAAATCCTCCTCTCACTGCTATATCAAAGATCTCAGTAAAATTAATATAAAAAATAATTTCTTCGGGATGAAGATGCAGCATTTTTTTTAAAGAAATAAAATTGTAAAAAGGGTCGCTCCCTAAAACACCGGCATTATAAACGCTTTTGCCGGTGAGTGATGCGTAAATGGCAGTCCATGTTGAATCCTGCGGTGCGCCAAGTCCTTCGGTGAATGAATCTCCGAAAGCGATGACATCATATTTATTTTTTACGCTGTCATTTCTATAGCCATACCGGTCATAACGATGCTCATACTCAAACTCCGGCAACCGGATAAACGGAGTAGCGTTTGGTGTTTGGTGATATTCCCATCCTGCATGTTGAGGAATGTACGAGTTAATAAAATTTCCGGTCCCTTTTTCTGATTGTGTTTTATAAACACCTGTAAGCCTGACAGCGAATTCTAAAGCAAGGATTGAAAATAATCCCAATAAAAAAATGAATAAACCCTTTTTCATAAAAAATGAAGCATCGCAAATTTACCCATAAAAAAA
>JBGTCY010000145.1:0-43070 GCA_041748615.1 Chitinophagales bacterium
TGGAAGGTAAATCATGCCAATAAACAAGTTTTAAAAATCTCTTTACCAGTCAAAAAAAGACCTTGGATGGATGGCATCTTCTCCCAAATTCAGAATCTAAGCCCCCCTTTTAATTATTCTAATGCATAATCCGGGTTAAAATAAAAAGGGATTGCCCCTCCGCTGATGCGCATCCTGCATTACGGACATTTCCTTTTCCACGATGTGCCGGAAACGGCTGTCGAATCATTTGCCGGAGTGGGCAACCCGTTTTCCGTTGACACCATTTACGAAGGTGAAACGGTACTCGGTCTCGGTTCTCCCCTATAAACCGTGAACATCAAACCGCGCTCAACAAGCAACACTTACCGGAAGGCTTGTACTTTGTGAGAGTGATGTTGGAGGGCGGAGAAAGTGTCGTACATCAATTTGATATACAGTAAATTTCTGAAAACAATGCCCGCGCATGAAGATAGAATCTTGCAGAAAAGAAAAGGCACAAGAAGGCATCCGCTCAGAGCAGGCGCGTCATTCTTGCGCCAGCCGAGCCATTCAGTTTTATTACAATGATTGATTACGGAATTACAATTGAATCCTAAAATTCAATTTGCCAGAGGGAAGAAGTTCTGAATTTACACCGTCATAATCTCTTTTTCCTTCGCCTCCACGTGCTTGTCCACTTTGGCAATGTAGCTATCCGTGAGGTGTTGCACTTCCTGCTCGGATTGTTTGGCAAGGTCTTCGGCAAGCCCGTCTTTTTGCAATGATTTGATGGCGTCATTCGCATCGCGCCTCGCGTTGCGGATGCCCACCTTGGAATGTTCAGCGTGATGCCTCACCTGTTTCACCAAATCTTTTCTTCTCTCTTCGGTGAGCATCGGGATGTTGAGACGAATGACTTCACCGTCACTTTGTGGCGTCAACCCGATATTGGAAGCGAGAATGGCTTTTTCAATCGGCTGCAGCATGGATTTGTCCCACGGTTTAATCATCAGCGTGCGCGCATCGGGAACGGAGATATTAGAAACCTGGCTGAGTGGCGCGGGTGAGCCATAGTAATCTACTTTTATATCTCCGAGCATGGAGGGGTTGGCTCTGCCTGCTCTTACTTTTGAAAGTTCATCTTCCAGATGGCGAATGGCTTTCTCCATGTGTTCACGCGCATCATCAAAAAACATTTTTACTTCTTCGGTCATGGCTGTGGTTGTTTGCCGTAAAGTTAATGCACCAATGTTCCGATTTCCTCGCCTTTCAGAATTTTTTTCAGATTCCCTTTTTCATTCATATCAAAAACAATAATCGGCAATTCATTTTCCCTGCATAAGGTGAAAGCGGTTTGATCCATGATTTGCAGGTTGTTGGTGATGACTTCATTGAAAGAAATACTGCTGTATTTTGTGGCGGTTTTGTCTTTCAGCGGGTCGGCAGTGTAAACGCCATCCACACGCGTGCCTTTCAGAATAATGTCGGCTTCAATTTCAACTGCCCGCAGGGATGCGGCAGTGTCGGTGGTGAAATACGGGTTTCCCGTTCCTGCCGCAAAAATCACCACTCTGCCTTTTTCCAAGTGACGGATGGCGCGTCTGCGGATGTAAGATTCGCAGATTTGTTCCATTTTGATAGCGGAAAGCAGGCGGGTGGATAATCCTGATTTTTCCAGCGCGCCCTGTAACGCCATTCCGTTGATGACGGTTGCCAGCATCCCCATGTAGTCGCCCTGCGCGCGCTCAATCCCATTTTCTTCTGCCTGTAGTCCTCTGAAAATATTTCCCCCTCCGATGACAATCGCTACCTGCAAACCTTCCTGTACCACCTCCCGGATGTCTGCCGCGTATTGGTCAATGCGTTTCGGGTCAATGCCATATTGCTTATCGCCCATGAGGGCTTCTCCGCTGAGTTTGAGTAGAATGCGTTTGTATTTCATGTTGTTAAGTCCGTAGTCCATAGACGATTGTCCATAGAAATCAAGCAGGAAAATAGTTTTAGTCAGCCAATTTACGAATGCTGAATCAAATTATGATAAAACTTTTGGGAAACCGCTGAAAAAAGTTTTTCATGAAAAAACTAAATGCCAATGAAAGGCAGAGATAATCGTAACTTTTGGGATGGCGAGAAAAACAATGGACGATTGACCATTGACGATGGACTGAAACTTACGCTCCGAGCGCAACTCGCTTAAAGGCTACAACTCTGAGGTCTTTGTTCACCTCTTTGAGCGCCTGGTCCACTGTTTTGGAAGTATCTTTCACAAACTGCTGATTGAGCAATGTGCTTTCTTTAAAAAACTTCTGCACCTTTCCCTGCGCGATTTTGTCGAGCATGTTTTCAGGCTTGCCTTCCGCTTTTGCTTGTTCCCTGCCGATTTCCATTTCGCGCTCAATTGTTTTCTGGTCAACTTCATCTTTGTCCACAGCAACCGGATTCATGGCAGCTACCTGCATGGCGATATCTTTTCCGATGGTTTCAATGGCTGGATTCAACGGCTGGTTCAGTTGCACCAACACGCCAATTCTATACCCGGCATGATTGTATGCCACCACCCCATCGCCCGCAACCTTTTCGTATTTTGAAAGTTGAATGTTTTCGTTGATTTTGCCGACTAACTCCGTCAGTTTGGTTTTCACCGTTACATTTTGATAGGGAAGTTCAACCAGCGCTTCAATGGATTCAGGCAAATGTTTTAATGCCAAATCCGCAAGCTCCTGCGCGAAAGAAACAAACTCTTCATTTTTCGCGACAAAATCGGTTTCGCTGCTCAGGTTAATGGCAACGCCTGTTTTTCCGTCAGCGGATGTTTTCGCCAGCGCCACGCCTTCATTCGCCTGTTTACCCGCACGCAACTCAGAAACCTTCGCGCCTTTTTTGCGGAGATAATCGATGGCGGCTTCCATATCGCCATTGGCTTCGGTGAGGGCTTTTTTGCAGTCCATCAGTCCTGCGCCCGTCTTTTGTCTCAACTCGTTGACGGCTTGTGCTGTAATCGCCATTTTAACTTCCATTTTAATTTATTTTATTCAATTAACGTCTTACTCTCTTGGGCAATGGCTTACGTTCCGCTTCTTTTTTTCTCGCGGCAAGTTTCGCCTGTTTCACTTCCTTTTGTGTTTCATCAGCTTCGCTTTCATACACCTCTTCCACTTCGTCATTAAACTTATCATCTGCTCCGCCTTCTCTTTCTTCATCACCGCCTTCTCTTTCCGCTTCGGCAGCGCGCGCATCAAAGTCGTCTTTATCTTTCTTTCGGTCTTGCAATCCTTCGAGGATGGAATTGGTCAGGAATTCAGTCACAATGGAGATGGATTTTGACGCATCATCATTGGCGGGGATTGCAAAATCCACTTCATTGGGGTCAGAGTTGGTGTCCACCATGCCGAAGGAGGTGATGTTGAGTTTGTTGGCTTCCGCCAGCGCGATGTGTTCATGAGAAATATCCACTAAAAGAATCGCGGCAGGCAACCTGTTTAATTGCGCGATACCACCCAGCACCTTTTCTAATTTTTCCTTTTCGCGCGTCAACACGAGTTTTTCCTTTTTGGTGATTGCTTCACCGGAACCCGGGTCGGTCAGCATTTTTTCGATGCTTTGCATTTTTTTCACCGACTTGCGAATCGTGGCGAAGTTGGTGAGCATGCCGCCCAGCCATCTTTCCGTTACGTAAGGCATGTTTGCCCGTTTTGCGCAATCTTCCACAATGACTTTCGCCTGTTTCTTAGTCGCGACAAACAGAATTTTCTTGCCTGAACGCGCGATGGACTTCAATGCCGCACCGGCTTCTTCCAGCTTGTCTTTGGTTTTATACAGGTCAATGATGTGGATGCCCTTCTTCTCCATGAAAATGTAGGGAAGCATTTTGGGGTTCCATTTCTTTTTCAGATGGCCGAAGTGTACACCGGCATCCAACAAGGCTTTATGCGTGATTTGCTCCATATAATGATTGCTTGTATTGGCTTAACGTTTACTGAATTGTGACCTTTTTCTCGCTTTGCGAAGACCGGGTTTTTTCCTTTCCACCACGCGCGCATCGCGTGTCAGTAGTTTTGCCGCTTTGAGTTTGGGACGATTTTCCGGATTGATTTTGCAGAGCGCTCTTGCCAACGCTAATTTCACGGCATCCGCCTGACCTTTCACACCGCCTCCGCGCACATTCACATTCAGGTCGAAATCGGTTAACGCTGCAAGCGCAAGCGGTGATTCTACTTTTTCACGGAGATGCAACACCGGGAAATAGTCTTTATAGTCTTTACCATTGACGGTAACATTGCCTTTGCCTTTCACAATCAGCACGCGGGCAATGGCTGCTTTTCTTCGGCCTACGGCATTATTTTCTTTGCTCATTTTATCAGATTAGAGGTTTTGGATTTTGCGCTTTATGCGGATGTTCCGCATCGGGATAAACAAACAGCTTTTTGATAATCTGTCTGCTGAGATTATTTTTAGGCAACATGCCTTTCACCGCGTATTCAATGATGAACTCGGGTTTTTTCTGCGCGAGTTCCTTGGGCGTAATGAAACGCTGACCTCCGGGATATCCGGTGTGCGAAACATATTCTTTTTCCGTCCATTTTTTCCCGGTGAATTTTACTTTTGAAGCATTGATGACGATGATGTAATCGCCACAATCCACGTGAGGAGTGAAATAAGGTTTGTTTTTTCCGCGTAAGATAGTAGCCAGCTTGGTGGCAAGACGACCTACGGTTTTGTTCTCCGCGTCAACGATATACCAGTCATGTTTGACGGTTTTGTCATTGGCGGAAATGGTTTTGAAACTGAGTGTATTCACGGCTATCGTTTATTAAATTGGGTTGCAAAGATATTGGTTCAGGTTGGTCAAAACAATACACGAAGCGATTTTATTCGTAATGTGCTTGTAAGTGATTGATTATCAATCTGATTTTTGACAATTATTTTTAATTGAGGGGTTTTTGAGCAGCGAATCACCGATTGTCGCTTCACTTTTTATTGAAATCAGAAAATATTCCGGTTCATAGTATATCAAAGAACCGCACAGTTGCATGTGCTAAAACTTGCGCGATGCGAGGGAATTAATGATTGCCATTTTTTTTCATGCTCACTGCTTCACAAACTTTCCCCTCGCTACTTGATTATTTGTGGTAATTACCTTGTAAAAATAAATACCCTGCGGCAGTGTGCCGATATTTATTTGCTGAGCATCGCCCGCCTGCCGATAGTGCAGCCTGCCGTGTATATCAAATACCTCAAAAGTTGCAATTCGTATTGCCGGGTCTGCAAATTCAACATAGAGCGTATGCTGTACCGGATTGGGATAGATTTTTATCTGTGGACTGTTGACTGCGGACTGTTGACCGATACCCACCGTGCAATCCCTCACCACCACCCACACCGTATCTTCTCTTGACTGGCATGAATACTTAATGCTTGTGTCTGTGAGCGTTACCACATACATGGTAGTTTGCGAGGGATTGGCGAAAGGCTGCGCGATGTCTGTGTAGTTGAGACTGTCTCCCTGCCAAACTAAATGTTTAATATAACATATATAATCATATGTTTTATAAATTTACAACCATTAATAATACAAATATTGTAAAGGTTATAAGTACATACGCCCCAGCAACTATATCCCCTTTTCTCTTACTAATTTTTAGTTCTTCAAATTCAGAAATAATTTTTTTATATTTATTATTATATAATAATAAAAAATAAAAAATAGCCAAATAAAATAATGATATTATTATAATTATAGATTTTTCAATTTGTGGAAATGAAGTAATGTAGTCGTCTGAAATTGTTATTATAATTAATGGCACCGATAATATGTTTATATAGATAAGAAATGATAATGTAAACATTGATGTCCATTCAGGCGCATCTTTTTTACCATGTACGTTGTATGCCCACATATAGAATTTATAGAATAAAAATCTGTATATTTTAATCATTCCTTTAAGGTTTGAAAATCCAATCCCATCCGCCAAACATCGCTTGCTGATAATCCCGATGGCGCACGGTAGGTTCCCGTTGCGTCAATTCTCTCCCTTGCTCTCTTAGCTGTCTTAGCCTTTTCCTTGCACCACTTCATTCTCTCCGCATTAGTCGTGCCCTTCATAAAATCTTCCCACGAATTGAATCTTATTTTTTCAGCATTATAGACAAATTCCATATCTCCTGATTTCCTCACATAATATTCCGCATCACTCGAAACAATAATTCTGTCTTTAATTCTTTTTAACTTTCTTCCACTTCTTAGCCATCCATCTCAAATCAATACCGATGTTCATCTTAATCGAATTTTAAAAATTTTGTAACCCATCAGTCACTAAGATAATGAAATCTTCAAAAATCAGGCTTAATGTTCAGTGTTATTAAAAAATCAGCGGGTTTGTTCATAGTTATGATTAAGTGGAATTAAACGGTTGTCCCTACGGGACTTTCTACCAAAAAGTCGTCCCTACGACTTAAAGGAAGGTAAAACACTCCAATAGCATACGCTACCAATCAAAGCAAGGCATAGACGTACGAAGCGAGCGCATAATACCCGCTATTAATTTTCTGTTTTTGAATGTTTAAAAATCATTCCGCTTCTGAGTAGCAACGTAAGCATGAGTGGATACGCGGCAACATGAATCTGTTGCGGGAAAAAGGACAAACTGCCCGCGATGGCGAATGTCGTGATGGCAATTGTTATGAAAGAATAGTAACGATGCAAGAGCTTTAGTTTTTTAAACGGCAGCAAGAGCGCGAAGAGCAGGTGGGTCGGCAATGCCCATAGTAAATTATAATTGCGGGCGGCATGATGGTCAGAGAAAAAGGAGATTTGTGCGATGATTACACCCATCAGTCCAATCAGAAAAAAAAGTATCACATCAGGCAGCACGGAATATTTTTTTTTGCTCAAGTTGATGCAAGTCAGCGCGAGGAAAAAAATAAAGATGCACCAAAATAATATTGATGGAGTCAGAAAACCTTTTGTTTCATTTTCCGGGATAGCCGTGTAAATTGTTCTTGATTCTTTTATCAATGGAATCATCGAATCCGCTTCGGGTAAATATGCATTTTGAAATGCCGATTGCAGAAAATCGGGCAGGAACATGTATTGATAAGGATGCGCTTTCACGTCAATCGTGGAACTGAGCGCGAGGTCAATGCCGAGGTCGCCCCACGGTTGCGGTTCGAGGTACAAATCCATCAGTTGGCGAAAAGAGTAAACCTGTGTGATGTGGGCGGAGTCAAACACCACATTGCCTTCCAGAACTTTATTCACAATGTCGCGAATGCGGGTCGCGCAGTTATCATAAATGTAATCATAGCGGTAGTTGCGGTTTTCGGGCAAATAATTTTCTTCCAGCATTTCAAACAACGCCTGCTTTTGCGGAAGCGTGAGGTTCAGCACATCTTCATAGACCGAGCGATTATCATACATGTATGAGCCGATGAAATAGCGCGTTGGCGCAATGCTCAGCATGTAATATTGTCTGCCTTGCGCGAAGTTGAGATAGAAGTTGGGTTGATTAAAATCGAACGTGCCGTAATTATATGTTTTGTCAAGACCAAGCACGGGGTCGCTCACACGCAAGGCTGTGTGACCGAAAGCTTCATACAACGCTTTACCCGGTGAACAAGTCAACAGGCTGATTTTTGCTTCCTCAGACAGTTGTGGAGACGCGCCAAGTTGAAGCGCGAAAAAAAATAAAATGCAGGATAAAAAAATTTTCATCAGACGGTAAAGAATTTGAAAAATAAGGGTAAAATTCAGTTGATTCGTCAGAATCAACTAAAACGCCTGCAAATCAACCAACCTGCGATACGCTCCGTTTTGCGCCATCAATCCGATATGATTGCCTTTTTCGATGATACGACCTTCCTGCAACACTGCAATCTCATCGGCATATTGAATGGTGGATAGGCGGTGCGCAATTACGATGGAGGTGCGGTTTGCCATGAGTTTGTAAATGGCATCCTGCACCAACTTTTCACTTTCGGTGTCTAACGAAGAGGTGGCTTCATCCAGAATGAGGATGGGCGGGTCGTTGAGGATGGCGCGGGCAATGGTGAGCCGCTGGCGTTCGCCTCCGCTCATTTTCACTCCCCGGTCGCCAATGATTGTTTCATAGCCGTTTTCCATTTTGATGATGAAGTCATGCGCGTTGGCAATTTTTGCCGCGCGGATAATTTCATCGCGCGAAGCATTATTCATACCAAACGCGATGTTGTGATATACGGTATCATTAAACAAGATGGACTCCTGCGTTACCACCCCCATCAGCTTGCGCAAATCCTGAATGCGATAGTCTTTGATGCTGATGCCGTCAATCAGAATCTCTCCATCCACCGGGTCGTAAAAGCGGGGGATTAAATCCACCAACGATGTTTTACCCGCGCCCGACTGTCCGACCAGCGCAACCATTTTTCCTTTTTTCACCGTGAGGTTGATGTTTTGCAACACGCGCTTATCATCATAATTGTAATAGGCGAAAGCCACCTCCCGGAACTCGATTTGATGATTGAAAGCGGTGATGGTTTTCGCATCCGGTTTTTCAATGATGCGAATGTCGGCATCGAGAATATTATTGATGCGCTCCACAGATGCAAGTCCTTTCTGAATGTTGTAATACGCGGATGAAAAACTTTTTGCCGGGGGAATCAACTGTGAAAAAATCACCATGAAGCCGATGAAAGTTTCCGCTTCCAACGCATGTGCGGGGTCGAGCACCAACCTGCCGCCAAACCACAAGACAATCACCACGATGATGATGCCCATGAATTCTGAAAACGGAGAAGAGAGGTCGCGTCTGCGCAACGCGCGCGTCATGATTTTGAAATAAGACGCGTTCACTTCGTTGAACTTATCCAACTGATATTTTTCCGCAGTGAACGCTTTTACAATGCGGATGCCCGAAAGCGATTCTTCCACCACTGAAATCATTTCCCCCAGCTTGCCCTGCGCTTTTGAGGATGCTTTTTTGAGGCTCCTTCCAATTCTGCCGATGATGAGCGCGGTGAGCAGAATCATCACTAATACAAACAGTGTCAACTGCGGACTCATGTATAACATCGCACTGAGGAATACGAGAATGGTCACCGGCTCTTTGAACGCGATTTCCAGGGTGCTGATGATGCCGTATTCAATCTCCTGCACATCCACAGTCATTTTCGAAAGCAGGTCGCCTTTTCTTTCTTTGGAAAAAAAAGACACCGGGAGCGTCAGCAGTTTCTCAAACAATTTTGAACGGATGTCTTTCACCGCACCGGTACGCAGCGTAGCGAGCACATACAGCGCGAGATAGCGAAACAGGTTTTTCAGAAAAAAAATCACCGCTACCAAAACACAAAGGGAAATCAATGCTTGCATTTTTCCTTGTTCCACAATGATTTTGGTGAAATGATGATTAAACGATTCAATGAAAAAACCTACAGCCGGTCTGAAATCAGGCAAGGGCGGAATTTCAGAATCCGCGCTCACGCCCTTATCGAACAGCAGGCTCAGAAAAGGAATAATCATGGCGATGGAGACCAATGAAAAAAGCGCGGTGAGCAGGTTGAAGAAAATATTCAGCAGCGCGAGCCAGCGATAGTTGCCGACATAACCAAGGATGCGCAAAAAGTTTTTCATACAGTGAAAACAAAGATATTGAATTAGTTGGGAGGCGTATCATCGAAAGCAATGAGGTGCATGAATTATTGCAGATTTTACCATTTTATTCTAATGGGGACGAGGGACGGGTGTCGAGGGGCGGCTACAAAGTTTTTTGACAACGCAAGTGCAATTTGCCCTGTACCATTAGGAGGCGTTTCACTGAAAGCTATGAATCATGAATATATTTTATTTTTCGACTTCGGTTATTTTGATATTTTCCCAATCCCGTATCATTCTCTTAATTTTATTTTTTTCCCGCCTCAAAAAAATTAAGTTCATGTCGTCAAGAAGACAGCAAAAAGTAGCCGGATTGATTTCGGAATCGCTCAATGAAATTTTTCAGAAACACGGCATTTCCTATTACAGCAACGCGTTTGTCACCATCACGGAGGTTACACTTTCTCCTGATTTGCTGGTGGCGAAAGTGTATGTGAGCATCTACAATGTTCCCGACAAACAGAAAAGTCTCAATGACTTGGTTTCCAACACGAATGAAATTCGCAAACATCTCGGCAATCAACTCCGTTTTCACCTGCGCAGAATTCCTGAGTTACTGTTTTTTTTAGATGAATCCATCGAAAACGCCATCCGCATCAATGAGTTGCTGAAAGACATAAAAAAAGAGCAGTGAACCCACTTGTTTTCACCATTGCTTTCCGGTATCTTTTTTCAAAAAAATCTACCAACGCCATCAATATCATCACGGGTGTGGCGATGACGGGCATGGCATTCGGCAGCATGGCGCTCATCCTGGTATTGTCGGTGTTCAATGGTTTCGAAGAGTTGGTGTTGTCCCTTTACAAATCATTCAATCCCGATATTGTGGTGTCGCCCGCGAAAGGCAAAGTGTTTGTGCTGGATGAAAATACCAAGGCGGAAATCCTCGCTTTTCCCGAAGTGGAAGCAGTGTCGGGCGTGCTGGAAGAAAACGCCATTCTCAAATATAAAGACTACGAATACATTGCCGTTATCAAAGGCGTGGATGAGAAGTTCACCCAAGTAACCGAAGTGCGGGAGCGCATGATTGAAGGCGATTTTATTTTAAACCAAGATGGAAAAAATTACACGGTGATGGGCGCAGGCGTGGCGGCATCCTTAGGCGTGAGTCTTGAAAATATGCTGAATGCAGTTCAGATTTATTTGCCCAAACGCGGAAAAGAAACGCTCTCGTTAGACCCCGCGCAGGCATTCATCCGAAAAAATATTCAGCCGTCAGGCGTCTTCTCCATCCAACAGGAATTTGACAACAAATACATTTTTGCCCCGCTTTCATTTGTGCGCGAGCTGTTGCAATATGACGATGAGTTTTCAGCCCTGGAAATTAAACTGTTGCCAAATGCAGATGCTAATGGTGCGGTAAAAAAAATCAGCGGGCTGCTCGGAGAAAATTTTGAAGTGAAAGACCGCTACGAACAAAATAAATTTTTGTACCGTGTGATGCGGATGGAAAAATGGGCGGTTTACGCGATTCTCTCGTTAATCCTGATGATTGCCGCTTTTAATATCATCGGCTCGCTTTCTATGCTTGTGCTGGAAAAAACGAAAGATATCGCCATCCTGAAAACGATGGGTGCGGACAACGGGATGATACGAACGATTTTCCTGCTTGAAGGACTGCTCGCTTCGCTGCTTGGCAGTCTCGCGGGAGTAGCGATGGCAGTGTTCTTGTGTTTGATTCAGATTTATTTTGGTGTGATTCAACTGCAAGGAAGCGGCACTTTTGTGATTGACGCTTACCCGGTGGTGATGCAATGGAGTGATTTCGCGCTTGTAGCAGTCACGGTAATCGTGATTGCCGTTGCAACTTCCTGGATACCTGCGCAACGGGCGGCAACCGGGCGAATGATTTTTGGGAACTGACCGTTATACCGACACAACTCAGGTTTTCGAAAAATGAAACTGTAAAACATGCGGTATAAATGCATTTACAAATCCAGCACCGCGAAATCCTTTTTTTCCGAAACACTCTTTTTAAACAAAGCAGCGCTTTCTCTGATGGTATTTGAAACTGGCGTGAATGAATACTGGATTGCCGACAACAATTTGCGATTGTCATATTGATATTTAGCGGAAGTAATACTCGCTATTTCAGAAGTATAAACAGGCTCGCTGCGGGTGATGAATGCTCTTGCCGCGTCAAATATTTTCGCGACAGGCTGCATCCATTTGTTCAATGGGAATGGCGGAGGTTTTACCCCAAGCTGTTTGGCGACCTGCTCGATTACTTCCCTGAACTCAAGGTTTTCCGCGTTGATGATAAACCGTTCATTGGTGATTTCCGATTCCATCAGTCTGATGAAAATCTTCGCGGCATCCCGCACATCGAGGTATCCGTTTAAGCCGGTTGGATAAAACGGCTGACCTTTCGCCACTTCTCCAAAGATTCTGACAGAACTATCCGTCCATCTGCCCGCGCCAATCAAAACAGCAGGGTTGGTAACTATGGCGGGCAATCCTTCGGCAATCCCTCTCCAGATTTCATTTTCACCCAAAAATTTACTTAACCCATAGTTATTATCGTGCGTGTTTTTATCAATCTGTAAACTTTCGTCAATCAACAATCTGTCAGCCGGTGAGCCAAAAGCGGAAGTAGAACCTGCATATAATAATTTCTGAACTCCGGCAGCGAGGGACACATTTACCACGTTAGCAGCGCCTTCCAGATTTATCTTGAACATTTTTTCGCTGTCGCGCGGATTGAAGGCGACAAGCGATGCGAGATGATAAACCTTCGTAACGCCTTCAAAAGCTATTTCCAGAGAAGGAATATCCAAAACATCTCCTTCCACCCATTCCACTTTGTTTGCCGCTTCCGCGGTGAGCGCGATGTCGCTTGTGGAACGCCTGAGCGCGCGCACCTGAAAACCGTCTCTTACCAAATACCGGATGAGATAGGAACCAAGAAACCCTGTGCCGCCCGTTACTAAAATCATGCGCTAAAGATAACAGGTGAATTCTTTATGATGAAAATGTCTTTTCTCATTAGGGGAAAGTCGAAATTGAAGATTATTAGACTTTAGATTTTTAGATGTTAGATAAATGAATACTTTTTCGATGAGCTAAAGGGTAGTTCAAAAAGTGCTCTTTTTAATTGCCTTATCCCTTCATAACTGTCCTAAATAAAAAAAGAGGAACCCTTTCGGATTCCTCTTTTTCTTTTTTTGAAAAGTTTAAAAAATTATGGGAGGTAATATTGTTTAGTGCTGGGTTGCCATTCAGCCCATCCTGTGGTCCAGTCGGTAGTTCCGAAAGCGCCTCTGAAAGGTACTTGCTGAAAGTCATTCGGCATTGCAGAAAAGCTGGAACCGCTCAACAAAGGCGAGCCGCTTGAAGGCAATACATTGGGTGTACCCAATTCAAACATACTGGGGTCAATCCCCGCATCCTGCCATTTGTTTAAGATTTGATTGCCATTTGCCAGAAACCAGGCTTTTTGGCTTTGTCCGCCAATAGAAGCTGTATCTGGAAAGTCAACGCCTCTCGGTGGATTAGGATGTTGTTTTCCGGTTGGAACACCATTCACGGTATCAATGCCTACAGTTGTGTTGACATACATTGTTCCTGCACCGCCAAAACCGTTACCGCCCCAGTTTTCAACAGCCGCAAGGATATTGTTTTTCAATACCAATTCCCCATTCGCAGCATTGGTTTGTGTGTTGCTGCCCTGAATGAAAAAACCAGCCGGATAACCTGTAAAGAAAGAATTGTGAATTTTTATTTTATTGTTTCTTCTCAGGTGACCGGCATTTTGATAGTCTGTGTTAATCGCAGTTTCACGGTTCGCTTTTGGTCCAATGCAAGTGATGTTTGAGAAAGTTCCTGAAGTGAAAGGAGAAGCATTCGTACCGGAGCCGTCATTATCCACTTCAAAACCATTTGAACCCGATTGGTCGGCAAGGCTGCGGTCTTTAATGGAGAGACCGAATTGTACATTTCCGCTATAGCCAAAGTCAACATCCCAATCATCATCGAGACTACGGTACGCAATCAAATATTTGCCATTCACTGTACCACCAAACCATTCAAACGCATCATCCAAGCCATAAGAACACATGACATACTCAATGACGGTTCCGTTTCCTACGCTGCCCATCGTCAGCGAGTTTACTTCCTGGTTAGGGTTAATTGGAACGCCCGCGTATTCAATCCGTAAATATTTAATAACCCCGGAGTTATCATCTTCAATCGGTGAAGTGCCTCCGCCATTGTAGCCGCCATAGTTGCCTTCCAACTCAAACACACCACCTGAGCGGTTGTTGCTGGCGCGACCACAGATGACCAAGCCACCCCAGTCACCGGGCTCTTTCAAGCCGGGACCTCTTTCGGAAGTCATGATAATCGGTTTGTTTTGTTCGCCTTCTGCATATAATTTGCTGCCGCGTTGAACTACTAAGGTACCTTTGGTAGCCCGGTCACCGATAATTAACGTACCGGCTTGAATTCTCAGGGTACCAAACTGCTGACCGTTGTTGCCGGTGCCATCATCCACACCTACTCTTACGAAACCTCTCAGTTTGTAAATCGTGTCGGCTGACCAGGTTACATCACCAACAATATTGCCTTCTACTATTTTGATGATTTTGTTTGTGTTGTCATCATCATCATCGTCATTATCATCTTTTTTGCAGGAAGATAAAGACACGCTCATCACGGTAATTGCCAAAAGCAAGAGCTTACCGCTTTTTTTCAGGAATTCGAATTTCATTTTTTTCATGTTTAGTTTTTTTTAAGGGGTTATTGCGGTGCAAAAAGAGAGGTTTGATAACAACTGTCTATTAATCCCGTGTTAAATAATTATTAAACAGGGTTGCCGGGGTAGTAAAAGATATGGAATGATGGATCAAAAGGGGAGTGGATTCGGTTGCATTGTTGATAAAATTCAAACCCAACAACAAAAAAAGAAACTGAAGCTCAAGGCGCCAATCGCCCGTACATTCTCGGAAACGGAATGGTTTCGCGGACATGATGCAAACCACAGGTATAGGCGACAAAGCGCTCTAATCCCAAACCGAAACCGGCATGAGGCACGCTGCCGTATTTGCGCAGGTCTAAGTACCATTCAAAGGATTTCATCGGCAGTTGGTGGGTATTGATTTGAGAAATCAAAAAATCCAAATTCGTTTCGCGCTCGCCACCGCCCACAATTTCCCCGAACCCTTCCGGGGCAAGCACATCCACTCCTTTGGCGAATTTGCCGGTGTCATCGCGCTTCATGTAAAACGCTTTGATTTCATAGGGCCAGTTATAAACCATCACGGGTGTTTCAAAAAGTCGCGTCAGCGCGGTTTCGTCAGAGCCGCCAAAGTCATTGCCGTATTCAAAGTTTTTCGCGGAGGTAATCCACTGAGGAATGTTGACGGATTTTTCTTCCATGTCGTGAATGGCGGCTTTCAGTTTCGCAATCGCGTTGATGTTGAAATTCACTTCTCCTTTTTTCAAAGTGCCGCTGTTGACTTTCGCTTCGCGCTCTTCCACTTCTTTTTTCGAATCGTCAATTTTTTCATGCAATTCTTTTAAATCATTTTCCAGCACATCAATGGTATTCATTCCGTTCACCGCCTTCTCGCCTTTCAGGATTTGCACCGCTTCATCATAAGTCAGTCGCGGAAATGGCGCATCAGCTTTTTCCAATTTTGAAATGTCGCGCTCCACCATGCCGAGTTCGCTCTTGCAGTTTTCTATGACCTCGCGGATAAGAAAGCGCAGCAACTCTTCAATTAAATCCATGTTTTTATCATTGTCGTAAAAAGCCATTTCCGGCTCCATCATCCAAAATTCGGAAAGATGTCTGCGTGTTTTTGACTTCTCCGCGCGGAACGTGGGACCGAAAGTGTAAATCAAACCCTGCGCCAATGCCATCGCTTCGCCATAGAGCTGACCGCTTTGAGAGAGGTAAGCAGGCTGACCGTAGAAATCGGTTTCAAACAAAGTGCTGGTGCCCTCGCTCGCGTTTTCGGTGAAAATCGGGGCGTCCATCTGTATAAAGCCACGCTCCTGAAAAAACCGGTGAATGGAAAAAATGAGCCGGTTGCGCACCCGCATGATTGCCCACTGTCTGCGCGAGCGCAGCCACAGGTGGCGTTGGTCCATCAAAAATTCCACGCCATGTTCCTTCTTGGCAATCGGATATTCTTCAGCGATGTGATAGGTTTTTAGACTGGTGACATGCAGTTCGTGTCCTCCTTCCTGACGATCATCCTTCACTATCTTCCCTTTCAGCGCCACCGAACTTTCTAATGTCAGTTTTTCAGCCGCTTCAAAACTTTCGGCTGGCACCAACTCCTGCGAAATCACGCATTGTAAAAAACCGGTGCCGTCACGCAAGACCAAAAACACGATGCCTTTGCCGGTACGTTTGTTCGCCACCCAACCTTCGAGCATTACATCTTGTCCGGCTTGTTCCTGTATTTTATGGATGTAGGTTTTCACTAATAAAATTTGTTTTTTGAATGGCAAAGAAAGTAAAAAAAGATGGTTGGAGCATTCAAGCTACGAATCTATTGAATATCATTAAGCTGTAAATTTGGACAGACCAATTTTCGTGAAGAGGAATGGTGACAATAGTTCATTTTTCATGTTTTATTTATGAATAATTTGAAGTCTGCATGAACAGATTTTAGACTTTAGATTTTAGACGCATTGAAAAAGTTATTTTGGAAACGTGCCTCAGCCCAGGATTTAAGCGACATTTACATTTGAACAGAGTAAAAAAGTCAGCATTCGATAAATGACCAGACAATCACAAAAAGGGTTTTCTTATTATTTGGAAGATGAAAAGTTAATTGCTTACAGCAAGCTTTCAGCAAAAGAAAAACTACTTTGGCTGGAAGAAATCAACAAGTTTATCCGGCTCACGGAAACGAAAGCATCTGCCAAAGCAAGAAAATTATTTGAAGACAAGTCCTTTAAGAATTCGGGTTATCCAAACGAATGAAATTTCATTTTTCCGGGAAGTTTTTTATTCATCAACACTAATAACATTTATAGGATTGTATCTTTTGAAGAAGTCAATACATAGTCTTTAAAATTGACGTTTTATTTTAAAGAACCCTCTGATTTTTTTCAAAAGGAAACGCTGAATTAATTCATAAATTTGGCTGCAACGATTACAGAATAAAGCGCAATGTTAAAACAAGGATTATCACAGAAGCTGCTGCAAAAACTATCTCCGCAGCAAATACAACTGATGAAGTTGTTGCAGGTGCCGACCGCGCAGTTGGAACAACGTATCAAAGAGGAACTTGAAATCAATCCGGCACTGGAAGAAGGTGCAACGGCAGAAACCGATGACAAGGAAACGCCTGTTGACGAAATTCCCGCCACCGAGGAGAAAGAGCCTGAAACTTCGCAGGAAGACGACCTCGACCTCAGCGATTATTACAGCGAGGATGAAATTGCCGACTACAAATTGCAGAGCAACAACTATCCCGACCCTGAAGAAGAACGCACCATCCCGATTCCGGTGGAACATTCTTTTCATGAATACCTGCTTGACCAGGTGGGGATGCTCGATTTAGACGATACACAGGAAAAAATAGCGGAGCAACTCATCGGCAGCGTTGACGATGACGGTTATCTGCGCAGGGAGTTGGATTCCATTGCCGATGACCTCGCGTTTTCACAAAATGTAGAATGTACGGTGGAAGAAATTCAGACGGTGCTGAAAAAAATTCAGGAGTTCGACCCGCCCGGCACTGCCGCCCGCGATTTGCAGGAATGCCTGATGCTGCAACTGCGCAAGTTGGACGCGCAAGATGAAAAAGTAAAACGCGCCATTGAAATCATAGAAAAGCATTTTGAGCATTTTACCAAAAAACATTATGACCGTTTGCAAAAAACGCTCGACATCAGCGAAGAGCAATTGAAAGAAGCATTGGATATTATTCTGCATCTCAATCCCAAGCCCGGCAGCGGCTACAGCGCCAGTCCCAAATCAGACCAATATATTACCCCCGACTTTTTTGTCACCAACAGTAATGGTGAACTCCATCTGCAACTCAACTCGCGCAACGCGCCCGAACTGCGAGTGAGCCGCGAATTCAAAGACATGATGCGCGACTATGACAAGTCGAAATCCAAAACGAGAGAACAGAAAGAAGCCGTGATGTTCATCAAACAGAAAATAGATTCCGCCAAATGGTTCATTGACGCAATTAAACAACGACAACATACTTTGCTGAGCACCATGCAAACCCTGTTGGAATACCAGCATGAATTTTTCATGACGGGCGATGAAACAAAATTGCGTCCGATGATTCTGAAAGACATCGCAGAGCGCACAGGATTAGATATCTCCACCGTGTCGCGTGTCGCAAACAGTAAATATGTACAGACGGAGTTTGGCGTTTATTTGCTGAAACATTTTTTTTCAGAATCGTTGCAGACCGATTCGGGCGAAGAAGTTTCAACACGTGAGGTAAAAAAAATCCTATCGGACATCATTTCCCTTGAGAATAAGAAAAAGCCCCACTCCGACCAAAAGCTCACGAAGATGCTGAATGAAAAAGGCTACAATATCGCCAGGCGAACAGTCGCCAAATATCGCGAGCAGTTGGATATTCCCGTGGCGCGACTTCGAAAAGAATTGTAATGCTTAAAAAAATAGCGCTTCTCATCTCAGTGGTTTTTCATCCGCTTTTTCTGCCGACCTACGCACTGGCGCTCATCAATTGGCTCACGCCTTATCAATTAGCGGGGTTAGACCCTGATGCGAAATTAAAAATCTTCATCGCGGTTATCATCAACACCATCATTTTTCCGGTGCTCATCATTTTCATCATGAGCCGGCTGAAGATGCTGAAAAATATTTTCATCCGCGACCGCGAAGAACGCATCATTCCCTATGTCGCCATTAGTCTGTTGTATTTCTGGATATTTATGGTCATCCGCAGCCTGGCAATCAGCGAATTTATCACTGCCATGTTCCTGGGCGCGAGCCTTTCTGTGTTTGCGAGTTTTTTCTTCAATCTTTTTTTTAAAATCAGCATCCACACGGTTGGCGCGGGTGTCATGTGCATGCTTGCGCTGCAAATGGCTTTGATTGCGGCCTATAATCTTGAGCTTTCCCTAATCATTATTGTCCTCGTGGCAGGATTGATTGGCTCAGCCCGATTATACCTTAGCGCACACCGCCCTTTTGAAATTTTCTTTGGTTACGCAATCGGTGCGCTGAGCATGGGTGTAGCGATGGCGATGGTTTGAGGGGAAATGAATAGGGATATATGATGGAGTTATGGAAACATTGATATGGAAAAGAGCGGGGAACTCAATGAATTTTTATACTTTTAATCCCGGGAAAATTGAGCCGAATATATTTTTTATAATGAAAGTAGATTAAAACATCAACTCATCAACACACCATGTACAAAACCATCATTTTAGAAGTAAAAGATAAAAAAGCAACGATTACGCTGAATCGTCCTGATGTTTTCAACGCGTTCAACACAGAGATGAGTTTTGAATTACAAGCCGCTTTTAAAGAAATTGCAAAAAATAAAGATGTGCGTGTTGTTATTCTCACGGGAACCGGCAAGGCATTTTGTTCCGGGCAGGATTTAAAAGAGATAAAAGATATTGAAAACCGCAGTTTATCGGAATCCATCCATCTGCGTTACAATCCGCTCATCAAAGCGATGCGTAATTTGCCGAAACCGATAATCTGCAAGCTCAACGGAATCGCGGCAGGTGCCGGTTGTTCATTCGCGCTTGCCTGCGATTTGATTGTGGCTGCCGAAAACGCGACATTGCTCGAGGCGTTTGTCAATATCGGATTAGTGCCTGATTCAGGATCGTCCTATTTTCTGCCGAGATTAGTTGGCGCAGCCCGCGCATTTGAGCTGGCAACTTTGGGCAGAAAAATTTCCGCACAGGAAGCATTGCAATGGGGCATGGTAAATCAGGTGGTTCCCTCCGGTGAATTGGACAAAGCTGTGGAGGAGTTAGCCAGCTACTATGCGAATGCTCCCACCAAAGCTATCGGCATGATTAAAAAAATGTTGAACAAATCATTCCACTCGGATTTGAATACCATGCTTGAAGAAGAAGCCTACTACCAGGAAATTGCAGGCTTTTCCAAAGATTATAAAGAAGGGGTGCTGGCTTTTGTTGAAAAAAGGAAAGCGGAATTTAAAGGAGAATAAGTCTTTTGCAACAGTCGAAAATAAAAGATTCATTCAACAAAAAATTTGTAAAAAAAGAAAAGATTGTGTAACATTGTGTCCGATTCCTATCGGATATTTCCTTTTTCACTTCGGGAAATTTTTTAATTCTAAACAGAATTTACAACCATACTTCAATATAAAAGCTGAAACCTCTGCACATTCAGATTAATTTACTTTCCATTTTGATATATTAAAATTCAAATCCCCCATTTATGTATGACATTTTGCAGTTGAACGACATGCTCGTTCCTGAGCTAAAGGAGATTGCTGAGCAACTCAAAATTGAAAATTTCAAAACCTTAGACAAGCAAGACCTGATTTACAAAATTCTTGACCATCAGGCGCTGAGTCCCGAAACCGGCAGCGAACCGGCAGCCAAAACCCGTTCGCCAAGAAGTCCGCGTAAAAGAACTCCTGTTCAGGAAGCCCCTGAATCACTGGAACTGGAAGCGCAGGCTGATTTACCGGATTTGGAATCGGTTGAAATTTCGGAAGAACCGAAGTTTAACAACGAATCCACTTCCTCCTTTAATGAGGAGGGACCTTCTTCAGAAGGCTCGGATAAGGAATCTCTGCAGCAAGATGATTTTGTGCCGGACAGAAAAATTGCGGCACGCAGGCGTGACAGCGGTTTTAATGTGGAATTTGACGGAGTGATTGTCGGTCAGGGTGTGCTTGAAATGATGCCCGATGGGTACGGCTTTTTGCGCTCCTCCGATTATAATTATCTCAGCTCGCCCGATGATATTTATGTTTCCCCTTCACAGATAAAGCTTTTGGGATTAAAAACCGGTGACACTGTGCGCGGCACTATCCGTCCGCCCAAGGAAGGTGAAAAATATTTTGCCCTGCTGAAAGTGGATACCATCAACAATCTGGGTCCTGAAGAAATCAGGGACAGGGTGCCTTTTGATTATCTGACTCCCCTTTTTCCGAATGAAAAATTCACCCTGTTCACAGACGGGGATAATTATTCAACCCGGCTGATTGACCTTTTTACGCCAATCGGAAAAGGACAGCGTGGATTGATTGTGGCACAACCTAAAACGGGTAAAACGGTGTTGCTGAAAAATGTCGCGAACGCCATTGCGCAAAACCACCCGGAAGTTTATTTAATCATACTGCTGGTGGATGAACGTCCGGAAGAAGTCACCGACATGGAGCGCAGTGTGAAAGCGGAAGTGATTGCTTCCACATTTGATGAGCCGGCTGAAAAACATGTGAAAGTATCATCTATCGCCTTGCAGAAAGCAAAACGCTTAGTGGAATGCGGACATGATGTTGTGATTTTATTGGATTCCATCACCCGCCTGGCGCGTGCGCACAACACGGTAGCGCCAGCATCCGGCAAAGTACTTTCCGGTGGTGTGGAAGCCAACGCGCTGCACAAACCCAAGCAGTTTTTTGGTTCTGCCCGCAAAATAGAAAATGGCGGCTCGCTCACCATTCTCGCCACCGCGTTGATTGAAACCGGTTCGAAGATGGACGAGGTGATTTTTGAAGAATTCAAAGGCACCGGCAACATGGAATTGCAATTAGACAGGAAATTGTCGAACAGACGCATTTACCCTGCCATTGACGTCACCACCTCCAGCACCAGAAGGGAAGACCTGCTTTTAGACAAGGAAACCCTGCAACGCATGTGGATTCTGCGCAACCACCTTGCCGACATGACCACCGAAGAGGCGATGAATTTCATGTTGGAAAATATGAAAGGCACCAAATCCAACGAAGAGTTTTTAATATCAATGAAAGGATAAAATATTCAAAGAGGTTGGCATAGTCGCACTTGCGGATTAACTTTACGCCTCATTTTTAAAAAGCCCTGTTATGAAAAGAACGTATCAACCATCGCAAAGAAAAAGAAAGAATAAGCACGGATTTCGTAAAAAAATGAAATCAAAGGCAGGGATTGCAACCGTATCAAGGAGAAGGGCAAGGGGTAGAAAAAAACTGAGCGCTTCGGATGAGAAGCGATTGAAATAAGTATTTTTTTCACGCTGATTGATTGTTGTCACAACAATCGTTTAATCCTCCATTTCCGCTTGACCACTTCAAATACTTTCAAACGTGAAGAGCGGCTGAAAAGCAAAAAAGTGATTGAATCGCTTTTTGAAAAAGGAAAGACCATTGACGCCCCTCCCTTAAAAATTGTTTGGTTATCCTGGCCTGAATTAGAAGATAAAAACGAAACGCTGAATTCCCCCGCGCAGGTTTCTTTTTCCGTACCCAAGCGCGCTTTTCCGAAAGCCATAGACCGCAACAGGATTAAACGCCAACTGCGGGAAGCTTACCGTTTGCGCAAATCCGTTTTGTATGGTTTTTTAAAAAATAAAAATCTTCAACTTGCATTGATGATTATTTATTCCGGAAAAAAACTTCCCGCATATTCATTGATTGAGGTAAAAATGGATGCGCTTTTTGAAAAAATGAAATCACTTGCATGAAGCGCATCAAAAACATTCCTGCAAGCATCGCTATACTCCTGATTCTTTTTTACCAAAGAGTGATTTCTCCCTTTCTCATGTCTTCCTGCCGTTATTCACCCACCTGCTCACAATACGGATTGGATGCGTTGAGGAAATATGGTTTTTTTAAAGGTGGCTGGCTGACACTGAAGAGAATCTTGTCCTGTCACCCGTGGGGTGGTCACGGGTACGACCCGGTTAAGTGAAATTGAATAACTTCCATTACCCAATTTAAAATTAGAGCCTACAGAAATCTGCAAAATTTAAGTGAGTAATGGGTATGGTGAAGAAAGAGAAAAGAAAAATATATTCCTAATCTGCATATCTCTTTTTCCTCACCCAATAATAAACTCCTCCGAAAACGGAAATCAACAACAATGGCAAACCGGTATTCAGCAGTTGCCATTTTGTGCGTTCCGCTTGCACGCGCTGGTTGTCCAATAATCTCAGGCGTACTTCTTTATTGCGCGTTTCAATAAGGCGGGTGTCGTCCACTAAATATTCAATGCAGTTGAGCAGAAAATCTTTATTCGCAAAAGTCTGTTCCGTGAAAGCATAAAATCCAAGCGGGTAAATCGAGCCTGTCGCGCTCACTTCGTTTTTAATGAGGTCACCGTCAGAGATGACAATCATTTTTGAAAAAATACTTTCGTCTTTGAAGGTCATCCCCTCCGATTCCAATGCTTCGCTGAAAGACGGGGCTACGCGATTTTTAAAAACCGATTCAAACTTTCCTTCAAGCAACACACCCATGAGCAGATGCTGCTTATTGAATGTCGAGGGGTCAGGGGATTCTTTCAGCATCGAAAAATGCACCCGCACGGGCGCGCGGAGCGCTTTGCTGTAAGGCGATGAACGCAGCAAAGGAGTTTTTTTGATATTGCCGTCTGCTTTACCAACCGTGTCAATCGTGCCGGCAAATTTGAGCGCAATCGCATCGAGGTTGCGAACGATTGCATGTTCGTTGCCGGGCGTCACTAAGGGAAAGTAATACCAGGGAAACAGTTCGGTTTGCGGCTGGTCACCGAGCATCCCCACCACCAACGGAATCCGGTTGCATTGCAAATCCTGAACAAGGTCGGCATTCAGCCGCACGCCATATTTGAAAAGCTGGTCTTCAAGATTGAGGATGAGGGCTTGCGAGAAAAAAAGCGGTTGTCCACGCAGGCTGTCCATATCAGCATCCATCACATCCAGCAGCCAGAGTACACTTCCGCCTTGCATGACAAACTGGTCAATCTTGAATTTTTCCTGTTCGCGAAAAGCCGAGTTCGGTTTAGCAACGACCAACACGCTGGCGCTCTTCGGAATCACCTGTTGCGTAAGATTGATGGTATCCACGCGGTATTGAAATTCCTGCAACGTCTGCATCATATCGGCAATCGTTCTGCCGGTCAGTTCACCCTGCCCCTGCGTAAAAAGAATATTCGGGCGGCTGCGTTGCGTCAACTTTTTAATGCTATTGGCGAATTTATATTCCAGCAATTCTACCGAGTTATTCAGCGCTTGCTGCGGTGCGGCACCGATGCGGCTTTCCAACAACTGCACGGGAATTTCTTTCCCGCGATAGAAAAACAACGCTCCGGGAAAAATTACTTTTTGTGTGAGTTCTTTGTCTGCCTGTACGCGCAGGTTGGTAGGTTGTAATCCTTTTTCAGTCAGTTCAAGATAGAGTGCGTTGCGTTCTTCCTGGCTTCCCGCAGTAGGATTAATGAACACATACTGAATGTTATGGCGCGAATAAGCTTTGAATTCATCCAGCATCTCCCGTGTGCTGTTGCGCAGCCGCTTGAAGCCTGCGGGGAATTCACCTTCGAGATAAACTTTAATATACACCACATCCTCTAATCCGTTGAGCAATTCTTTGGTGGCGGAGGAAAGCGAATAGCGTTTTTCTTTCGTGAGGTCAAAGCGATAATAATAGCGATTGCCGATGATGTTGAGTAAAATAATGATTGCCAGAATTACCGCGAAGCGGAAAAGAATCTGGTTACGGGAAGTGGAGCGCTTGTTCATATTACCATTTTCTGCTTTGAAGCGCTACCCGCGTGAGCATTAAAAAAACAAGATTGAAGGAAACGAAATAGAGCAGGTCGCGCGTGTCGAGTACCCCACGGCTGATGGAACGGTAATGCGCGTTAATCCCCAACAACTCAATCAACTCATCCGCTTTGGCATAAAAGATATTCAGCCGGCTTAAAAATTCAAATGCCATGAAAAAGAAAAAACACAAAAACAGCGCGAGTAAAAATGCCACAATCTGGCTGTTGGTGACGGATGACGAAAAGATGCCGATGGATACGAAAGCTGAACCTAACAGGAACAACCCGATATAAGAACCCAGCACTGCACCACTGTCTAGATTGCCGGTAGGCGAACCCAACTGATACACCGTGTAATAATAGATGCCGGTGGGGAGCAATGAAAAAACGATGAGTGTCAGCGCGGCAAAATACTTTCCTGAGATGATGGTAGCTTCGCTTAACGGGCGTGTGGACAGCAGCTCATAAGTTCCCGCGCTCCACTCTTCCGAAAACATGCGCATGGTGACGGCTGGCGCTAAAAACATAAAAATCCAGGGAGCAGTAGTGAACAATCCGTCTAATGTGGCAAAGCCATAACTTAAAACACTTGTATCCGGAAATATCCAGACGAACAAACTCATCACCAGCAGGAAAATCCCCAACGCGAGATATCCGGTCAGTGAACTGAAAAAGGAGTTGAGTTCTTTGAGATAGATTGCGATCAAGACGTTGAAAAATTATTCTCCAAAAAAACGAATATTATCTGAAATGAGTACTTAAACACAAAAATGTTTTCAATCTGTCTGTATAGCGTTATTCTTTGCAATGGCGATGCTTGTTTTCCAATGACATTACCTCTGTATAGGTTAAGAAATTTTTCATACCCTAAATTCCACAATCACACTTAATACAGTTAATATAAAATACCTAAATTTATTTGTATATATGTTCAATTTTCTGATTACCTTTGGTATAATTGAGTAGCCCACGCCCCACCTGTCGGTGCGCACAAGCAGGCACCCGCTTCAAAGATTACTTACTCCTTCTTCAACGTAAGTCCAAAGGTAGAGCCTACACCCGGTGTGCTGCGCACATGAATAGTTTGCCCGTGAGCTTCAATGATATGTTTCACGATGGACAATCCAAGCCCGGTGCCGCCCAGTTCGCGTGAGCGGCTTTTGTCCACGCGGTAAAATCGTTCGAAAAGTCTCGGCAGGTGATCTTCGGCAATTCCGATTCCGTCATCCGTCACTTCCACTAACACGTTTTCATGCATGTCATAAACCCCGATAATCGTTTTCCCGTTTTCTTTTCCGTAGCGGATGGAGTTGGTAACCAGATTCACCAACACCTGCCTAACGCGTTCACGGTCAGCCCTTACATATCTTGGTTGGTCCGCGCCTTCTTTCAGATGCAAGGTAATGTCTTTCAGGTCGGCTTTCATTTCCAAATCATCAATCACTTCTTTGATGAGTTTCACAATTTCAAATCGCGTAAAGTCGAGAATCAGCGAATTCGATTCGATGTGTGAAATCACTTCAAGATCGGCTACGATATTGCTGAGGCGTTCAAGATTCTGTGATGCTTTATGAAGATAACTGACGTTGATATTCGGGTCGTCAATGCCGCCATCAATGAGTGTATGCAAGTAGCCCTGGATGTTAAAAATGGGTGTTTTTAATTCATGTGAAACATCACTCACAAACTCTTTGCGGTAGTCCGCCAGCTTTTGCAGGGTTTCCATTTCCTGGTTTTGCGTTTCCGCCCACTCCATCACTTTCTGTTCCACCTCCCCGATGATATCGCGCTGCATCAAACCTTTTGAACTCACGGAACCAGCCCCGGTTTTAGCTGCCTTCAGCTTGTAGATGCTTTTATAAATCAATTTTATTTTCCGGTAAATAAATTTTTCAATGGATAACATGAAAAACACCGATATCAGCAAAAAAGTAATGAGCGGAAGCAGCAAAATAAAAGGACGGGCAATGAGTGCAGGATAAATCAAATGCAACAATAGTAGTGTAAAAAAGAGAATCAGGGAAACTGCGCCTGAGGTGAGCAGCACCACTTCCCGCGGAGAAGGATTTTTCATTCTAAAGGTTACAGGTCAAATTTATAACCTATTCCTTTCATTGTTTTAAAATATTCTTCACCCAGCTTCTCGCGGAGTTTTCTGATGTGAACATCAATGGTGCGGTCGCCCACGATGATGTCATTGCCCCACACCCTGTTGAGAATTTCTTTGCGGGTAAAAACCTTGCCGGGCTTCGAGGCTAATAATGAAAGCAGTTCAAATTCTTTTTTCGGCAACACTAATTCCTTGCCGTTTTTCCGCACCACATACCGCTCGCGGTCAATCTCGATATTGCCGACTGAAATTTGTTTTTCCTCCTGCTCTTTTGAAGTTCTTCTGAGCAGCGCTTTAATGCGGCTGATTAAAACTCTCGGTTTGATAGGTTTGGTGATGTAATCATCAGCGCCTACATCAAAACCTGCTATCTGCGAATAGTCTTCACTGCGCGCGGTTAAAAATGCGATGAGTGTATTTTTCAGATGAGGATTCGCCCTGATTTCGCGGCAGGCTTCAATACCGTCCATCACCGGCATCATGATGTCCATCACGATGAGGTGCGGGTGAAAAGTCTCCGCCTTGTCAATCGCCACCCTGCCATTTTCAGCGACCTCGGTTTCGTAACCTTCCTTCTTAAGGTTGTACTGCATGAAGTCGAGAATATCGGCTTCATCATCAACAATAAGAATTCTGGTTGTCGCACTCACGCTTGGATATTTGTTGCAAAATTAGACGGTTGCCACCTGCATCATGTTAAGGGCAAATTAAGAAAACTTTAAAGGGATGGCATTTCGGGTTAACAATTTATTAACATTCGCATAGCAACCCCGTGATTTAACCGCTCTACTTTTGCATTGAATTTATTGAAATATATTTTATGAAAAATTTATTAATCCTCACCGCGCTGCTCGGAATTTTTCAGTTCGTTTTCGGACAAGATTCGAAAATCACGGGGAGCGTGATGGATAAAAAAACGGGCGAGCCGGTTATTGGTGCGTCCGTTGTGATTGAGGGCACTGCCAAAGGTGCGGCAACGGACATTTTTGGTGTTTACACCATTAACAATGTAGAAGCCGGAACCTATACGCTGGTCATTTCTTACCTCGGTTACAAAAAAATGAAAATCAGCGATGTGGTGGTGCGCGAAGGCAGAAACACAGATTTGAATATCGCGATGGAAGAAGATACGGAAATGGAAATCGGTGAGGTGGTGGTGGTTACTTCCCGAATCAGCAATACGGACGCCTCTGTTTTGATTGACATGAAAAATGCCGACCAGATTGTCAGCGGAGTATCAGCACAAGCAATCGCAAAAACTTTAGACCGTGACGCGGCACAGGTAGTCAGAAGAATCCCGGGAATCACCATCAGCGGCAACTTCATTCAAATCAGGGGATTAAGCGCCCGTTATAACAACGTGATGCTGCATGATGTCTTTGCACCCAGCGTGGAGACGGATGTCAGGGCTTTTTCTTTTGACATTATTCCAAGTTCGCAATTGGAAAGAATCATGGTATATAAAAGCCCCGCTGCCGATGTGTCGGGTGAATTTTCCGGAGGTTTGGTAAAAATCTACACCCGCAGTATTCCGGATGAAAATAGTATCGTGGTGAACTACACCACCGGTTATCGTGCGGGTACTACGTTTCAGGAATTTCTTTTTCAGGAGCGCGATGGGTTGTATCATACCGGATTTAACTCGGGACTTCTTAGTTTACCCGGTGAATTTCCTTCTGACTTGAGACAGGTGAATTCAGCAACCGCCCTTGAAGAAGCGGGTCGCTCACTCAGGAATGTCTGGGAGCCGCGCAGCCAAAATGCCTTCCTCGACCAGCGCGCGGGCATCACCGGAAATTTTAAAATGAAAAGCAAACGCGCGGAAATCGGCAATGTCACTTCCATCAACTACAGTAATACCAACGCCACCTTCGATGTGGAAAGACATGACTACAATACTTTCGACAAAGACGCCAACCAAAGTTCCGTGATTTACAATTATGTGGACAGACAGTATAACAAATCAATCCGGTTCGGAGTCATCCACAACTGGGCTTTCCGCTTCAGCCAGAAAAGCAAAATCGAATTTAAAAACCTGTTTAACCAATCCTCGATGGGACAGTATGTCAACCGTACCGGTCCCAATTTCGAATCAGCCGTATTTTTGGATAACGCCTCTTATGACCAGATTTACCGCGGTATCTATTCAGGACAATTTTTGGGTGAGCATAAATTAAATGCCGATAAAACCCAACTCAATTGGGTGGTGGGATATAACAACGCCTACCGCGACCAGCCTGATTACAAAAGGTATCGCTCCACCGTTGATTTGGTGACGGGTGACAGAATATTGTATGTACCGCCCGGAGCGGCAGCAGCAGAATTTTTGGGACGTTTCTTTTCAAACATGTCTGAACACACCGGCACTGCCGCTTTCAATCTCTCACAAAAAATTGCATTGAGCGACCGTTTCATCCCCACGCTGAAAGCGGGCATCTTCGCGGAATACAAAAACCGTGAATTCAAGGCGCGCAATATCGGCTACACCCGCGCCAGTTCCGCCAACTTTGATACCGACCTCGCCAATCTCACCATCTGGGAATTGTTTGAAGAGGAAAATATCAACAACACCACCGGAATACGTATTGATGAACAATCTAACCCCAACGATAACTACAGCGCGAGCAACCGGCTGTTGGCTTACTATCTCTCCACCGTGTTGCCCATCACAAAAAAACTGAACATCATCGCGGGGGTAAGAGTAGAAGACAACGTGCAAAAACTGAACAGCTTTGATTTGACAAACCGCCCGATTGAAGTGAACAACCCGATTATCAATGTTTTTCCTTCGGTGAACATCAGTTACAATTTCACCGAACAGCTTTTGTTACGTGGCGCTTACGGCATGACCACCAACCGCCCCGAGTTCCGCGAGCTGGCGCCATTTGGCTTTTATGATTTTAACTTCAACTTCACCAACAAAGGAAATCCGAACCTCGAAACACCCATCATCCACAATGCCGACTTGCGTTTTGAATATTATCCCGGGAAAAATGAATTGGTGAGCGTTGCCGGTTTTTACAAATTTTTCGACAAGCCGATTGAAACGCTTTTCCTTGAAGGAGCCGGTTCCGGTGGAGCGAAAAACTTCACTTACGGCAACGCGGAGAGTTCCTATTCGGCAGGCGTAGAAGTGGAAGTGAAAAAGAGTCTTCGCTTTTTTGGCGACACCAAATTTTTCAATGACCTCAGCCTCGGACTCAATGCCGCATACATCATCAGCAAAATCAACCTCGGTGAAAAATCACTCGGACAGTCAGACAACCGCCCCTTGCAAGGACAGGCGCCTTTCATCGTCAATGCCGGATTGTTTTATGCCAACGAAAATTCCGGATTGCAGGTCAATCTCATTTACAATGTAGTCGGTCGCAGGATTCTGTTTGTTGGCTATGAAGGCTACCCCGATGTGTATGAAATGCCGCGTAGCGTCTTAGACCTCAGCGTCTCAAAAACATTAGGCAAACGCTGGACCATTAATGCCGGAATTGCCGACATCATCAACCAGGAAATCCTCATGCTCCAAGACGGCAACCTGGATGGCGTCTTCGACAGAGCCAACGACCAGTCCATCCAGCGATTCCGCCCCGGTCAATATGTAACGGTCGGATTCAGCTTCAAAATTTTGTAAGAAATTTTTCTGCGCGTAAAATTTTTTGCGCTCTTTTCATCCGACTACGCCTTGCTTTGATTGGTAGCGTTGCGCGATTGAGGTATCTTACCTCCGCGCGGGGAAGGGAGTTTAATGTTCAATGTCTAAAGTTTAAAGTTAATGTCATGCCTCCCGATTTTTTATCGGGACGGCATCCCCTTGGGAATGTAATCTTCTCCTGGCGAGTGTAAGCTATCATCAGGCATCCTGCCGGAATAATATAAATGCAACAAAAACTCCTTTCAGCCGGAGGCTGACGGATAGCGCACACTCGCGAGACGCGAGCGTGAGCAGCTATAGCTTCATCTCCCGTAGTGCTTTCTGTTTTTTGCCCTCTAAAACGGATACCCTATCGCGATGTTCCAAATCAGATTATCCCTGCGCCAGTTTTTGTCTTTGAAATAGAGTTTGTCAAACGTCCAGCGGTCGCCTGCGGGGAGTTCGGGTTTGCGGAGAGGGAAGGATACATCAGTGCGGATAACAAAAAAGTTGAAATCGAGGCGGACGCCCACGCCTGTGCCAATAGCGATTTCTTTGTAAAACCGTGAAAACTCAAACTCGCCATCAGGTCGCTGCTCGGCAGGGCGCAGCAGCCAAACATTGCCCGCATCGGCAAACAACGCGCCTTTCAAAAATTTCACAATCGTAAAACGATATTCGCTATTCAACTCTAACCGGATATCGCCCGTCTGGTCGGGGAAAATCTGCCGGCTTTCAGGGTCGGGGTTGGTGAAGCCGCCCGGTCCCAGCATCCGCAAACGGTATGCACGCACGCTGTTCGCCCCACCCATGAAAAACTGCTTGATGTAAGGCGTCACCTCCGAGTTGCCGTAGGGGATGGCGATGCCCGCCAGCACGCGGTTGACGAACGAATGTTTTTTCGTCATTTTCAAATAATATCTTCCATCAAGATCAAAACGCGAGTAGTTGGCGAACGGTCGCCCGAATAGTTCGTGCCGCTGCGTCTCGCTGTCGAAGGCGTTGGCGATGGGATAGATGATGTTGCCCGCCAGTTCGATATTACTTCTGAAATAGCCGTAGTTCCGCTTGCCCTGCCTGAGCGAGCCGGTGTAAATGAAACTATATTTCATGCCGATGATAAACACGTCATCAAAACTCAACCGCAGCGCGGGGTTGCGCGCGAGGATGTCGGTGAATTCGGAAGTGGTGTTCAGCAGGCGGATGTCGGTGATGGAGAGAGGCGTCACGATGTGTCGTGTTGTCGCTTTGGTGCGCCAGTCATAGGCATAATCGAACGAGAGCGCGTTGATGGAGAAAAATTCTATGCGCTTCTGAAAATTATTGAGCAGCGCGAGCTTCGTGCGCGGCACGAAATACTGCGACACTTTTTTGCTGCCGAACGGCACGAGCAGATGCGGAAAACCCAGCTCGACCTGCCCCATGATTTCAAGCGTGTTGATAAACGACTGCTGCGCGTTGAGTTGCGTCTCCGCGTTCACGCTGCCGGTGATGGTGAGCTGCTCCGCTCCTTTGAACAGGTTGCGGTTGATGTAACTGGCGGACGCGCCCAGCCCGAGGAAGTTGGTCGTGGTGGTGCTCACATTGAACTCGCCCGTGATATCTTGCGTGTTCGAAGGCGTCAGTTGGATGAGCGCATCGAGCGAGTCGGGAGCGCTTTTTTCATAACGGATATTGACGAATTTGAAAATGCCGAGGTCGAGAAAATGGTTGACCGTGAAGCCGTGCAGCTTCTGCGAAAACGGCTCTCCTCGCTGAATGAGAATATTGCGTTCGAGCGTTTTGCGTTTCAAGAAAAGCTCGGGCTGAATAATCGTGTAGCCTTTTTCGATGAGCGTGTCGTTGCGCGCTTTGCCCGGCAGTTCGTCAATGGCATACAAGGGAAACACGGTGATGTCGCTGATAAAATATTTCGAATGTAAGGTGGTGTCGGTGGGCGACTGCACCCGGAAATAAATATCGAGCAGCCTGTAGCCGGGCGTGGTGTCCACATAATAATAAAGAAACTCCCTGCTGAAATCGAAATAGCCTTCGCTGCGGATGAAGACGGCAAACTTTTCGCGTTCAGCGCTCAGCTTATCGGTGCTGTAAGGTTCGCCCGGCTTGATGGCAAGTTCCTTTTCGTGCGCCCGCATCAGTGTGCTGAGCGCGCTGGTATCTTCGGGCAAATAGACGCGGAGAACGCGATACTGTCCCTCGGTGGTTGCCGTGTAGGTTACGATTTCCTGCCGTTTCTTCAATCGCGTTTCAAACCTGACATCGGAGATGAAGTAGCCGTTGTTGTGCAGATATTGCCGCATGAGCAAAGACGACTGCCTGTAAACGCCTTCCGAGCCATAGACGGGCGGCTCACCGATTTTGTTTTTCAGCCAGTGGCGAAATCCTCTTTCTTTTTTAGGTTCTTTCACCTTCAGGTGCAGCCACAGCCGGATGCGAAACAATCCTAAGAATTTCCTGTTGGGCTGTGGGCGCGCCCGCTCTTCCAATGCTTCTTTTACCTGATTGGATTTGTTAAATTTTTTCGGTGTGGCAAGCTCGAATTTAGCTTTATTGTAAAGTGTTTTCCCTTCAGGTATCTGACGGATGCAGGTGCAGGAAGAAAGCACGGCAATCAGCAAGATGAAGGATATGTTAATGAGGCGTTTCAATTATTTATTGCCTTTCGAGGAGGTTAAGTGTATAATAATGTTCAATGTCTGATATGCCAAATGCTCAAGTTTCATGTTGACGAGTATTTATTTTCTTTTTTTAAATGTTCAATGTCAAACTAACAATGCCAAATGCTCAAGTTTTATGATGAGGGCATTTAGGTTGTTTTTATTTAATATTCAATGTCAAACAAACAATGCCAAATATTCAAGTTTTAATATTCCTGTTCGGGGGGCTTTTTATTTAAATTTTTTCGGGCGGTTTCAATGCTTTTTGAAAAAATGGCAAGTAATTCACTGCATTCCTTCAAGGTTCTCTCAGCAGTATTTGATACTTCTTGATAAGGTCGCTTGATGATGATTTTCAAGGCGACTTTTGTTTCCCGTAATTCTTTTCGGCATATTCCCATTTTGTGTATAAAATCTTTTTTGGTCCCAGCTTCCTGAGCTTCCCCATAATTTAAAGCGGGAGAACAACCGCTCCTGAGAAGTTGACCGCCTATATGATTTGCAGCTTTTGTATTCGGCATTGTTTCCACAATATCAATTATCATTATTGTAAAATCTATCAGCCTTTCTTCCAAATCAAATTTTCTATCCTGCTTTTCCATATTTATTAATTATTATAATTTATATAATAGAGTTTCTCTTGTGCATTTGACATTGTTTATTTGACATTGTTTGTTTCATTTTTTTTCTTCATCAAAACTCACAACAAAAAATCATTTACCAAAATACATTTCCTATTCATATTTATATAGTAGTATTTCCCTTGTTCATTTGACATTGTTTTGTTTTACATTGTTTGTTTCCATTCAATTCTCTTTATCAAAACTCAACAACAAAAATCATTTACCAAATACATTTCCGATAAGAATAGAGATTTGTGACTTTTTCACATTAGGTTGCAGAAAAATTATACTGTATTTATTGATGGGCGGGAAGGAATAAAAGGAAAGGATTGAGGGAGATGATGGGTCGGAACCCTATTCACCATGACGATGAATCTTCAATTCGTCCTGAAAATTTTCATCTTATTGTTTCACAAACTTCATCATCCCGCTTTTCCTGAATTCGGAAAGCGCTTCCATAATATAAATTCCTTGCGGGAGTTTTGAAACATCTATCGTGAGTTGTGTTGTGCCCGTTTGAAGCTGGTTGTTTTGATGGAGGAATTTTTTTCCGGTGATATTATAAATCACGATTTGTACTTCCGCTGATTCATGTCCGGTGAATTTAATGTAGAGTTTGTTATTTACAGGATTCGGGAACAATTCAATTTTTTCTTCTTCTGAAATTGTAGTTTGAATTTCTTGCTGCGAAACTTTGGGTTCCGTCTTAAAAGTTTTGTCCGGATGATTGGCCGTCCAGTCTAAGTTGATGAGTTTGCTATTGCCATTTTCGGAGTAACAATAGTTATTGGTACCCTCCACTTCCACGCTCTGAATATTCGTGTTTGCATTCAAAACCAATGACAAGGCGTATCGTCTTTGCTGTTGCGGAACATCGTGCAGCAGCAGGTTGATTTCCAGCACATTTCCATTCAATGATGATTCTATTTGTGTCGCCTGCTTCACGGCAAGATATTCATACACTTCCTGCAAGGGCGCCATCCACATGCGGTCGGAACCGTTTTTTCCATGCGTGTTTGCAACATATTCCATGTAATATTTAAACAGCGGAAACACTAAACTGCCATTGTAAGTATGCGTCACGGAGTGGGTGGCATCGTTGTACCAATAATGATTTCCATTCACGCTCAAAGCGGCAACCTGGTCAAGATGGCTGGTGATGTTGCTGTAAGTAGTAGCGATGTTTTGCAGGAATCTTCTTTTCATTTTTAAATCATTCAGATTCACCGGATTGTTCACCGGAATGATATTTTCCTGATAACCGGCTCCGGCTTGATTATAGACCGATAACATTCCGTTGTTTAAAGCAGGCTGAGTATAATTCAAATCTCCTGACGGAATCACAAAATGTGTCATCTGAATGCCGGTGAGTGAATCCACATGCCGGATGTTTTTTAATATTTCATCATTGTACTTTACATTGGTATTGTTTGCCGCGTGTGAATAACTGTGATTTAAAACATCCCATCCCGCGTCATGCAATTCAATCAATTCAGCCCAGGTCAATTTATTATTCACGCTTCTATTGACATGCAAATCATTGCCAAGGCTATTCACCGTGTACCACGCAAGCCCTGCCTTAAAAGAGACATCATTGCCGCAGCCGTCAGTATAAAACATGCCCGGATAAATCTGGTTGTCATGTTCATTTAATCCTCCGCTGAAGAACGGATAAATGGTCGTATATCCATCTGCATCACAATCATCGGTAGTGTAGCTGTAAGCGAAATCTTTGTTGTATTTCAAAGGCGCTTTGGTGACATTTAAAGTTGAGGGAGCAGAGTTGAAAGTCACCCGGATTTTCAACGTGTCGCCAATCGCTTTTTCAACGCTGACGGGCAAAAGCGCTGATGTGATTGCCTGACCTGCAACTTGAGCGCGGGCTGTCAGTGCATAATTACCCAGCGACACATTGTTCCATTGAAACGCATACGGATGATACGTGGTGCTACCGATTAAATTTGAGTTGGCGAAAAAATCCACTTTCGTGACTCCGTCCGCTTCATTGGTGAAAGTGAGTAATTGCGCGGTCAGTTGACCGGAATTTCCTTTTCCGTCATGAGCATTATCTGTTTTAATATCACCAAACCACAGAAATGGAGCTGTACCCCCGGTGAATTCAATTTTTTGAATCTCGATTTCAAACGGCAAAGCACCGATGCATCCCGGGAATTCCATGTAGGTAACTTTTGTGAAATCAAATCCGGGAAAATGACTGAGCGGAATTTGCAAAGTGACCCAGTCGCTGCCGACACCACCAACAGCATTCACATATGATTGCAAAGAAGCCGGGCTGTTCCCATTACCCTGTGGTCTGAACTGGATATTATTCCATTGCGCGGTGCCGCTGACATCCCTGATTGTAAGCTCAAGCACGTTGTTTCCTCCGGTAATTACATTTTGGTTTGGTCCCCAGATATTCACCGGATGGTAGCCGAGTTTCAGCTTGCGCCAGCTTGAAGCATCATTGATAACGGACAAAACCGGAGGAGCGGGCGTTTTACTTTCATCCAAAACTTTAACGGCAAGCGTCATCGCTCCCGGTTCAATAAAAACGGAATTATTTCCGGGCGAAGTGAAAACAACCGATAGGGGCGAAGGAGTAGAAGTTGTGTTTTCTACAACAACATTCACCGGTGCGGAAGTAGTAACAGCGCCATTGTTGTCAAAAGCTTTCGCAGTTAAAACATAATTTCCGGCAGAAACATTTGTCCAGTTAAATATTTGATTGGCGGAAACTTTCATACCGATAAATTGTGTTCCCGAATAAAATTCCACTTTCACAATGTTGCCGTCAGGGTCTGCTGCGTTGGTCAAAATGGGTATTGTGGCGGGAGCGATGAATGTTGCGCCCGAAGCCGGTGAAGTGATGCTGACTGTCGGAGGCATGTTCACTGCGCCACCGATTACCGTGAATGAAGTGGTCGCGCTTGCAGTTGCTCCGGTGGCATCAAACGCGATTGCCGTCACGGAATAATTTCCGGCAGTCACCGGATTCCATTGATAAGAAAAAGGTGGTGTGGTTGAAATACCGATTAAATTATTTCCCGAATAATATTCCACTTTGGTGATAGCCGCGGGTTCATCAGTCGCGGTTATCCATTCCGCAAGTAATTGACCGGTATTGCCGTTGCCATCATGAGAATTATCCGTTTTGTCATCACCCAGCCAAACAAACGGGTTTGTGCCTCCGGTGAATTCAATTTTTTGAATGCCGATTTCAAAAGCTGCCGCTCCCAGACATCCCGGAAATTCCATGTAGCTCACATTTGTAAAATCAAAACCGGGGAAATCACTCAAGGGTATTTGCAAAGTCACCCAGTCGCTGCCAACACCTCCGGCAGTATTGACATATTGCTGTAAATTGGCGGGGCTGTTGGTTTTTCCCTGCGGGCGAAACATAATTCTATCCCATTGCGCGGTGCCGCTGATATCTTTCACCGTGATTTCAAGTTGATGATTTCCTCCTGCAATGACATTTTGATTCGGACCCCAGATGTTAGTTGGATTGTAACCTATTTTCATTTTTCTCCAACTTGCCGCATCATTGATTACGCTTAAAAAAGCAGCGCCTTCCGATTGATTTTCATTTTCAATCTGAACATTGAATTGAATATTTGCAGGCGCTGTGAAGACTGCATTTTGTGATGGAGCAGTAAAAGTGATGGAAAAATCCGAAGGAATTTGCGGGGTATCTTCCACGGTGATATTAACAGAATGAGAAGCAGAAGCGCCAAGATTATCATAAGCAGTAGCAGTCAGTTGATAACTTCCGGGAGTTGAAGGATAAACGGCAAAAGAAAAAGGAGGATTAAAAATAGTTGTACTTAAAACTCCATTGATAAAAAACTCCACCCGTTCAACGCTTCCATCAGTATCGCTTGCATCAGCTTGAAACTGAAAGCTGTTTCCAATAGTCACTACACTCCCGTTGGCAGGTGAAAGAATATTCACTTGCGGAGGTTGATTCTGAGCGATTGTTCCGGCTGCCCATTGAATGGCGGCATCCAGCAACAGCAGTCCTTCATTTGTCAAAACCGATGCGCTGTTGTTATAGAGAAAAATTCCGACCCTGCGCGCGGGCGCGGTGATACCAAACATTCCGGCACCTGTTTCATAAGCAAATAAAACGGGTTGCTGCGGCTGCCCGGTGCGAATGGCAATGACCGTTGCATTCCCATTTGCATTGCCCCACACCATCCATTCATTGGATGAATAGACCTGAACGACTCCGGATGACAGTCCGGCAGCCAAAGGATGTGTGTCGTCTGTGATTGTGATACTGTTTTGTCCGCTGAAGTTGCCGAAGTTTCCGGCAGTTGCAGCAGTCATTTTCAAATCCTTAAACAACCCATGCTCCCAGTTAATCACGGGCACCGACACATTCGTAAATTTCGCGCCAACATCCCATGAATTGATGGTGGATGAAATGACAATCAGTTGTTTGTCATCCGCATCTGCTGTTTTTGAAGCGGGTCCTGTAACAACAGTCACTGTGAAACCTAATGTTTCCAGCCTGCTTTTCACTACAAGGTCACTCGTAATCAGACTACCTGTTCCGGTAATCAATAAGGCTTTTGGTGTTTGTGGTAAAAAAGGAACTGCAACAGATGAGGTGGTAATTTGAATCAGGCAAAAACACAAAAAAAATACTTTTAGAAATAAATTATTCATAAACATAGAATTCACAATATAAAACTCTATGTAAAATAGACTAATTCGGATGGGAATTCAACGCTAAAGGTGGAAAATTCTAAAGGAATACGCCATTCGGGGAATTTATTTACAGGAATTTCATCATTTTTAACGTTTCTTCCAATAGCACATACAAATCTTCCGGATGATAGGCATCGCGGTTTGGCTGGCGCTGATGACCGAGACGAACGATAATCATGTTGTATTCGGGAATGCTGATGATGTATTGACCGAGAATGCCTTTTTGGTAAAAAACAGGCAGAGCGTAATCGGGCATCAGCCAGAATGAATATCCGTAATGAGCACCCAACGCGCCTGTGGTGGCTTTGCGAACAAATGCGCTATCTAAAACCTGTGTGCCGTTCCAGTTGCCAAAGTTCAGCATCAACTTGCCGAAGCGGGCAAAATCCCGCGCATTGGAATTGAAACAGCAATAAGCTAATTCGGTGCCCTTGTCGTCAGTATGCCAGGTAGCATCGTGGTTTGTTTGCATGGGGTTCCACAACCATTCGGAAGCAAGCTCGCTCAATGTTTTTCCGGTGGCTTTGATTAATGCAATGCCCAATAGTTGCGTGGAGCCGCTTTGATAATTGCAGGCAACTCCGGGTTGGCTTTCAATAGGCAATGAAAGCATCAGTTCCCAAACATCATCGCCATAGTATGCTTTAGCCGTCACGGCAAAAGGATTTTTATAATGCTCTTCCCATTGCAAACCGGAAGACATGGTGGAGAGATGCCACAGTTCCAACTCACCCGCATAGTCGCCTTTGAGTTCGGGTAAAATTGAAATCACTTTCTGGTTCCAGCTCTCAAAAACGCCTTTTTGAATGGCGATTTGCGCTAGCAGCGTGGTGATGGATTTCGCCATCGAAAAAGAGTTGGAGCGTGAACTGTCGGAATAGCCGTCCCAATAATATTCGGAAAGAATGCTGTCGTTGCGAATGACTAAAAATGCGACACTTTTGTTTTCTGTTAAAACTTCATTTAACCGTGGCGTTAATGCAGTTTTATTGTAATCGGGATGGATATGCCACTCCCACGTTTCATTGCCGGTTGAAATGGGATGGGTATTGAAAAAGCGGGCATCATCAATGGTAGCGGAGGATGCGCCTTGCAAATATGTGGAACGGAGTCCTTTGAGGAGATAGCTGTTGCCGGTAAGTTTCAAAATGAAAAAAAGAGCGAAAAGCAGAATGAGCAGCGCGAGTGAAATTTTTAATAATATTTTCATGTAATTACAGATTTAGAATATTTGATGACACCAGATTGACAACCCCTCTGACTTTAAACAAAGATGTACGATATTCGCAAAGTAAAGAAACTACTAAATATTTAAATTCATGCGCTATACATTCATCATCATTTCTTGCTTATTCTTTTCCGTGCCGGTATTTGCTCAGATTTCCATCAATACCACTCATATGCCCGTTGCCGGTGGTATTTACTACACCGCTACTGATACACTTCCTGGCAATTTTTCTGTAGGACCGGCAGGCGCGAATCAGACCTGGAATTATCCAAATCTGAATCTCCACCTGAGAGACACTTTGTATTTTGTCACTCCGGCTTCCACCCCTTATGCAGCCGATTATCCAAACGCCAATCTCGCGCTGACTATGGATTTCAGCGGCTTTATTTATTACAGAAACAATGCGCAGTCTTTCCGGATAGAAGGACTTGCGTTTGATGACCCCAGCCTCGGCATCAGCAAAGTCAAACTAAATCCGCCTACAGACCAGTATCGCTTTGATATAGACTATCTCGATAATTTTTCCGGCAGTTATAGCTGGCGCGTCACGAAAGGATTTAATGAATTATCTCCGGCTATTCAGCAACAGATTCAGCAGAGCCTGTTGCCTGGTACCACTGTGGACAGTGTCAGGGCGACATACAATGGCACTTACTCTGATACAATTGACGCATGGGGTGTATTTATAACACCGCTCGGCTCTTATGATTGTTTGAGAAGAAAAAGAATTGAAAACGGTAACACCCGGATTGAAGCAAAAACGTGCATAGGTTTTCCTCCTTTTCAAAGCTGTAGTTGGGGCTTCCCGACTGACATTCCCAACAACACCTCCAACCATGAGTGGCTGACAACGATTACTCGCATCCCCTTAGTTACGCTGAATTATGATTCGCTCGGTAATATCACCCGCGTCAACTGGTCGCTCATTCCCCCTCCTCCCATTGCCTCATTTAACTGGAATAATGTCTCTGGCGGGTTGGTGCAGTTTACCAACACCTCGCAAAACAGCCCATCAAGTTACAGTTGGGATTTTGGCGACAGCGGTACTTCCACACAGCAAAATCCCAATCATGCGTATGCCGCGAATGACAGCTATTATGTCTGCCTCACGGTAACCAACATGTCCGGCAGCGACACCTATTGCGATTCGGTGCATGTCACCAAAATCACGGGCGTGAACAATCCACCGATTGCCGTGCGCGATTCCGTACAGCTAGTTTATCCCAATACACCATCTCTCAACGTACTTGCCAATGACATTGACCCGGATGGAGACAATATCATCTTCGAGAATTTTTTCCCGGCTCTGAACGGAACTGTTACTCATTCGGGCAACGGAAATCTACAATATACCGCCAATGCAAATTTCAGGGGTATTGACAGTTTTCAATATATCATCCGCGATGATGGCGTGCCGAATTTAAAAGACACCGGCACGGTCGTCATCAGAGTGGACGGTGCGCCCTTTGCAGATTTCAGTTATTCCGTGAATGGACTCGATGTCCAGTTTGTCAACCTTTCGCAGGGAGCGACAAGTGTTCTTTGGGATTTGGATGACGGAACAACAGCGACAACCAACACAGTCGTCAATACTTATACTCCGGGCACCTATAATGTTTGCCTCTATGCAACCAACACGTTTGGTTCAGATACCGTTTGTAAAACGGTTGTTGTGAATCCGGTGGGGATTGATGTTTTGCAATTGGAGCATATCAGGCACTATCCGAATCCCGCCCGTGACCTCGTAATGGTAGAAGCCGGGCAGTTCGGGGAGCACGAAGCGCGTATCTTCAATTATGCCGGTCAGTTAGTCTGGCGTGAAATGAAAAACGGTCAGACCTACTCCATTGATGTCAGCAACTTTCCCGTTGGTTTGTACCAGATTCAGTTGAGGAATGTGAAAGAGGGAGGTTTAGTTTCGGTGAAGGTGGTGGTGGCGAGGTAAATCGAATTCATTGCTTTACCACTTTCTTCACTACTTTATCCCCATCAGCAACCACCTCTACCAAATAAACCCCAGCAGGCAGGTAGCTAAAATCAAGCATTTTTATGTAAGCGTTGGCAAGATTGCTTTCTTCCTGCCTGAAAATGATTTGCCCTTGCAGGTTGCTAATGGTAAAGGTGGCTTGTTGCAGGTTTTCTTTTTGCAGCGCGATGGCTAAATCAGTAGAGAAAGGGTTGGGGTAAACTGTAACTCCTGCTTCTGGGAGAATGGCTGTGGCGTTGGGGATTTCCCAGCAGAATTTAGCTATCCAGTAGTCGTAAGTTGAATCAGTTACACCTCGGTTTGGTTCCGTGACATAGCCACCTGCATCACCATTAGTAGAATTAGCAATTACATAACACTGACTGCAAGTTTCAATTGCAAACCCGTAACCGTCAAAACCGGTTGTTAGTATAGTTTTATCCCACATTTTATTTCCTGATGTATCTGTTTTTATTATCCATGTTTGGAATGAACCCAAATTATTTTCAGTTTTGTCCCCGCCTTGATTTGAAGAAGTTCTTCCACAAAGTAGGTAACCGTAATCCTGCGTTTGGGAAACGCTATACAGTTCGGCCATTGTAACTCCCCCATATGCTTTATCCCATTGTTTGTTTCCTAATGAATCCGTCTTTACAATCCAATAACCTAAAGTGGACTGAGACTTATCCCCGCTAACAGGAGAATATGAGTAACCTCCTAAAATAAATCCTTTATCATTTGTTTGCTTCACATCATACAAAATTTCCCCGCTTGTTCCCCCATAACGCTTATCCCATTGTTTGTTTCCTAATGAATCAATTTTTACAATCCAATAAGCCCGAACCTGAAAACCCCACGCTGGCTGTGTCTTATCTCCGCTGCTATCGGATGCGGAAATTCCCCCAAGGAGATAACCGCCATCACCAGTTTGAAATAAAGATGATAGACCATCCTGATCTGTTCCGCCAAAGCGTTTATCCCATTGCTTGTTACCATGTTTATCAATTTTGACTATCCAAAAATCATCATAAAAATATGTCGTATCCCAGTTATCCTCAGACTTATCTCCACTGATTCCTGAGTTGGAAAAGCCTCCCAGTATATATCCTCCGTCATTTGTTTGCTTTAAAGCATACAGATTATCACTTCTCGACCCGCCTAAAGTTTTGTCCCACTGTTTATTTCCTACAGAGTCAATTTTCACAATCCAAAAATCATTATTGCCTCTTGAGGCTTCTGTTTTATCACCGGTAATACCTGAACTTGACGAACCTCCTAATATATAACCGTTTTCAGAAGTTGCTTGTATGGCAAATAAATAATCGCTTCCTGAACCTCCGAATGTTTTATCCCACTTTTTATTCCCCATTGAATCAATTTTAACAATCCAATAATCAAAGCCACCCCTGGAAGTATCAGATTTATCCCCCTTGTTATACGAATTTGAGAACCCACCTAAAATAAAACCGCCATCTTTTGTTTTTTGAAATACAGGACAATAGTCATGTAAATTTCCTCCTAATCGTGTATCCCATTTTTTTGTAAATATGGTTTGTTGTGCATGAGAATGAAAAGAATAAAGAACACAATAAAGTAAAGCAATATGAAAGATGATAATTTTCATTAGGGTTACATTTTTATCATTTTCCCTGAAATGAACTTATCATTATTTATTCTTATTTTATAGAAATAGATGCTACTGGTCAATCCGCTTGCATCCCAAATCCATTCGTAGCTAACGCTATTAAGTTTTATTCGGGTTTCATTAATTCTTCGCCCGCTGATATCTGTAATCCATATTTCACAATAAACTTCTTCTGCCAGATTGTTTAATAAAACTTTAAAGGAATTGTCGGATGGGTTAGGATACACCAATACAT